>JAEEQG010000048.1 GCA_016285185.1 Spirochaetota bacterium
GATCATACGTAAATTATTACGATTCGACTTCTATTAATGTGGTTGCGTAATTAAAAAGGCAGGAGATTTTATGGAAATCAATACTACGTTGAGTGCTCAGGACAAAGCTCTCGTGCAGCAGGCTGTGAATACTCAAAACGCAAAGAATGCGGCAGCAAACGGACGTGTTGCAACTCAGGAGTTGGGCAAGGATGATTTTTTAAAGCTGTTGATTGCGCAGTTGTCGAATCAGGATCCGACATCTCCAATGGAGAATACGGAATTTATTGCACAGATGGCACAGTTCTCAAGTTTGGAACAAATGACAAACATGAGTACGGAATTTTCAAAACTGGCAACAATGATGAATTCTTCCGAAGCTGTTTCAACAATCGGAAAAGTTGTTGAAATTGACAACGGTGATTCTGTTGTAACTGGTATTGTTGAATCAGTAACACGTTCAGCAGATCCTAAAGTTTATGTAAACGGTATGCAGTACAGTTTATCTCAAATATCAAAAATCTATGGCAATTATTAAGAGGGTAAAGATATGATGCGTTCACTTTTTGCCGGTGTATCCGGTATGCAAAACCACCAGACACGTATGGATGTTATTGGTAACAACGTTTCTAACGTTAATACAACAGGTTTCAAACGTGGTCGTGTAAATTTTCAGGATATGATTTCACAGCAGCTTTCAGGTGCAGCCGCTCCTACAACGGAAGTTGGCGGTGTAAATCCTAAGGAAGTTGGACTTGGTGTAACAACTGCAAGTATTGATACAATCTTTACACAGGGTAACTTGCAGTCAACAGGCGTTTCAACAGATATTGCCATTCAGGGTAACGGTTTCTTTGTTTTGAAAAACGGTGAAGAAACATTCTATACCCGTGCCGGTACTTTTGGCGTTGACAAGGACGGAACCCTTGTAAATCCTGCAAACGGTCTTCGTGTTCAGGGATATATGGCTCGCGAATTGAACGGTGAAATGGTAATCAATACAGCAGGTTATACAGAAGATTTGATTATTCCTGTAGGCTCAAAAGATCCTGCAAAAGCTACACAGAATGTTAACTTTGCATGTAACTTGAACAAAAATACACCTGAAATTACAGAAAACTCAAACGAGAGTGAAATTGCAAAAGGCACATGGTCAACCGAATTCAAGATTTATGACAGCTTTGGCAATGAACACAATTTGAACGTTTCATTTACACGTGTTCCAGATACACCTAACCAGTGGCGTGCAACAGTTCTTATTGATCCGGATAATGCTGAAACAACACAGACTCGCGTTGGTCTTAATGGAACAGACGGACAGGGAAATACATTCGTAGTTGCATTTGACAACAACGGAACATTGCAGTCTGTTGTAGACTCAGCAGGAAACCTCAGCAACCCTGACGGCAATATTCTTGTACAGACATCTTTCAACGTACCGAACACAACTCCTGATGCAAACGGAAACCCTGTACGCCAGACACTGAACATCAACCTTGGTCAGATTGGCAGCCAGATCAACACAATTACACAGTATGCATCCGAAAGCTCTACAAAGGCTTTCTATCAGGACGGCTACACAATGGGTTATCTTGACAACTTCAAGATTGATTCAAGCGGTATAATCACAGGTGTTTATTCCAACGGAACAAACCGCACTCTCGGACAGATTGCCATGGCAAGCTTTACAAACCAGGGCGGTCTTGAAAAAGCAGGTGACAATACTTACGTCCAGTCCAACAACTCAGGACTTGCAAATATTAACGTAGCAGGCGTTGCAGGAAAAGGTTCTCTTCTTTCCGGCGCTTTGGAAATGTCTAACGTTGACCTTACAGAACAGCTTACTGATATGATTATCACACAGCGTGGTTTCCAGGCCAACTCAAAAACAATTCAGACATCCGATACATTATTGGATACAGTTTTAAGTCTGAAACGCTAATCTTTGTAACGGAATAACCGATAAGTAAAGCAGAGAGTGTGCAATTATTGCACATTTCCCTGCTTTTTTTTTGAAAAATAAAGCAAAGTACTTGACGGCTGGCGTTTTACCATTCACAATAGTATGATATGATTGAAGTAACTAGGCTTGATGGAAAAGTTTATTGGATAAACCCGCATCAAATTGAAAGGATTGAGATAAATCCTGATGTTACTCTGGTTATGCTCTCCGGGCAAAAGCTGATAATCAGGGAAAAACCCGAGGAAGTGACCGAACGAATCATAAAGTATCGCCGTCAGATAGGCGCTTTTAAAAATGAAGAATAAGGGAATGGCTAAAATCTCATTTTAGTTGTCTCTACCATACAGATAGGAGTGGGCTGTTTATGGATATAATGACAATAATTGGATTTTCCGGTGGTGTTGCTGCACTGGTTATGTCAGTTATGACATCAGGCGGTACATTGGGTGGAATTTGGGATACCCCGTCTTTCATATTCGTTGTAGGTGGTTCATTTATGGCGATGTGTATTTCGTTCCCAATGAAGCAGACACTGGGTATCTTTAAGATTATGGGCCGTGTTTTTAAAATCCCTAACTATAATGAAAAAACTTTGGTTCAGAACATGGTTTCGCTTTCTGAAAAAGCCCGTCGTGAAGGTATCCTGGCTTTGGAAGAAGGACTTGAAGATCTTGACGACGAGTTTATGAAAACAGGACTCCGTCTTGTTGTTGACGGTACCGATGGTAACGTTATTCGAGGTATTCTTGAAAACGAAATGGGACAGGTAGAGTCCCGGCACTTCGGTTGGATTGGTATATTGAACGCATGGGCAGGTCTTGCTCCTGGTTACGGAATGATGGGTACCGTTATCGGACTTATCGGTATGTTGAATAACTTGGAAGATAAGTCGTCCCTTGGTCCTAACATGGCTGTTGCTCTTGTTACAACCTTGTACGGATCTTTGATTGCAAACATGTTCATGACTCCTATGTCAAACAAATTACAGTTCCACAACTCTCAGGAAATAGTTGTAAAAGAGATGGTTATCGAAGGAGTTCTGTCTATTCAGGCCGGTGATAACCCCCGTATTCTTGCTATGAAACTTCTTACTTATCTTGATCCTATTTCGAGAAAAGCTATTGAATCAGAAGTTTTGAAGGATTAGTTAATGGCAAAGAAAGAAAAGAAACAGCCAAAACCGCCTTCGCAAGAGTGGTTGACCACTTATGGTGATATGATCACGCTGATGCTCTGCTTCTTTGTTATGCTTTATAACCCGACAGAGATTGATGTTGTGATTTTGAACCAGATGGTCGCTTCATTTCACGGTGATCCTGCCGCAGGAGGACAGTCCTTGACTTCGGGACGTCTTGCGGATTTAGGTAACAATATAAATACAATGCCTTCAATGGAAAAAGGAAAATCGCTTGGTCTTGCCGTAAAACGTGCGGTTAGTCTTTTTGCGCCTGATGTTAAAACAAACAGGATTTCGTTGACATCCGATGAACGAGGGCTTGTAATTACTTTGGCATCCGATACTTTCTTTAAGCCGGGAACTGCTGTTCTTGACCTTGAAGAAACGAGAGAAACGTTGCTTAGAATTGCGCAATTTCTCTCGGAGGATGAACTGAAAAACCGGAAGTTCCGTATAGAAGGACATACTGATGACAGTATAGTTGATAGTGATGTATGGCCTTCAAACTGGGAACTTTCAACTGCACGTGCAACCAATGTACTGCATTATCTTTCGGATTTTGGAGTTAATGAGTCGCAGTTTTCGGTTGCAGGTTATGCAAATACACGGCCTAAATTTTCGAACGATACGCCCGAAGGACAGGCGTACAATCGCCGTGTAGATATTATAATACTGGACGATGGTCATTTTTAATGATAATATAAAACTACTGAGGAAGGTAAAATATGGCAGATGATGATGATTTGGACATTGGTGGGGATGAGTCTTCCGCTGACTCTGCGAAAAGTAGTGGTGGTATTGGCGGTTTAATACCTGTTATTCTGAAATGGGTTGCTATTGTTATAGGTGCCATTGTACTTATTGTTACAGTTGTTGTAATCACCATGAATATTATGAATAAGAATTCTCCCTCACAGACAGTAATACCTACTTCTGCGGATGTAAGACAGTCCAGGGAAGTTCTTGACTGGTACAGCTCAATTGGTTCGATCCGTACAAAAACAAGTGACGCCACGCCTGCAACTGTTGTTGTAGAAGTTGTTCTTGGTTACAAAAAAGATGACAAACAGGCATCAACCGAAATAACTCAGCGTCAAGTAGAAATTTATGACTTGATACGCCGCTATTTTGCACAGAGAACTGCATCTGAACTGCTCCCTAAAAATGAGGAGACTCTTCAGATGGAAATCCGTAATTCAATTAATGATGATGTTTTAACAGGTTCTAAAATCAGGGATGTAAAATTCAAAAGCCTTGAGGTTATAGAACAGTAATAAGGGATTTACATGAACGAAGTTCTATCACAAGATGAGATTGACCAGCTTTTAACTGCAATTAGTTCAGGCGAAACCGAACAGGAGGATTTCCGTCCTGTTAATGATACTCGTAAAATAAAAATTTACGATTTTAAGCGTCCTGACAAATTCTCAAAAGAGCAGATTCGTACGGTTTCTATCATGCACGAAACGTTTGCCCGTTTGACAACAACAAGTCTTTCGGCTCAGCTTCGAAGTATGGTTCATGTTCACGTTGCTTCGGTAGATCAGCTTACTTATGAAGAATTTATCCGTTCTATCCCGACACCGACAACTTTGGCTGTTATTAATATGGATCCGTTGAAAGGTAATGCTATTTTGGAAATAGACCCGGCTATTACTTTTTCAATGATTGACCGTCTGTTCGGTGGTTCCGGACAGAGTACAAAGGTTCAGCGTGATTTGACGGATATTGAACAGTCTGTAATGGAAGGAATTATCGTGCGTATTCTAGCAAATATGCGCGAAGCATGGACGCAGGTAATTGATTTGCGTCCGCGTCTTGGACAGATTGAAACAAATCCACAGTTTGCACAGATTGTTCCGCCGTCTGAAATGGTTGTCCTTGTTACGTTGGAAACCAAAGTTGGTGAAGAAGAAGGAATGATTAACTTCTGTATTCCTTATATTACGATTGAGCCTATTATTTCAAAGCTTTCTTCGCAATTCTGGTTCTCGTCGGTTAGAAGAAGTTCCACAACACAGTATCTTGGAGTTCTTAAAGAAAAACTCTCCAGTGTTGATATGGATGTTGTAGCCGAAATCGGTTCAATAAATTTACCGATTCGTGATGTTTTAGGTTTAAGAGTTGGCGATATTGTCCGATTATCTAATGTGAGGGTAGGGGATCCTCTTACTTTAAGTGTGGGAAATGTTAAAAAGTTCCTTTGCCAACCCGGTGTAATCGGTAAAAAGATGGCTGTTCAGGTTATTGGAAAACTGGATCAGTCAGAAGATGATGATTTTGAAGAATTAACAGTAGAAGGAGACGGATCGTATGAGTGATGGTGCTATTTCTCAAGATGAAATTGATGCCCTGTTGTCAGGAGTTGATTTGGGTGGAATGGGGTCGGCAGCACAATCGTCTTCCTCAATGAGAAAGGTTGATACAAAACCTCTTGAAGAATTTTCTGCAGGTACGGTAGAGAGCCTTCAGTCAAATCTTAATACAATGACAGGTGCTGAATTCGCTGTTTCTGCTCCGAATGTTGAGATTGTTACAAGAGATGACTTGCTTAAGCGTCTTCCCGAAATGATTGTTGGTATAACCGCTGATTTTACGGAAGGGATGACAGGTGATCATTTGTTCCTGCTTAGTCCTGAATTTGCAAAAAAACTTGCAGGACTTATAAATAAAGAAGAAATTACTGAACTCGATGATATGTCGCTTTCTGTTATATCAGAAATTGTTTCGCAGCATAGTGGCGCTGAAATAACGGCGCTCAGCCAGACCGGAAAATTCCCGGGGCTCGCATGTGCGCCTGCCGAAGCAATGCATGTTGCAAAAGCAATGGTTCGATACCCGCAACAGGAATTTGTTCTTTTTTCATATGCGGTAAAGCACGAAAGTGAAGAATTTACATTGTGGGAAGCAATTTCGAATTCAGTTGCTTTTACAGTATCAAATGCACTTAACCCTGCACACGATGCAGCTGTTACAGCTGCTCCTCAGCAAAACATGCAGCCTCAGATGAATATGGGCATGGGCGGCGGTGCCGTTATGGATGCTGGTGCTGGTATGCAGATGCCGATGGGCGACATGAATCCGATGATGGGCGGTATGAATCCAATGATGGGCGGTATGAGTATGGGACAAATGCCTGGCGGAATGCCTAATGTACAACCGTTGCAGTATCCTAATCTGCAGAACGGTATTTCTTCCATGGAACAAGGAAACATCAGTCTGATTATGGATGTTTTCATGGAAATGACTGTAGAGTTGGGTCGTACCAAAAAGCAGATAAAAGAGATCCTTGGAATGGGCGAAGGTACCATTATAGAATTGGATAAGCTGGCTGGTGAGCCTGTTGATATTCTTGTAAACCATAAGCCTATCGCAAAAGGTGAGGTTGTAGTTATTGACGAAAACTTCGGTGTTCGTGTAACCGAAATCTTGTCACCAATTGAAAGGGTTTCCGGCATTAAATAAAAGATGAAAGAATAAAAGGACACGGTTGTGGGAGACCTTGTCCTTTTTCAGTAATTACTGGTTTGGGTGGGGGTCAGTACGAAAATCTCTGGAAAATTTATATTTATATTATTATTCTCGATTATTTTTGTATCGTTTTTAGGTGCACAGGAGGTTGTTCCTCAGTCTGAAGATTCTGCTCCTGTTTCTGAATTGAAACAGCGAGAAAGCGAATTGCTTATTGCAGACCAGGCGGTAGAACAGGCTGTGGATTCCGTAGGTCAGACAGGAACTGCATGGTTTTTTATCAGACTTATTTTTGTTTTGATTCTTGTCATTGCATGTATTTATGCGATTGTTTGGCTTTTACGGAAAAGCGGTAATCCAAAGTTTGCTCCGGATCCTTATCTGAAAAAAGTTGCATCGCTTAATCTTGGGCCTGGCAAATCTGTTTATATTGTTTCAACGCCGACTCAAGCTTTTATGGTTGGTGTTACAGATAATTCCGTTAACAAAATCGGAGAGATTACGGATAAAGATTTAATAGATATGATGAATATCAATGTCGAAAAACAGCCTGTGGACAAGCCTAAGGATTTTGCTTCGATTTTGTCTAAATTCTTTAATTCCGGAACAAATTCAAAGTCCGGTTCTTTTTCGTCCTATTTTGAGAATTCTGCCGGAAATACTATGGAATATTTGCAGTCCAAACGGCGTGAAATCAGTGGAAACCGTGATAATAACGGAGAGCAACAATGAAAAAACTATTTTTTGTTTTGTTGTTTATATTTGTTGTTTTTTCTCCAGTTTTTGCACAGAACTTTCCTCAAGGTTCTTCCGACGGTACTGCGTCTATGTCAGGTGAGTTGACACCAATCAATATTCCTATGGTGAATCTTGAAATAAAAGAACCTGAAACAGGCGAAGAAGTCGCTTTTTCTGTACAGGTTCTGCTTTTGCTCACTGTTCTTTCGCTTGCTCCAAGTCTTTTGATACTTGTTACATGTTTTTTAAGACTTTCGATTGTTCTTGATTTTATCAAACGTGCTCTTTCTTTGCAGCAGGTTCCTCCCACAGTTGTTCTGAATGGAATTGCATTTTTCTTGACGTTGTTTATTATGTGGCCTACGTTTACTCAAATTTATGATAATGCATTCAAGCCTCTCGCCGATGGACAAATCAGTGTGCAAACCGCATATACTGAGGCGGAAGCTCCTTTGCGGATTTTTATGTACAATCAAATGCGTGATGATACTGATTACATTGCAATGTTTATGTCGATGCGTAAATTGCCTAAGCCGAATACCCTTGCAGACGTTCCTACTTATGTGCTCATTCCCGCTTACATTCTTCATGAGCTTACGGTTGCATTCAAGATAGGTATTATTCTTTATATTCCGTTTATTATTATAGACATGGTTGTTGCAAGTATACTTATGTCAATGGGTATGATTATGTTGCCTCCTGTACAGATTTCTATGCCGTTTAAGTTGATTCTTTTTGTTCTTGTTGATGGTTGGGGGCTTCTTACTACGCAACTTTTCAATGGAATTATACATTAGGAGTGAGTGATTGTGTCTATTGGAACTATAATTTCACTTTTGAGAAACGGTGTTCTTGAGATTCTTGTTTTGGCTTCTCCTGTCCTGGGGGCTGCACTTATTGTGGGTCTTATAGTTGCGATTTTTCAGGCGGTTACTTCAATTCAGGAGCAAACGCTGACTTTTGTTCCAAAAATTTTTGCAATCCTTGTTGTCCTTGCTTTGCTAGGTGGTTGGATGTTTACCTCGATGATGGAATATACAGAAACTCTTTTCAGTATGATTTCACGGTTCTAAAAAAGGCGGAAGATATCGATGTTACAGCAAATTGCATCACAAGCTCCTTGGTTTTTTCTTGTTGCAGTCCGCTGTTTTTCAATGATTCTCACTGTTCCACTTTTGTCGACAAATGCTGTTCCACGTGTTGCAAAAATAGGACTTGCCGGTTATACGGCATGCCTTTTATTCCCCAATGTGGATTATACCATCTGGAATATAAACCCGAATAGTATAGATTATATACTGATTTTAATCGGTGAAGGTTTGATAGGAATAATTACAGGGTTTTATATTTCGATGATGTTTGCCGCATTCAGTTCCGCGGGTCAATTTTTTACCTATCAGATGGGGTTTGGTGCATCCGAAGTTTATGATGCTCTCTCTCAGGTTGAAAATCCACTTATGGGACAATATTTGAATTTGATAGCCATGCTGCTGTTTCTTCAGGTGAGTGGTTTTCAGAAGCTGTTTCTTGGAGGTGTGTTCAGAAGTTTCCAGTCTCTGAACTGTCACATATTACTCGCTCATCGGGAAGTCTTTTTGCAGTTCCTTTTGAAAGGATTGACTAACATGTTCTTTGATGCAATGCTTATTGCTCTACCGATGGTTGGTACTTTGTTTTTGGTTTCGCTCAGTACAGGACTTTTATCAAAGGCTGCTCCACAGATGAATCTTCTTTCGGAAGGTTTGCCTATTTCCATTTTATGTGCCTTTTTTCTGCTTACTCTTTTGTTACCGACAATGGCAGATTTTTTTTGCCGATCGTTTGAAACAGCCTTTGTAAGACTGGAAACTCTTTTTGCAAATGTTGCACCGGGGCCGCTATGATGGTTGAGCTTAGGAATGTTCTTAGAGAAAGCTTTATAACTGAATCGTTGTTGTACAATGAACAGAAGTCTCCGTTGTCTGTTCTTTCCGAAATCGGCTTTCAGTGGTTCGCGTCTGCAGAAGAAGAAGGTAGAACTGAAGAGCCTTCGGAGCACAAACTTCAAAAAGCGCGTGAAGAGGGACGCGTTCCTAAAAGCCAGGAAATTACCGGTGCGCTGGTTTTGTTATTGCCAGCGATTACTCTTGTAATAACGGCGCCCTGGCTGTTTAAAAATTGTGTGCAGATATTGCGTTTTTATTTTGATAAATGCCAGGCATCAAACATAAATGATCCGGCTCTTATTACAGCTTTTTACAATTATTTTGTGAAGATGCTTTTACCTTTGTTTTTGACTGCAATTATTGCCGGTGTTGCCGGAAACATGATACAGACAAAGGGATTCCTTTTTTCAACAAAGCCTATTGAACCAAAATTTTCAAAAATTTTACCAAAATTCGGCGAATACTTTAAAAAAACACTTTTTTCTTTTGAAGGCGCTTTTAACATTGTAAAATCTATATTAAAAGTTACGATTGTTGTTTTTGTTGCCTATCTTCTCATAAGCTCAGAGTTGCAAAAACTCCTTGCAATGTCAAATGTTAATATGTTTCAAGGGTTTGTTTTTGTAGCGGGATTAGCTGCAAAGCTTATTATAATTGCCGCGGGAATTTTTTTGATTATATCAGTGCCTGATTATCTTGTTCAGCGGCGTCAATTCATGGAATCCATGAAAATGACAAAACAGGAAGTTAAAGAAGAATACAAGGAATTAGAAGGTGATCCGTTGGTAAAAAGTCGTCTGCGAAGACGTATGAATGAGATGCTTCATCAGAATATGCCAAAGATGGTAGCTGATGCTGATGTTGTTATTACAAACCCTACGCATTTTGCGTGCGCAATAAAATACGATAAGGCTACCATGCAGGCGCCTGTCCTTAATGCGAAAGGTGCTGATTCTCTGGCGCAACGGATAAAGGCGATTGCGCGCGAAAACGATGTACCGATTGTTGAAAACCGTCCTTTGGCACGAGGAATATACGAGAATGTTAAAGTCGGTGATGTGATTCCAGAGCAGTATTACCAGACTTTGGCTGTAATTCTGGCAAAAGTTTATACGATGAATTCCAAAAGTATAAAAAACTGATAAGATATAAGAAAACCTTTGATTTATTGTTCAAAGTGTGATATAATAGCACAAACCGATGGGGATCGGTTTGTTTAAGGGTGGGCACATGGCCGGAAGATTCGGCATATCTGGAAAAAGTTTTAGTGATTTAGCTATAGCCATAGCTGCCGTTGTTGTAATAATGATGATTATCATTCCGTTACCGACGGTTATTCTCGATGTTCTCATGGCATGCAATGTTCTTCTCGCATTGCTTATGCTTTTGATAGTTCTTTATACCCCCCGCGCAATCGATTTTTCTTCTTTTCCTACAATGCTTCTCGTTTCAACAATTTTCGGACTTGGATTGAACGTTTCTTCTACACGTCTGATTTTAACGTTGGGAACAAAGTTTGACGGAAAAATGGTTCGCGCCTTTTCGCGCTTTGTTGTCGGTTCGGGTGGAACACAGGGACTTCTTATCGGATTTGTAATCTTTATAATCATTATAGCAGTACAAACATTCGTTATTACAAAAGGCGCTACCCGTGTAGCCGAAGTTGCAGCCCGCTTTACATTGGATGCAATGCCGATGAAACAGGCCGCTATTGAGGCGGAATATAATTCCGGCGCAATTACCGAAGAAGAACAGCGCAAACGAAAAATGGATGTTCAGAAGGAAGCGGATTTTTACGGCTCAATGGATGGTTCTACCAAGTTCATTTCGGGTAACGTAAAGGTCGGTATTTTTATTACCGTTATAAACCTGATTGTCGGTATTATATTTGGAATGGTTCTGCGCAGAGAAAGTTTTTCAGACGCGATTCAAACCTATGCGGCCCTTACCGTAGGTGACGGTTTGCTTTCGCAGCTGCCTTCGCTTATGGTTTCATTCGCAACTGGCCTTATTGTTACGCGTTCAGCTTCGGAAGAAACACTCGGCGAGGATATTACAAAACAGTTTACACAAAGTTCATGGATTTTTATAGTTGCCGGTGTTACGATGGCTGTCATTGGTGTACTTCCCGGATTCCCCTGGTATGTGCTTGTGCCTATGGGTGCTGCTCTTTTTTATCTTGGCTGGCGGTTGCGTTCCGCTGAGGCAAAATCTTTTGCTGCACGTGTTGAAAAAGAAAAGGCAAAGGCTAAGGGAACCAAACCTGCCGGTTCTTCAGAAATCAGTCCGATTGTTCCGCTTGATCCTCTGTTGCTTGAACTTGGATACGCGCTTATTCCGCTTGTAGATAAGGATAAGGGCGCGGAACTTACCGAGCGTATAGGCAGAATCCGCCGTGAAATTGCTGTAGACCTTGGCTTGGCTGTTCCAAAAATCCGCATTGTTGACAATATGCGTATAGAGCCTAACGAGTACTGCTTTAAAATACGCGGCGCGGCGGTAGGACAGAGCAAAATTCGCATGGGCTGGTACATGTGTATGAATACCGGCGGAGTAACGGAAGAGCTTAACGGTGAAAAAACTACTGATCCCGCATTCGGGTTGCCTGCAATATGGATAACCGAACAGGAACGCGAACGCGCTGAACGTGCGGGCTACGCGGTTGTAGATCCGCCTACCATTATTGCAACACATCTTACCGAAATAATAAAATCGCATGCTGCCGAAATAATCGGTCGACAGGAAGTTCAGAACATTATGGATGAACTTAAAAAACAGTATCCTGCCGCGGTTGAGGAAGCAACAAAAATATTCTCTCTTGGTGAAATACAAAAAGTTATGCAGGGACTGTTGCGAGAACAAGTTTCTGTACGAAATATGGTTACAATTCTCGAGACTATGGCTGATTTTGGCGGTGTAACAAAGCGTACTGATATTCTTGTAGAAAAAGTCCGGCAGGCACTTGGCAGACAGATTTGTTTGCAATATGCGGATGAAAACCGAAAGATTCACGCCCTTACTGTGGATCCGGCGTTTTTGCAAAAATTGGTTGACAGCAAGGTTGATACGGTAAACGGTCCTGTCGCTGCTTTAGACCCTGTTTTACATCGTGCATGGATTAGTGCATTGAGTGCATCTATTGCCGCTGTTCAAGAAAAAGGCTATATACCGATAATTCTTTGTCCTGAAGAAGCAAGATATCTTGTAAAGGCAAGTACTGAACGCGAAATGCCCGGTATTGTTGTTCTTTCTGTACCGGAAATAGCAAGTGATATTTATCTGGAATCGTTGGGAGAGGTAAAAGTTGAATAATCCTGTTGAAACATATAGAGAAAGGGCTGCAACCGAAGCTGAATGCATAAGAAAAATAGAAGACCGCTATGGAAAAAAAGGAATCGGCTGGACACAGACAAGTCGGTCAACTGTAACAATTTCTAATGGTTTTCTTGGTCTTTTCCCAAAAGACGGTGTTGAAATCGGTTTTATAGTCAATAAACAGTCATATTCTCCATTTACAGTTCAGGAATCCTTTGAAGAATCAAAAGCCCGAATACTTGAAAAAACAGGTAATCGTATTGATGCTCCGACAAAAACAATGCTCAAAACTCTTGATGAAATCAAAGAAATGATTGCGGATAATCAGGCTAAATTAAGTGCCTCTGTTCCTGTCGAACATGAAAATATTACAAAAATAGAACAGATTCTTACAGAAAATGAGTTTTCACCGGCATATATCCAAAAAATTACGGATCGTCTTAGAAAAGATTTTTCACTTGAGGATTTGGATAATTTTGATTTGATACAGACTCAGGTTGTAGACTGGATAGGTGAAAGTATAAGCATTTATCCGCTTGAAATTATAAAGCGTCCTCAAATTATTGTACTTGTAGGTCCAACCGGTGTTGGAAAAACAACAACAATTGCAAAACTTGCTGCAAGCTATCTGAGAGAACCTAAGTTTAACAACGGTCGTAATTTTAATATCGGTATGGTAACAATAGACAACTTTAGAATTGCTGCAAAAGAGCAGCTTGAAGTGTACGGAAACTATATGGATGTCCCTGTAAGAACTGCCGAAACAAGCCTTGATCTGAAGAAGAATATAGCTTTGTTCCAAAGTGACGGTATTGATCTCATTCTTGTAGATACAATCGGTTGTAATCCCCGTGATATAGAAAAAATGGCAGAAATACAGCATATTTTGGAACTTGAAGGCTCAAAGACGGAATTTTGTCTTGCAATTGCAGCATCTACCAAAACAAGCGACATGAAAGATATTATTCAAAAGTTTGAGCCGTTTGGATATAATTCTGTTATTGTCACTAAATTTGACGAAACCACGAGGGTCGGCAATCTTATAAGTGTGCTTTCTGAAAAACGTAAACCAGTTTCGCTCATTACCACGGGACAAAGAGTCCCGCAGGATATAGAAAAAGCTTCCGTTGTGAGGTTTTTAATAAACTTAACCGATTTTAATATTAACAGAAATAGAATTGAGAAAAAATTCGGCGGAAGCGAAGAATAGAAATAAGATACTTTAAAGGATAAAAATATGGAAGATCAGGCAGCAAAATTACGTGAAATGATGAAGCAGACTTCAAAAAAAACACGGATTATAACTGTTACAAGTGGAAAAGGCGGAGTAGGTAAAACTAATATTTCCGTAAATCTGGCGATTGCTTATGCTCAGATTGGAAAAAAAGTAATTCTTATTGATGCTGATTTGGGACTTGCTAATGTAAATGTTATTTTGAATATGATACCGCAGTACAATTTGTACCATGTAATAACAAAGCAAAAACGAATGTCGGAGATTATCCTTCCCACCGAGTACGGTATTAAAATTATTGCCGGTGCAAACGGTTTTTCAAAGATTGCTAACCTTTCAGACGAAGACCGCGGATTTTTTATTCAGGAATTTGAAACTCTTTCTTCCGCAGATATAATCATTATTGATACTAGTGCTGGAATTTCTAGTAATGTTCTTGGTTTTGTTGAGGCAGCGGATGAAGTCTTGATTGTGACAACACCCGAGCCAACTGCAATTACAGACGCGTATGGAATGATAAAGATAATTGCCACAGAAACAGACAGCCTAAAACTTAACCTTAAGCTGATTGTAAACAGAGTCCATTCCGCCGCCGAAGGCAAGCGTATTTCTGACCGCATGACAACTATAGTAGGTCAGTTCTTGAACTGCAAAGTTGAATACATGGGTTTTATATATGACGACCCTGTAGTATCTCAGGCTGTTGTAAGACAAAAGCCGTTTATTATAGCGGAGCCTACGTCAAAACCGGCAATGTGTGTAAAACACCTTGTAAGCCGTATTGAAAAAATTGACATAGAAAAGGCGACCGGTGTTTCCGGTTTTATAGACAAACTATTGGGACGAGACTGGTCGATTTAACTTGACCATTTGTTTTTTTTCACTTAATCTTGTAGTAATGGGGGGTATCTATGAATAAAACAAAGTATCTGATTTCTTTTGCTTCAGTTGGCTTTGTTTTTTCCTTCATTATCGGGCTTTTCTCCTCCGTTCCTTTTGGGATAATCCTTCTCAGGGCTTTGATAAGTGCGCTTGTTATGGCATGTGTTTATTTTGCAGGTTCAGTAGTATTTGAAAAATTTCTGGATGAAAGTGGAACATCTGTTTCAAATACATCTTCAAGTGCTAAAGCCACGGGAAAAGTTGATACTGCTTTGGATGATTCCCTTATTTTTGATGATGAAAACGGACCGGAGTTCCGAATCCCCAAACAGCTGCTAAATGAAAGTACCCCTGCTGCAAAAAAATCTCAGCCGGAAAACTCTACTGAATCAGCTGCTGCGTCTGTACAGACACCTCCAGAAGAACAGGTGCAGACATCTAAGCCTGCTGTTGATATATCTCCTGAAAAGCAGGAAACTGCAACCGAAAACTTTATAAATGTAAATAATACAGATAATGTTGATAATATGGAATTGGGTTCACTTCCTGATATTGATACAATGCTTACAGATATGAAAAAGCTGGGAAGTGATGTAATAACTAATTCTGACTTTGCTAAATCAGAAGCAACTGCAGGGTCGGAAGAACTTAAGGGTGCTGATACAGAAATTATGGCCCGTGCTATTCACACTGTATTAACCAGGGATAATGGATAAGGTTGGGAAAGATGTCTACTTCAATTTTTGATGAAAAAACAGAAGATGAGCTTTGGTTGGAATTTAAGAAAACCCAGTCGCCTGAACTGCGCAATGCTTTTATCCGGCAGTATATGCCACTGGTAAAATATGTTGCCGGTAAAGTTCATACAGGAATGCCCGGTAGTGTAGAATTTGACGATTTGGTCGGATTCGGACAGTTTGGTCTGTTGGATGCTATCAATAAGTATGATCCCGAAAAGAACGTAAAATTCAAGACATATGCTGTAACAAGAATCAGAGGCGCAATTTTTGATGAATTACGTTCGATTGATTGGGTTCCGCGTTCTGTCCGACAAAAATCCAAAGAAATAGAAGATACGATCGGTAGGTTGGAGGCAAAGCTCGGCCGTACAGCCTCAGATGCCGAAGTTGCCGGTGCAATGGGAATCAGCGAGGAAGAATTCCAGCAGACAATACTTAAAGTATCAGGTACAAGTATTTTGTCTCTGAATGATGTCTGGTATTCAGGAGATGAATCAGATCATGTTTCAATAGGAGACTGTATAGAATCGCCTTCAAGTCTTAACCCTGATGTCATTGTTGAGCGCGAAGAAATCCGCCGTGTTATAATAGAAGCAATCAACGAACTGCCGGAAAAAGAAAAAATGGTTTTGGTTCTGTATTATTACGAAGATTTGACGTTCAAAGAAATAGGACAGGTTCTTAATGTAAGTGAATCACGTATTTCACAGCTTCATACAAAAGCAAACCTGCGATTAAGATCAAAACTGACAAATATTCGCAAAGGTATCCTGTAAGGAGCGATTATGGTAACTCTGGACGATATTAGAGCAGAACTTGAAAAAAAACTTCAGATAGACCACCTCCTGCGTACGATAGAAGTTCGTGCTGATACACTTGATGAAGCTCTTGCTGATGCGGCTGTTCAGCTTGAAACAAAAATTTCTTATCTTGAATATGAAGTAATTGAGCGTGGTTCTGAAGGATTTTTGGGAATTGCCAAAAAACCATGGGTTATCAATGTTTACGAATCATCTCAAGGTGTTCTTGAATCTCAGCGTAAAAAAGCTCAACAGTCCGAGGATGTTTCAGAATCCGTTGATACCGGACCAGTTATTACGGATAAAGACGGTGAATTCTTTGTTCATTACTTTGACGGCAAAATTATGCTCAAAGTCCTGCCACCTGTCGGTAACGGTAAACCTGTAACTGCAAAACAGATTCTGCAGGAAATAAAAGTCGGGGATACTTATACTATTAACGAAGATACAGTTAAGAAATATGCAACTAATGAAACCGGCGGAGTTTATGAAGAAGTCGGAACCTTTATTCAGAATCCTGTTAATGATGCGGTATTTACAGTTGATATTAGTTCGGACGAAATGACTTGTACTATTCTTGCAACAGCACCTATGAAAGACGGTGGTGAAATTTCACCTGAATACATAGAACGGCAAGTTAAAAAGCGCGGCGTAACTCACGGCATCAATTTTGAGAAAATCGAAGCATTTGTTGATAATCCTGTATACGGAATACCGGTTGTTGTCGCAGAAGGTACAAAACCTATCGATGGACACGATGCTTATATTTCATACAACTTTGAAACAGACCGTTCAAAACTCAGAATAAAAGAATCTTCGAACGGTCAGATTAACTTTAAGGAACTCAACCTTATTCAGAATGTTATTGAAGGACAGGTTCTTGCTCAAAAAATGCTGGCAGAACGCGGTAAGGCGGGCAAGACATTGTTCGGCAAATATCTTGAAGCTAAAAACGGAAAAGATATTCCTATCCCGCTGGGTAAAAACGTTAAACTCGATTCCGACGGCAGAACAATTCTTGCTTCAATGAACGGTCAGGTTCTTCTTTCCGGCAGTAAAATCAACGTTGAACCGATTATGGAAGTTGACGGTGTTAATATCAAGTCTGGAAACATCACCTTCCTTGGTACTGTTATTGTTAAGGGCAATGTTGATGACGGATTTAACGTTAAAGCATCCGGTAACATTGAAGTTTACGGAACTGTCGGTAGTTCTGTACTCGAAGCAGACGGTGATATTATTGTTTCGCTCGGTATTATGGGACGTGATGAAGGAAGTGTTAAGTGCGGCAAGTCTTTGTGGGCAAAATTTATTCAAAATACAAAAGTTGATGTTGAAGAAAACATTATCGTTGCGGACGGTATTATCAATGCGAACGTAACTTGTAACAGACGCATTATCTTGCAGGGAAAGCGTGCCGCTATCATCGGTGGTCACCTGTTTGCTACAGAAGAAATAAATGCAAAAACTATCGGTAGTGCCGGTGGTGGTAGTGAAACTATTCTTGAAGTAGGCTACGATCCTAGAAGAAAGCAGCGGCTTGACGAGTTAATTGCAAGACAGACTGCTTTGGTACGTGAACTCGAAGAACTCAATCTTAACGTTACAACTTTGGAAAACCAAAAAAAGATACGAAAGAGTCTGCCGGAAGAAAAAGAAGAAGCTTTGCGTGATCTTTATCAACAGAAGGGTGATAAGATTGATGAATCAGAAAAGATTGCCGCTGAAATTCAAGAAATCCAGAATTATTTGCATGAACTAAAGATTATTGGTAAGATTTCTGCTTCGGGAACAGTTTATCCTGGAGTAAAGATGTATATACGTGATGTAAAAGAAGAAGTCAGGGTCGAAACAAAAGGCGTTACTTACTATCTGGAAAATGGCTTTGTACGTCAGGGCAAGTACGAGGCTGTCAGTGATGATAACATAAAGTGGACTCCGGATGGCTATATCTCCCATTGATCTACAGACTGTATATACACAGCTGGAGAAAGTATCAAAAACTCAGGTACAGGCAACTCAGGCATCACAATTACAGAATGTGATGAATCAGGAATCTGTTGAAAAAAAGAATAACCAAAAAAAAGCAGCCGTTGAACAAACTGTAAAATATACGGACGAGAACATCGGAAAGCTTAAAGACCGTAATGGTTCAGCTGATACAGGCGGAGAAAAGAACGAAAATAATAAAAAACGAGATAAATCTAACACTTCGGATTCTGGTTATTCTAAAATTGTACTTTCTGATCCTGCTTTAGGGCAGCATATTGATGTTTCAGGATAAATTATGTCAACCTCATTGTTTTTATCAATTCTAATACTTGTTGTTAATGTTTGTTTATGGATTTTCTTCTATATAAAATTCAGGCATGAATTCTCATCTGCAAAAATTCTGGAAAACATTCGCCTGGAAGTTGATAAACTGCTTAAAGAGATTCAGCGTGAAACGGAAAATACTGTTTTGCTTGCTGAGGCTAGTACTAAGGGATTGAAGCAACTCATAGATGAAACTGACAAAAGAATATCCATTGCTGAGGGTGAAATAAAAAAGCGTAAGCACGAAAAACAAGTTCTTAGCAAGCTTCATGCGGAAGAAAACGTGCCTGTCAAAAAAACTCAGGTTCAAAAAAAACTTGAAGCTTATGAAGTAATTGCATCTCCTGCTCCTGCTTCAGACACGCTGCCTGAAGTAGAAGTAGCCGTTGAACCGGAATTATTCAATCAGGAACCGCAGTTTTCGGTTGCTCCTGAGCCGGTCAAAATCAAAAAGAGCGTTAAAGACAAAATAATTGAAATGTACAAACAGGATTTTACAACACAGTACATTGCAAAAGAACTGGGAATTTCAGTAAGCGAAGTTGACTTTTTAATAAACATGTTTAAGAACAACAAATAAACATTGCTTAAGTATTGACTTTTTTTTGCTGGTTAAGTATTATACAAATCGTTGTTAGTCAACATTCCCTTGTAGCTCAGTTGGCAGAGCAACAGACTGTTAATCTGTGGGTCCGCAGTTCAAGCCTGCGCGGGGGAGCTAAACCAAGTTTTAACAAACTTGGTTTTTTTTTTGAAGTGTTAACATATTTCGTAATGCTCCATTAGCTCAGTTGGATAGAGCGGTTGCCTCCTAAGCAGCAGGTCGCACGTTCGATTCGTGTATGGGGCATTTTTTTTATTCAGGAAAGAATGTTTTAGAAATTTTTGCCATCTTTTCTGCGCCTTCCTGCAGCGAAGAATAACGTCCCATTCCAAAGAAAGCGGTTATGGCGTTGCCTGTAAGTTCCGCGTCCGGCATTGCACTAATTTCAATCGGGATTCCAAGTTTAGTGGCCTTGAATTTGTTCCATGCATCGTTCCGTGCCTGTCCGCCTGTAGTGCGCAAAGCTTTTACAGGAGTTGCGGTCGCCTTTTCAAGCAGTTTTATGCCTGTTTTAAGCTCGTTGGTAATTTCTTCCATAAGCCTGTAGCCCTGCGAAGACTTGTCCTTCAACAGCGCTATTATAGTCTCCGCGTAACTCATTTTGTCATAAACCGAAGCATGTTTGAAAGCGCTGAATTTTTTCCCTGTATCGGGCTGCAAAAACGAAGCGTTGTACAAACCTGGAATTACGGAAGGCAGAGTTCTTATTCCCTCCGCGCGGACAGGTTCTTTTATGCACATATTTATTCCCTCGCTTGTTCCGGCTCTGTCGCACACTCTGCCCGTGTGCAGTGTGTCAGTTCCTATAAGCGCGGCAATAAAATCCGGTGTTCCGCAGTAAACTTTTGTATCAGGTGCAAGATGCAATTTTTCCGCAACTGAGGGCAACAACCTACCGGCACAATAACCCGGCTGTACAAACGGCGGAAACTTTTCCGGTGCAAAGCCGCAATTCTGCAACAGTGTATTGTTCCAGTAAGCTCTTTCGAACCGTTGTTCCGGCAGAACCGTAAGCGGTGTTCCTGTAAGTTGATAAATCAAAAATTCAAAACCGGCAAAAATAGTTTTTGTTTTTTCAAACTCGTCGGCAAAATGTTCTTTAAAGTAAAGCAGGCGCGGAATAAAAAGCGAACCGCAGGACAGTTCCTTGTATCCGGCTTCTTCTTCTTCCGTTCCGTTGTAGTTGTTCCACAAATGAATACGGTTTTCAGTTGCAATAGTTGGTCCGTTGCCGGATATTGCAATACCGGTTATGTTTTTATAAAGATTTGTGTTTTTTATTTGCTCAAGCAGGTTTCCCGCGGCACTTTTAAAGGCTGAAAACCACATTTCCTGTGCATCGTTTGTAGTAAATCGCTGCCGGCAGAATGCGTAAAAGTTTCCGTCTTGGTCGGCCAAAGCCGCTTTTAGAGAAGAAGTTCCTATATCCGCTGTAAGAATCAGATCCGTAGAATCAGTCAATTTTAACCAGTTTATCAATAATCGAGCGGTTGTCCAAAAGGTTGCTCAGTGACTGATGATGGTGGATTCTCGAAATTACGTTCGCAAACAACCCTGTAACGTTTGTATTGATATACCATTCGCAGTTTAAAAGCTCTTCGTGGTAAACAGCGTTTGTTCCGATTATTCTGTAAAAATATCCTTTCTGATAAGCATCATTGAACTGTTCGATAGCGTTGCCGGTAAAGAACGGCAGACTGATTGCCGCAATAACTTTTGTAGCACCCTGTTCCTTGAGAAATTCCATAGCTTTAAGCAGTGTGCCGCCTGTACCGAGCATATCGTCTGCCATAAAAACGGTTTTTCCGTGAACGTCACCAAGCAGTTTTACCGCCTTGATGTTTGTATCCCTTGCGTTCTGTGTAACAATGGAATAATCGCGTTCCTTGTAGATAAGGGCAAGAGGCTTTTTTAAGCCTGTAGCATAAAACTTGTTCCGGTCAACTGCACCTGTATCCGGCGAAACAACAACAAAATCATCTTCCTTTGAAGTAAGGTCTACGATTTTTGCAAGTTCTCGGATAATCTGATAACTGGCGTGAAGGTTTTCTATATGGGCTGAACCGAATGCATTTTCTATTTCACGTGAGTGAATGTCGAGTGTTATAACCCTTGCAACACCCATGTTTTCGTATATGTGACCGAGCAGACTTGCGGTAAGACCTTCGCGGCCTTTCTTTTTATGCTGCCGGCTGTAGGGATAAACCGGCAGAACGAGCGAAATCTCTTTTGCACCAGCCTGACGGACGGCGTCAAGCGTTACAAGCAGCGACATTACATGATCGTTTACAGAGAGCCTCATTTTGTTCTTTCCGCCGTTGAGCGAAAGTTCTTGATGGTTTTCCACGTCCTGAAAAATGTAGATATCTTTTCCGCGGATGCACTCCATCAGCTCGGCCTTAAACTCGCCGTTCATAAAATATGTAAACTGTGTATTGATTTTAAATTCTGGCACACGATATTTGTCCACATTCCCTTTCAGACACAAATCGGAAGTTCGTAAATCACTGTAGAAATTAAGATCCCGTTGCAATTTATCCTTGTCAACCGAATAACGTTTCGACAGTGTATCGATTTTCAAGCCGAAACGATGTTTGTAAATGTGCTTTAAATGAGCAATTACTTCGTTTGCAAAAGATTCACCGCCGGGGCAGGCGACTATTCCAAGATTGGTCGGTTGGGAATATATCATATAGTGTGTCCTTGTGTTTTTTAGGTAAGAACTACACTATATATACCACTTTGGAGATTGTTGGTCAAGGTAGAACGTATTTTGACAAACTTGTTTTTGCAAGAAGTAGACAAAAAATTACAATCATAATTCAGGAAAAAATTTTCTTTTTATAAAAATCGCTTTATAATAGAAAAGTATGATAACATTCCAAAAAATGAAGGACTTGCTGGGAATCGGCAAACATTCTGACTATATCAACAGATATTTTGACGAATCCAATCTTAAGAGCGGCATTTATGTTTCTTCTGTAGTAATTCTGCTTGAGCTGGTTATGATAGCTAGCGTAGTTACAAGACAGTTTTTGCCGGAAACAAAGCGTTCTGCTGAGTGGTTCTTTGTTCATATTGGTTGCTATGCGATTCTTCTTTGTTCAGCACTAGTGCTGTTTATTTATTCAGTATTCCATCTCAAAAAACTCAGCGCCAACCGAAAATGCTGGGAAGTTCTCAAATATATTTTTTCAATAGTTTCCATAGTTTTTGGTATTTATATTTCGTTCATGGATTACAAAAAAGGTGAACAGTTCATAACCCTTATGACAATGACCATCTTTGTTTTCTGCTTTGTTGTATGGCGGCCCGTATATTCAATTCTGCTTCTAGGTACAACTTATGGTCTTTTCTTTTTTATCTGTAATCATTTTTTGCCTGCAACATATGCTACCAAGGTTAATCTCTCAATAGTGTTTCTTTCTATTCTTATGAGTGCGATAAATGCTTATCACCAAAAATTCAAAGAGGCAAGCAAGGATGAAAAGTTAGAGCATACACAGGAAATTCTCCTTAAACTTGCAATAAGTGATGAGGTTACAGGAATCGCAAACATGCCTTATTTCCGCAGCCAGGCACTTGAACTTATCAACAACAAAACTACCGAAATAGACAAGCTTATTTTTCTTTTTCTTGATGTTGAAAACTTTAAGATTCTGAATGAAAAATACGGATTTTGGGAAGGTAATCTTTTCTTAAAGAATTTTGCTGACATGATAGAAAAGGTTTTTAAAGATTCCATTGTCGCACATTTTTCAAACGACAATTTTGTAATCCTCACAAAGAACGAAGCTGTGCAGGAAAAACTCCTGACCATAAGACGCAATCTTTTGAGTATGGATTACGACATCAAGCTCGGATTAAAAGTTGGTGCATACCGCCCCGAAAACAGGGAATGCCTTCCTCTGATTGCTTGTGACCGTGCAAGGTATGCCTGTTACACGATTAAAAAACATTACAATCACGATTACTGTGAGTACGATAATGCAATGGCTGCCCAATTCCAAAAAAAACAATACATTATAAATAATATTGACAATGCTATAGAAAGTGGGGACATCAAAATTTATTATCAGCCTGTTGTAAATGCCGCGAACGGCAGACTTTGCGGTCTTGAGGCCTTGGCAAGATGGGATGATTCTCAATACGGTTTTCTGTCGCCTGTTGATTTTATCCAGACATTGGAGGAATATCATCAAATTTATAAACTGGATATGTATGTGGTGGAAAAAGTATGTCGTAATTTTGTTTATGCAAAGGAAAACAATCTTACGCTCATTCCTGTATCGATTAACTTTTCAAGGCTTGATTTTGATTCAATCAATCTTGCAGAAGACGTTGAAAATTGTCTGCAAAAATACGGTATAGACAAAAAACTAATTCATATAGAAGTTACGGAAAGCACACTGTCTGAAAATGATGACCGACTCAAGGAATTACTGAAAAAATTCAGAACCAACGGATATGCCCTCTGGCTTGATGATTTCGGTGCTGGATATTCAGGTTTGAATGTTCTTAAAGAATATGACTTTGATATGATGAAAATTGATATGAAATTTTTGACTGGTTTTTCGGGTAATGCAAAAGCCCGTCGGATTCTTAAGAACATAATCACCATGGCAAAGGAACTCGGAATGAGTACACTTACAGAAGGTGTGGAAACGGAAGAAGCCTATCAGTTCCTAAAAGAAAACGGCTGTGAGCAGATACAGGGCTATTTATTTGGTCGTCCTATGCCTGACAATGAGTTCTACGAAAAACTCAAAGCAGGAATCTACATGCTGGATGAATTAAATTCTTGATAAATGTTTTTTACCGGCTGTCACTTTAGCTTTTATAAAACGAATAAAGTTTGGCTAACTTCTTGACAAGAACTGAGAATACGATATAAATTATTTATATGTATTACATAGTTTATTCAAACCTACTACTAGCAGAATATTTCTCACCTGCCGTAATAAGTGCGAACGCTGTGTAAAAATTTGTTTGTAACTAACAGCCCGTTGCCTTATCCGGCAGCGGGCTTTTTTTATAAACGCA
>JAEEQG010000049.1 GCA_016285185.1 Spirochaetota bacterium
AGGTAATCAGATGGATTACAAAATTAAAACTATGGCTGGCTTTAAAGTGATTGGTTTTGCCCGCGAGTTTGACGGCGAAACTTCTTATGTAGAGATTCCAAAGTTCTGGGATGAGATTGGCAAAAAATATGCAGCTCGTGTCTGGAGTGGCGAGGCTCCTTCTAACGAGTACGAAAAAGCAATCGTAGAAAACAAGGTCGGAGAGTACGGAGTTTGTATTGATGATGTCGGCGGCGGCAAGTTCCGCTATATGGTTGCAGGTCTTTACAAGGACGGCGAAGTTCCGGAAGGCATGAGCGTTTATGAGCTTCCAGAGTTTGACTGGGCTGTGTTTGACTGTTATGGTCCGTGCCCAAAAGCGCTTCAAGATGTAAACACAAAAATCTGGAAGGAGTGGCTGCCGGGAAATCCAGACTTTGAGTTTCCGGGCCGTGCAAACATTGAGTGGTACGGCGACGAAGACCCAAGCTCAGAAAACTATCACAGCGCAGTCTGGATTCCGGTAAAGAGAAAATGAACCAAGAGGAGGTGCTTCGCCGCACCTCCAAATTCATTGCACGTTTCAAAAAATATTATGCTAATCACAAATTCCATGTTAAGATAGATTTATGGAATCTCAACACATAAAGCATAATATCTATCTTTTAGTTTATTTGGTCATCATTCTAGCGTGGCTTGGCTCGGTACTGATTAAGGCTGCTCGTGCACCAGGCGATCAAATTCTCTTTGAGAAAGGCGATTATTTTGATTGCTGCGAAGGCTGGTATGATGATGACGGCAATGTCTTTAATATCGAAAAACTGGTTTTTACTAAGGACGATGTTTTAAAAGAAAAGGTTATCCATTATCAGATTCCTGAAAGCTGCAAGCTTAAAGGTGGTGAAGCACTTTGCTTTTTCTCAAGAGGAATGGATTTTACCGTTTATACAACCGCACCAGAAGACAGTACTTATTACGCTTCTGAAGAATTAGGTTCAAGAACTCTCTATGAATATAAACAGAATTCAGCCCACCTCTCCGGTAGCGATATCGGACTTACTGTTCAGGTTGTGCCTATCAACACAATGGATAAGTATAATGAACTTTCGATAGCTATCACGCCTACAGAATATTCTGCATTCATTCTTGAAATGCGTATAGAGAAAGCATCAGATTACATTTACTCAGAAATCAGAACAAGACTTCCAAGATTTCTTTGGAGTATCTTTATTGTATTCTTTGGACTTTCAATACTTCTTTATACACAGTTTGCAATGGAAAGAAAACGCGAAGAAAAGACCGTATATTATGCATGGGGTGCTCATGCTTTAATAGTCGGCACTCTTCTTACAGTAGAATCTCAGTTATTGCAGATACTTACCGGCAGACCGGAATTCATAAATTCACTTAAATATGCACTTGGACTTCTTATAAGCTTCCCTATGGCTGTAAAATGTGATTCTATCACCAAATATCCGCACAAGAGATTTTCGCACATTATTGGTGCAATAGTCGCAATATTGTTTGTCATAGAAGCAGCCGGTTCGTATTTCTTTAATACATCTCTCTACAGGCTGTCTTTACTTTCGGTTTTCCTTATAGCTGTTACAATTTTTTTATCAATGTACTTCATATATAAAGAGATTAGAAACAGAAAGAAATTAAAGCAAACTGGAGTATCGATATTTATTAATATCATGTCGCTTGTAAATGGATTTGTCTGGGCAATTGATTTAGGATTATATGCCAAGTCAGCAAGACACATGACTGACTGGGGCCGTATCATGCGCGTTTTCTATATTACATATCTTTTTGTTATACTTATTTTCCTGCTCAGATTGTCTATTATCCGGAACCGTCAGGCAGCCCTTGCAGAAAAATATAAGATTGCATCAAGAACCGATGCACTTACAGGCCTTTTAAACAAAGGCGCTTATATAGAAAAAGAAGCTGAACTCACAGGAAAACTTATGAGCAGCAGAGAACCAGGTAAAAAAGGCTTTACCTTTGCTATAATGACGCTTGACCTTAATTATCTGAAAAAGGTCAATGACAATTTAGGCCATGAGGAAGGAGACAAATTCATTCAGGCTGCTGCCAGCATTCTTAAAGATGCCGTAGGCGAACATGGTGAAACATACCGAACAGGCGGTGATGAATTCATTGCAATCATTTACGGCGAAGACCCTGAGGCTGTATATCAGTCAATCGTAAAAGATCTTAACAACAGACTCGATGACTTTAACGCAAAAGCAAATAAGCCTATCAAATTAAGCTTTGCGTATGGTCATGCAATCTGTACATCAAGCCAGAATTACTCAATCCACGACTCTGAAAGAATTGCAGACAAAGAAATGTACGAATGCAAACACGCGATGAAAGCGGAAAGGAATATATGATTGAGATAAAAAATGAAAAGAAAATCTGTAAAACCTATATATTCCATGTGCGTTCAGCCGTCGTTTATCATTGGTACAAATAATGAAGACGGTTCGTACAATTTTGCACCAATAACATGGCTTAGTGTTACACACGCAGAAGGCGACGGATACCTTTTGGTCATAAGCATGTTCGGGACAAAAAGAACAAAGCAGAATGTTATGAGGACAGGCTTGTTCAGCGCAAATCTTGTAAGCACAAAAATGCTGCCTCTTATGGATTATTTCGGATCAAAGTCAGCCAAAAATGGAAAGAAGAATGACATCTCATACAGCGTGAGCCGGGGTGCCGTTTTGAATGTTCCTACTTTGGACGAAAGCCCATGGGTATATGAATGTGAAGTTGTCCGCTCTGTAGAGACAGGAGATTCGACTACCTTTTTCTGCAGTATCAAAAATATTCAAATTGATGAGCGGCTTTCTCCGAAAGACAGCTTCGACATCGATTTGACTTTATTAGATCCCGTTGTTTACTCGGGTAAATATCACAGTCTTGGTAAAGTGCTTGGAAAAATCGGGGATTTTTATAAGTCTAATGGCAAATAATATCTAATGTTTTTATTGTAGTTTCCTTTTTTAACAAAATCAAAAAATAGCTTGACACAAACCTGGTTGTTAGTATAATCTAACATTGTATTAGTTATAACTAACCTGATAAAAGAAGCAAGTGTTTGTAAAAAACTTTCTTTTTTTTACCTTATATGTTAGCTAAAACTAATCAAAACAGGAGTAAAAATGATGCCGTTGACATTTGCAGGTGTTGGCGAAACCAACATCATCAAAAAAATTACCGGAAATTCGGAAATAAAAAAGCATTTGGAAAACCTCGGTTTTGTACCTGGCGGAAATGTGAGCATTATTTCCGAGAACAACGGGAACATAATTGTAAATGTAAAAGAAAGCCGCGTCGCCATAAGCGAAGAAATGGGAAGGAGAATTCTTGTATGACTCTTAAAGAAGTAAAGCCCGGACAAACGGTTGTTGTCCGGAAGATTAACGGTGAAGGTGCGGTAAAACGCCGCATTATGGAAATGGGAATTACAAAGGATGTAGAAATCTTTGTTCGCAAAGTTGCACCTCTTGGTGACCCTGTTGAAATTACAGTTCGTGGATATGAGCTTTCGCTCAGAAAAGCGGATGCAGAAATTATTGAGGTGATGTAGAATGAAAATAGCACTGGCAGGAAACCCTAACTCCGGAAAAACTACGCTGTTCAATGCGCTTACCGGTTCAAACCAGTTTGTTGGAAACTGGCCCGGAGTAACAGTTGAAAAAAAATCCGGCAAATACAAGTCCGCGGACGGTGAAATTGAAATAGTCGACCTTCCGGGAATCTATTCTCTTTCTCCCTATACATTGGAAGAAGTTGTTGCCCGCAACTACCTGATTGATGAACGCCCTGACGGCATTTTGAACATTGTTGACGGAACAAACCTTGAACGCAACCTTTATCTTACAACACAGCTTGCGGAACTCGGCATTCCTATGGTAATCGCCATTAACATGATGGACGTTGTTAAAAAGAACGGTGACAAAATAAACATTGCTGAACTTTCTTCAAGACTTGGCTGCAAGGTTGTGGAAATTTCTGCCCTTAAAAAAACAGGAATCATTGCCGCCGCTGAAATGGTTATTTCTGAGGCAAAGAACGGCTCCGTTGTTCCGTTTCATACATTTTCAGGTTCTGTTGAGCATGCGCTAGCACACATCGAAGAGGCTGTTCTGCACCAGATGGATGAGTCGAAGCAACGCTGGTATGCAATCAAGATTTTTGAGCGCGATAAAAAGCTTGTTGAAAAACTTGGCTTGCCTGCAGACAAACTTGCTCATATTGAAAACGACATCAAAGCCTGCGAAAAAGAAGTGGACGATGATGCGGAAGCGATTATTACCAACGAACGATATGTGTATATCGCAGGATTGCTTAAAGGTGTATACAAAAAGCGCGACGCCGGCAAGCTTTCTACATCAGACAAGATTGACCGCGTGGTAACTAACCGCTGGCTTGCATTACCGATTTTTGCAGTTGTTATGTGGCTTGTTTACTACGTTTCTATGGTAACAATCGGTGCTGCAGCTACAGACTGGGCTAATGACGGTTTGTTCGGCGACGGATTCCATTTATTTGGAATCGGCACTGGCGCTTATGAAGAAGCCGCCGAAGAATACGGTGATACAGCCGCAATTCTTGAAGCTGTTGAAAACGGCGAAAAAACTTACGTTGTTGTTGATGATGAAACAATGGAAGTTTCTGAACCGATTGAAATAACAGATGAGATGGTTTCTGAAGCAGAAGAAATGCTGAAAAAATATGGTGAAGAAGGGCCTGATCCCGCTGGGTATGGTGTTTGGGTTCCCGGTATTCCGGCATTAATAGAAAGCGGACTTGACGCGATTGATTGTGCTGACTGGCTTAAAGGACTTATCCTTGACGGTATTGTTGCCGGTGTTGGTGCAGTTCTCGGCTTTGTTCCTCAGATGCTCGTTCTGTTTATATTCCTTGCATTCCTTGAAGCCTGCGGTTATATGGCACGTATTGCGTTTATTCTTGACCGAATTTTCCGCCGCTTCGGGCTTTCAGGCAAATCCTTTATTCCGGTTCTTGTAGGAACCGGTTGTGGTATTCCCGGTATCATGGCATGCCGCACAATAGAAAATGAACGCGACCGCCGTATGACAATTATGACTACAACGTTTATTCCTTGTGGAGCAAAAGTTCCGTTTATAGCCCTTGTTGCAGGTGCTATATTTGGTGGTTCTGCATGGGTTGCAACATCGGCTTACTTTATAGGTATTGCGGCAATTATCTGTTCCGGTGTTATCCTTAAAAAGACAAAACCGTTTATGGGTGAAGTTGCTCCGTTTGTTATGGAACTTCCTGCTTACCACTGGCCTACAGTGGGTAACGTGCTCCGCTCAATGTGGGAACGCGGCTGGTCATTCATCAAAAAAGCAGGTACAATTATTCTGCTTTCAACAATAGTTATCTGGTTTCTTTCATTCTTCGGCTGGGCTGACGGTGGATTCGGCATGTTGGAAGAAGACCAGATGGATGTAAGTATTCTGGCTAAAATCGGCAGTCTTATTGCCTGGATTTTTGCTCCGTTGGGCTGGGGAAACTGGCAGGCAGCGGTTGCTTCTATCACAGGTCTTGTTGCAAAAGAAAACATTGTAGGTACAATGGGAATCCTTTACGGAGGAGAAGAAACCTGGGCAAACCTTGCCGCTGCGTTTACACACCCTGCCGGAATGTCGTTCCTTATCTTTAACCTGCTGTGTGCTCCTTGTTTTGCCGCAATCGGTGCTATCAAGCGCGAAATGAACAATGCAAAATGGACTTGGGCGGCAATCGGCTGGCAGTGTGGATTTGCGTACATTGTTTCATTGGTGGTTTACCAGTTTGGAAGTTTGTTTGCAGGAAACGGAAACCCTGTTGGATTAGTATTTGCAGGTATAATTCTGATTGTCTTCCTCTATATGCTGTTCAGAAAACCTGCTAAAACGGTAAAATAGATTAGATTCCCGCACTTGGTGCGGGAACCTTTACAGGAGGCTTTGTTTTTAACATGGGAACATTGATTGTTGCATTGATTCTGGCAGGACTTGTTTGTGCCGTCATCGTAAAGATGGTACGCAACAAAAAGAACGGCAAAGGCTGTTCCTCTTGCCCGTCATGCAGCATGTGCGGTCAGCATGACTGTCCTTCAAGAAAAGTATCGTAGGTGGGAATGTTTGGCGTTGTAGATTTTCATGAAATAATCGGTTGCATAACAAGTGCACTTGAAGAACGTGATTATTACACGGAAGGACATTCTCAGCGTGTAAGCGATATGGTACTTGCGCTTGCAAAACGCATGGGTTTTTCCAAAGACGAGGTAATGCTTTTCCATTTTTCGGCGCATCTGCATGATATCGGGAAAATAGGCATTCCCGATGCAATTTTGCGGAAAAACGGCAGGCTTACGGATGCGGAATTTGCTGTAATAAAGCAGCACCCCGAGATTGGTGCGCGAATATTGCGCAAATCCCCTGCGTTTGCCGAAATTGCGGAAATTGTACTTCATCATCATGAACGATTTGACGGTCTCGGTTATCCGGACGGCATTTCCGGTTATAACATTCCGCTCGGTTCACGGCTCATTGCCGTATGCGATTCAATCGACGCAATGATGACAACACGAAGCTACCGCAAGGCGTTTTCGGAACAGGACTGTTATGAAGAAATCAAACGTTGTTCCGGGACAAGGTACGATCCAGATGTTGTTGACGCAGTGATGACCCATTGGAAAGAACTTATGAAAGTTGCGGGTTATAACCTGTAATCATTATAAATAAAGCATTGGTATCGCTTTATTATGCTGCTGACAAAACGATACCGTTTGTAAAAAACTTTTCTAAAAAGTTTTTTTAAGAAGCCGTGTGCGGTTTTGACTGTTCCGCACAACGGCTCTTTTTTTACAGGAAAAAGGTTGTCCGTCGTAAGTTCTGAACTTTTACAGTATTTGCAAGATTAAAGATAAATTTAACAGAGTCTGAATTTGTTTGTTATTAGTCGCACTATTATTGTTTAAATGTAACACATCCAGCCAACATCGCTATTGTTTTTTTCTATCAGTTTGTCCAATGTGACGGAATCCACGTAGTTGTTTATCACGTTTTCAAATTCTTTCCAGTAATCATTGTTGCCAATATCTGTAAAAACATTGTTTTTTGTAGCTGATGCCGGAGAAAGGTCTCCCTCGAGTGCACGCAGAATTTCACCTGTTGTGTATTTTTCGGGTTTTTTGACAAGCCTGTAACCGCCGTTGCTTCCGCGGACACCCGTGACCAGCCCTGCCTTGCTGAGCTGTATCAGTATCTGTTCCAGGTATTTGACCGAAAGGTTGTGCCTGTGCGAGAGCAGCTTTAGAGGAATAAATTTGTCGGCAGGCTGTCCGGCAAGTTCTGTCATAATCAAAAGGGCGTATTGTCCTCTGGTAGAAATTTTAAGCATTGGTGTCTCCTAATTATTTCAGATAATCCAGCACATACTGGAGAGCAAGGGCAGCGGCATAAGGCAGACTGTCCTGTGCTAGGTCGAAATGACCGTTATGGTGAGGATACCTTGTAGTATCGCTATCCGTAGAACCTACATGAACATAAGTCCCCGGTGCCTTGCGCATAAAATCGGCAAAGTTGTCCGAACCAAACCTTTTATCTATAGTTGTCAGTACGTTTTGCGCACCGACAATTTTTTTTGCGGATTCCACGACCTCTGCGGCAGTATTCTCCGGGTTTGTACATGAATCGCTAAGGTCTTCGATGTCAACATCAACTGTTGCACCGTATGTGTGCGCAACATCCGTACTGATTTTTGTTACAGCATCTGCAAGCTTTTTACGATTTGCAGGACTGAATGCACGGATTGTTCCCTCAAGGACAGCCTCTGCCGGAATGATGTTATATGTTGTACCGGAATGGAAACTGCCTACACCGATTAAGCCGCCCTCAACAGGAGAGACAAGCCGGCTCACAACCGTCTGGAGTTGTGTTACGATAAGCGCACCAATAAAAACCGAATCTGCACCGTTTTGCGGCTTGGTAATGTGAGCCGCTTTTCCGTGAATCTGTATCTTAAAACGGTCACAGCTTGCCATGTCGGCGCCGGTTTTTATTCCGTACTTTCCTACATCCAATCCTGCCTGAAAGTGAATACCGAATATTCGATCCACATCATCAAGAATACCCGCCGCGAGTACATCACGCGCACCTTTGCCGATTTCTTCAGCCGCCTGAAAACACAAAACCACTTTCCCGGCAAAATCAGCCGTATGTTTTTTAATCAGCTTTGCAGCACCCAAAAGGTATGCAGCATGTCCGTCGTGTCCGCAGGCGTGCATAATTCCCTCGTTTTGGCTTTTATAAGGAACATCGTTTTCTTCCTTAATAGGAAGAGCATCTATATCAGCCCTGATAAAAAGCGTTTTGCCGGGTTTTCCGCTGTCAATTTCAGCAATAACGTTTGTTCCGGCGATGCGCCTGCTGCTTATTCTGCTTTTGGTAAGTTCTTCTTCTATACGATTACATGTATTGAATTCCTGCAAACCTAGTTCCGGGTGTGAGTGAAAATAATTTCTCTGTTCCACCATATATTGTTTTATTTGGAAGGCTTCGTCCAAAGCGTTCATCCCGTTCTCCTGAAAAACATATTTTTTCAATACAGCCTATTGACAGGGTAGGTTAATAACAGTATAAACAAGGTATCATTTATTACCCACTGAGTCAATAGGTAATGAATGAATAAAAGACTGTAAAACAACAGCTATAGGAATTTTTATGACCTTACAACAGTTAAAATACGTAATAGGAATCGCTGAGACAGGCTCGTTCAACAAGGCGGCGGAAAAGCTTTTTGTGTCGCAGCCGTCACTTACAAGCTCAATACACGACCTTGAGGGTGAACTTGGCATTACAATTTTCAACCGTACAGGCCGTGGTGTTACTCTCACGAACGACGGCACGGAATTTCTTGCCCATGCAAGACAGCTGTATTTTAACTACCAAAACCTGATGGAACAATACTCCGACAACGGAAAAGGACTGCGCAAAAAATTCGGTGTTTCGACACAGCATTATTCGTTTGCCGTAAAGAGCTTTGTAGAGATGGTAAAAAAATTCAATACCAACGAATATGAATTTGCAATCCGTGAGACAAAAACAAATGAAGTTATAGAGGATGTAGCAAATCTTAAAAGTGAAATCGGTATTTTATATCTGAGCGACTTTAACCGCAAAGTTATTCAGAATCTTTTAAAGACAAAGGATCTGGAATTCCATCATCTGATAGACTGTAAAGCTTTTGTCTATATTTGGAAAGGCCATCCTCTTGCAAAAAATGAGTCTATCTCTTTTGCCGAACTGGAAGATTTTCCGTGTCTTTCATTTGAACAGGGCGAAGGTTCTTCTCCTTTTTTTGCGGAAGAAATCCTCAGCACTGACGAATACCATCGCACGATTAAAGCAAATGACCGCGCAACCATGCTCAATCTTATGATTGGTCTTAACGGATACACGCTTTGTTCCGGCATAATCTGCGAGGAATTGAACGGCAGCGACTATATCGCCGTTCCTTTCCGCGAAGAATCAGAACACATAAACAGGGTGATGGAAATAGGTTATATCACAAAGACAAATTTTAACATCAGCTCTATCGGCGGAATCTATATTGCAGAGATTAAAAAGTATCTGGGAATCAATTGACAGCCGGTATCAGGAGAAACACTATGTCATCAAATCTAAAGCTTGAAAATCTTTTTACTGATCCTGAGGAACTGGATCCGACAGCCTTGCCCGATTACACGACGCTAGACTTTGTGAGCAACGGCTCTCACATTTACGGCGAGATAATGTGGCCGTCTGCAAACCAGCCAAAGCCGCATCCATGCGTAATAATGCTGCATGGTTTTCCGGGTACGGCCCGTAATGATGACATCTCACATGCTCTCTGCAGAATAGGTTGTGTGGTGATTGTCCCGCACAACCGCGGAGCATGGGGTAGTCAGGGCAAATACCTTGTCACAAACTGCATCGAAGATGCACAGAATCTTGCAGAGTACGCGCACTCACAGGAGTTTACAGAAAAATACAACGTAGACCCGTCGCAAATCTTTTTGCTCGGTCATAGTATGGGCGCAAATTCGGCTTTGAATGCGGGACGCAAGCTTGACTGGATCCGCGGTATCATCATGCTCACACCCTACGACCCGACACGCTATCTGAACCGCGCTAAAGAAAGCTATTTCCGCTCCCTGCTGGAAGAAGGAAAGATTTTGCAGTCAGACGGAATAGATGCCATATACGAAGATGTTGTTGTAAACCGCGATGAAATTTATCATCCTAACGCCTTTGAGCAGGTCAAAGACAAAAATCTTCTTGTGATCGGCGCTGCCTACGATTCAGTCTCTCCAATAAATGAGATGATACTGCCTCTCTGGAAACAGCTGGAATCTCATAAAACAAGAGCCGTGCAAAAACGTGTCGAGTTTCCTACAGAACACGGTCTTTTGGGTCGTCGCATAAGCGTAATCAAAGAAATAGCGGCTTTTGTAGACAAAGCCTGTACCGCTAATTAAAAGTTATAGCTTTTCTCTATATCTCGCAATAAAAAACAAGTATTAGCACAAGTTATAGTTTTTTTGTATAACCTACCCAAGAAGTTGGCAATAGATTTTAGGAGATTTTATGGCAGGAATCATTGAGCTGAAAGATATAAATAAAACTTTCACAAACGACAAAAAAAGCTTTAACGCTGTAGAAAATGCCAGCGTTTCAATTCAGCAGGGTGAGATTTTTGGCATTATTGGTTTTTCGGGAGCCGGAAAATCTACACTGGTTCGAACAATCAACCTTTTGGGACGACCCACAAGCGGCAGCGTTACCGTACGTGGAAAAAACTTTTTAAGCCTCTCACCAAAAGAACTGCGCGAAGAACGCAAAAAAATAGGAATGATTTTTCAGCATTTTAATCTGATGAAAAGCCGTACTGTTTTTGGCAATGTTGCTTTTCCGCTCAAACACAGTGGTCTTTCAAAACAAGAAATTACCAAAAAGGTACATGAACTTTTGGAACTTGTAGAAATAAAAGACAAGGAAAATGTTTATCCCTCACAGCTGAGCGGCGGACAAAAACAACGCGTGGCGATTGCCCGCGCTCTTGCGAACAATCCCGATATTCTTTTGTGCGATGAAGCTACGAGTGCGCTTGATCCTACGACAACCCGTTCCATTCTTGCTCTGCTTAAAAAGCTGAACAAAGAACTTGGACTTACGATTGTAATAATCACACACCAGATGGAAGTTATAAAGGAAATCTGCTCCCGTGTCGCAGTAATGGAGAACGGTAAAATTGTTGAGCAGGGTGAGGTATTCAACATTTTTGCTTCGCCAAAGAATGAAGTTACAAAACGCTTTATCCGTTCAACTTCAAACCTGACAAAGATAGAAAAACTGATAGAAGAAGATTCGTCGGTAGTAAAGCTTGACTCGGACGAAACACTCGTACGGTTTACATTTATCGAAAAGAATGTTTCCGAGCCGATTATCTCCGCAATGTCGCGCCTGTATGACATAACAATCAACATCATTTTTGCGGATGTTGAGATTGTGCAGGACGCGCCGATAGGCGGAACAGTTGCAATCGTAAGCGGAAAGCATGACGTGGTCAAACGCACTCTTGCGCATATTGAGCAGCAGGGAGTCGGTGTTGAAGTATTGAAGAAAGGACAGGAGGCATAATTATGGCAGAATTTTTAGAGACATTATTACCGAACGTATCAGCGCACCCGGAACGCTTTTATAACGGGCTGATTGAAACTTTTATAATGACAGTTTGGGCTGGCGGTATCAGTTTTGTTATCGGGCTTGTATTCGGCATTGTGCTTACTGTCACAAAAAAAGGCTCAGTGCTCGAAAACAAGGTGATTTATCAGATTCTTGACAAGATCATCAACTTTTTCCGTTCGATTCCTTTCATTATTCTGCTTACAGGAGTTATGCCCCTGAGCCGCCTTTTGATGGGAACCGCAATCGGAGTCCGCGGCGCGATTGTTCCGCTGATTTTCGGCTGTGTTCCGTTTTTCAGCCGTCAGGTAGAAACCGCACTTGCTGAAGTTGATGGCGGCCTGATAGAAGCTGCCGAAAGCATGGGACTTACACCGCTTGACATCATATTCCGCGTATATCTGCGCGAAAGCATCGGACCACTTGTTCGCGGTACGACAATAACGCTTGTAAGTCTTATCGGTCTTACGGCAATGGCAGGCGCAGTCGGCGCGGGCGGACTCGGCAACTACGCGATTATGTACGGTCACGACCGCAACCAGCTTGATGTTACCTGGCTTACGATTTTTGTGCTTGTAATCATCGTAAACCTTATTCAGCTCGGCGGTAACAAAATCATCAAACGCAACAAACATTAGGGGATGCATTAATGAGTACAAGAAAAATAGGAATTATCGGTGCAGGACATGTCGGTAGTCACGGCGGTTATGCGCTCATCAGCCAGGGACTGGCAGAAGAAATTGTTTACATTGATATAGACCAAAAAAAAGCGGAAGCTCAGGCACTTGATTTGCAGGATTCTTCCACATATCTCGGCCGCACTGTTCATGTAAAACCCGGTACATATAACGACATAAAGGATGCAGGTATTCTTATCGTAGCTGCAGGTCCTCTGCCGGATATGGCAGCCGGACAGAATGATCGTCAGCAGACACTCGGAGCGACAGTTGCCATTCTTAAAGACATCGTTCCAAAAATCAAGGCAAGCGGTTTTAACGGAATAATAGTAAATATTTCCAACCCGGCAGATGTGGTAACACATTATATACAGGAAAAACTCGGTTGGGATAAAAAGCGTATTCTTTCTACTTCCACAACATTAGATTCTTCGAGAGTGCGCCGTGTCATCAGCGAAGAAACCGGTTACTCGCAAAAGTCCATACAGGCGTATGCTCTCGGCGAACACGGCGAAAGTCAGTTTGTTCCATGGAGCAATGTAACCATCGGCGGAAAACCTCTTTTGGATTTGATAAAAGAGCAGCCGGAACGCTTCGGCAAGCTGGACTTGGACTCCATTGCCGCCCGCGCAAAACAGGCCGGCTGGATAATCCTCGGCGGCAAAGGCTCTACCGAATTCGGTATCGGTGCGAGCATTGCAAATGTTGTTCAGGCGATATTCGGCAACGAAGACAGGATTTTACCTGTATCGACCCTTCTTAACGGCGAATACGGTCAGCACGACGTTTTTGCAAGCGTTCCGTGCCGTCTGAATCAGAATGGTGTTGCAGAAGTAATCCAACTCAAACTCACAGCCGACGAACAGAAAAAATTCAATGCAAGCTGTGACAGTATGCGCAAGAATTACGAAAAAGCGCTGTCATTGTAAATAATGCGAGTTATAACTTTGTTCTATAACTCGCGATACAAAACTTGTATTAGCACAAAGTTTTGCAATTTTGTATAACCTAGTTATCAACTTGGTAAGAGTTAGAACAAACTGCCTAATGGCAAAATAAGAGGTATAAAAAATGAAAAAGATCATCACAATAGTTTTAGTCGGAATACTGGTATTTTCATCAGTTTTTGCAGCAGGTAATCAGGATAAAAAAGCACAGACCGTAGAAGTAAAACTCGGCGTTGTAGGTTCAATCTACGAAGACCTTTGGGCACCGGCTCAAAAAGCTCTCAAAGCAGAAGGAATCAATCTCAAGATTGTCCAGTTTTCTGACTACGTTACACCGAACAACGCACTTTCTAACGGTGAAATTGATTTGAACGCCTTCCAGCACAGAATCTTTTTGGAAAACGATGCCGGCAGCCACAACTATGATGTTAAGTTAATCGGAAATACTTTCATCATTCCGCTCAACCTTTATTCATCAAAGGTAAAGTCTGTAAACGAGCTTAAGAACGGAGCAACAATCGCAATCCCGAACGATGTTACAAACGGTGGTCGCGCAATCAAGGTTCTTGCAGCTGCAGGACTCATCACCCTCAAAGCAGACGCAGGATTCAACCCGACGGTTGCAGACATTGTTTCAAATCCGAAGAACATAATCATCAAGGAACTTGCCGCCAACACAATTCCGGCAGCCCTTGCAGACGTTGATGCCGCAATCGTAAACGGTAACTATGCGCTTGACTTTGGAATCAAAACCGAAAGTGCAATTTTCAAAGACACATCAGTTGACGAAAAACAGTACTGGAACCTGATTGCAGCCCGCGGCGCAGACCTCAAGGATCCTGCAAAGGTTGAGATTTTCCGCAAGATTGTCAAGGCTTTCCAGACAAAGGAAACAGAAGACGTTTTCAACAAGACTTTCGGCGGTTACTTTATCAAAGAAGGATGGGACATCGACGAACTTTAAGTCGGATAGTCTGTAAATAAAGCTGTTGCCGTGCTTGTCACGGCAATATTTTTTTTTCACGAGGTATTTGCATGTCAGTCATAAATCAGCTTACAACACTAATTCAGGATTCTTCGCGCGTAGTTTTTGCGCCCGATATAGAAGAAAAATACCTTAGTGACCAGCTTGGACGCAAAAAGGGGAATGCTTCGGCGCTGGTTTTTGTAAATTCTACGGAAGAAGTAAGCGCGGTTCTGCGTTTTGCTTATAAAAACCGTATTCCGGTTACTCCGAGAGGGGCAGGAACAAACCTTGTAGGGAGCACTGTTCCGCATGACGGTTCAATCATTCTTGATTTTTCAAAGATGAACCGTATTTTGGAAATTGATTCCGAAAACTTTACGGCAACGGTTGAACCCGGTGTAATTCTTGAAGATTTTCAGCAGTATGTTGAGAACTTGGGCTTTTTTTATCCGCCTGATCCCGGCGAAAAACGCGCAAGCATCGGCGGAAACATTTCTACAAATGCAGGTGGAATGCGCGCTGTAAAATACGGGGTTACCCGCAACTACGTAATGGGGCTTGAGCTTGTTCTGGCAGATGGAACTGTACTGACAGTCGGCGGAAAAAACCGAAAAGATACTACCGGTCTTGATATAAAAGACATTGTTGTCGGATCGGAAGGAACACTTGCTGTAATTACCAAATGTCTCCTCCGCTTAATCGGCAAACCCGAAAAATCTCAGAGTATCCTTGTGAGCTTTAATAGCCTGCAAGACGGTATAGAGGCCGTGCCCATCATTTTAAGGCAGAACACAAATCCTACTGCCGTAGAGTTTATAGAACGCAAGGTTGTAAAACTGGGAGAGGATTTCTTGAATCTCAAATATCCTGACCCTGAAGCTGCAGCCTATCTGCTTTTGACCTTTGACGGTGCTGCCGCAGAAATTGACGGCGCTATACAAAAACTTTCTGACGGGTTAAAAGACTCAAGCCGCCGTGTAATGATACTTGACGGCTCCAAACCGGAACTTGATGCCGCAAATATCTGGAAAATCCGCGGCTGTCTCGTAAAGGCTGTGGAAGCAGTCAGTGAGCAGGAACCGCTCGATATTGTTGTACCTATAGCACGTGTTGCGGATTTTGTCGCATTTGTAAACAAGCTCGAAAAACAGAGCGGAATGCGGATGATAAGCTTCGGACATGCAGGCGACGGCAACGTTCATTTGTGTGTGGTACGGGGCGACCGTAGCAACGAAGTTTGGGAAAAAGAACTTAACGCAAACCTCGAAAAACTGTATGCTGAGGCAAAGGAATCCGGAGGTCTTATTTCCGGAGAGCATGGTCTTGGCGTAAGCAAAAGAGATTTCTTTTTTGCTCAGACTCCCGCTCAGAATGTGGACCTTATGAACGCAATCAAAAAGTCGTTCGATACAAAAGGAATCCTTAACCCAAAGACAAGCTACGTAAAATAGGGGAACCGATATGCCGCAACTTTCGACACGAACATCAACTTTTACAGACAGTGTTATCCGAAGGATGAGTCGCTCACTTCGTGAGCTAACGAGTTTGCATTGCAAACTCGCCCAGGAAGGTCTTTATGCCTAATTTATCAAATCGCACTGCAAATTTTACAGATTCTGTTATTCGACGAATGACTAGAATCTCTAACCAATTCAATGCAATTAACTTATCGCAGGGGTTCCCTGATTTTGAACCGCCGCGGGAAATTCTTGAACGGCTTGCTCAGGTAACAAAAGAAGATTTTCATCAGTATTCGATAACATGGGGCGCACAGAATTTTCGCGAGGCGCTTGCCGCAAAGATAACGTATTTTTCGGGTATGAGTGTGGACCCTAACTCAGAACTGGTTGTTACATGCGGTTCTACCGAAGCGATGATGGCGGCGATGATGAGTGTTACTAATCCCGGCGACAAGGTAATCGTGTTTTCGCCCTTTTACGAAAACTACGGTGCCGACACAATCCTAAGCAATGCGCAGCCTATTTATGTACCGCTTGTTCCACCTGACTACAACTTTGATCCGGCTGTTTTGGAAGATGCCTTCCGCCAAAAGCCGAAGGCAATCATCGTTTGTAATCCCTCAAATCCAAGTGGAAAGGTTTTTACGCGCGAAGAACTGACGATTATCGCAGACTTGGCAAAAAAATACGATTCCTTTGTAATAACGGACGAGGTTTACGAACACATCCTTTACAAACCGTTTATTCACACTTATATGGCAAGTTTGCCCGGTATGAGGGACCGTACAATCGTATGCAACTCGCTTTCTAAAACCTATTCGATTACAGGCTGGCGTCTCGGTTATACGCAGGCAAACCCCGAAGTAACCGAACGCATCAAAAAGGTTCACGACTTTTTGACAGTAGGCGCAGCAGCTCCGTTGCAGGAGGCCGCAGTTACGGGCCTGCGCTTTGATGACGCATACTACGCTGACCTTCAGCAAAAATATACACATAAACGCAATTTGTTTTTACAGGGATTGCGCGACATCGGACTGCCCCATACGGAACCGCAGGGTGCTTACTACATAATGATAGACATCAGCGAGTTCGGTTATGAAAGCGACCTTGAGTTTGCCGAGATTCTTGCACGCGATGTAGGTGTAGGTACAGTTCCAGGTTCATCATTTTTCCGCGAGAACGAAAACCGCTATGTGCGCATCCACTTTGCAAAAAAGGATGAAACCTTGAACGAGGCCTTGAACCGTCTCAGTGATATCCGAAAAAAGATCACCCCACGAACCTGATTTTATATATATTTATAAAAACCTATTGACATGGTAGGGTATTTGTTGTAAGGTTAACCTATCATGTTGATAGGTAATATTATTAAAGATTCAAGAATCCTCCAAGACTATAATCTTTCCCTTTGTTCCTGTTGTAAAAATACGGCGGGACATCAGTGTTGCTTCAACCTTTTTTAATCGCATTGAGAGCACAGTTTTAATCCGCCGGTTTGTTTTTTTTTGAGCCGACGGATTTTTTTTTACATATAAGGAGACATAAAATATGAGTGGTAAAAATTACAAATCAATTGAATCGGCTTTGATTCATGGTGGTATTTATGGCGACGAGACAACAGGCGCTGTAAATGTTCCAATTTATCAGACCTCCACCTACGAGCAGCAGGGAATCGGTCAGAATAAGGGCTGGGAATATTCCAGAACCGGTAACCCGACCCGCGCAGCATTGGAAGCCTTGATAGCAGAACTGGAAGGCGGTACGCACGGTTTTGCATTCGGTTCGGGAATGGCAGCATTGACAGCTGTTATTTCATTATTCAAAAGCGGTGACAAAATCATAATTTCGAGCAACGTATACGGCGGAACATTCCGCGTGCTGGACAAAATATTCAAGAATTTCGGTATTGGTTACTCAATAGAAGATACAACAAATCTAGAATCCTTGGATAAAAAAGTCTCTCCTGATGTAAAGGCAATTCTTGTAGAGACGCCGGCAAATCCTCTTTTGACAATTACAGACTTGTCTGGCATTGCGGATATTGCTAAAAAACACGGAATCCTTTCAATCGTAGATAATACTTTTATGACCCCGTACTTGCAGCGCCCGATAGAAAGCGGAATCGACATTGTAGTTCATAGTGCAACAAAATACCTGGGCGGGCACAGTGACGTTGTTGCTGGTCTTGCCGTTGTTCACGACAAAACTTTGGCAGAACGGCTCGCCTTTATTCAGAATGCGACAGGCGGTGTTCTGGGTCCGTTTGATTCTTTCCTTTTGATTCGCGGAATTAAAACTCTTGGCGTCCGTCTTGACCGCCATACAGATAATGCCCTTAAGATTGCAAAATGGCTTGAAAAACACGAGGCGGTCAAGAAGGTTTATTATCCTGGACTTGAAACTGCTCAGGGCTATAAAATCAATAAAAAGCAGGCTAAGAACGGCGGCGCGATGATCAGTTTTGAACTTAAAGAAAACTATGATTTTAAGAAGTTTTTCTCTTCGCTTGGTCTGATTGCGCTTGCAGAAAGTCTTGGCGGTGTTGAAAGCCTTGCCTGCCATCCTGCAAGTATGACACATGCAAGTATTCCGAAAGAAATCCGCGAAAAAGTAGGAATTACGGACGGTTTAATAAGGCTTTCTGTAGGCATTGAAAATGCAGATGATTTGATTGCGGATCTGCAGCAGGCAATACAAGAGGCTGCATTATGATTTACGACTCGATGCAGGAATTGATCGGGAATACTCCGCTTGTACGGCTTTCAAATGTCGGAATGCCACAAGGCATAAATCTTTTTGCAAAACTTGAATTGATGAATCCGGCAGGCAGTGTAAAAGACCGCGTCGGACGCGAAATGATAGAAGACGCTGAACAGCGCGGAGTATTAGAAGCTGGCGGAACAATTGTTGAAGGAACTGCCGGGAACACAGGGCTTGGCATTGCGTTTGCAGCATTAAAAAAGGGCTACAAAGTTATTTTTGTAGTACCTACAAAGTTCAGTCAGGAAAAGCAGACTTTGATGAAAGCCCTTGGCGCGCAGATTGTAAATACTCCTCGCGAAGAAGGTATGCTTGGTGCTGCCAAAAAAGCGGAAGAAATACGCGCAAGTATACCCGGGGCTGTAGCATTGCAGCAGTTCAAAAATCCTGCAAACCCGCGTGCGCATTACAAAACAACAGGTCCTGAAATTTATACCGACCTTAACGGTAAAATCGATTATTTTGTGGCAGGAGCCGGCAGCGGCGGCACTTATGCCGGAATTATGCGGTACTTAAAAGAAAAAAATCCGGAAATAAAAGGTGTTCTTGCAGATCCCGTCGGTTCTACAATGGGCGGCGGCGAACACGGCGAGTACAACATTGAAGGGATAGGCAATGACTTTATCCCCGAAACAATGGATATGACACTTGTTGATAAAATAATAAAAATCAATGATTCGGATGCTTTTGAGGGTGCTCGGGAACTTGCCCGGCGTGAAGGGATTTTTGCCGGCAGTTCAAGCGGTGGAGCTTTTTCCGCGGCAAAAAAACTGACGCAAGAAATTGCGGGTAAGGTAACCGGAACTGGCAAAAAACTGAACATTGTTGTTGTCTTTCCTGACCGCGGTGACCGGTATTTCAGCAAAGGCTTGTACGAGTAAAAAAGCAGAAGATGCGCGTTATAGGCAAAGGCTATAGCTGTGTATAAAAAAACAGTATTAGACACTAAATGACAGTTTGGATAAGGTTATGACATCTGATACGAAAGAGGTAGAAAATGAAAAACAATAGTAAAACAATTATTACAATTATTTTGGTAACTGCATTGATATTTACATCTTGTGCAGGTAAAAAAACAAAAGAAGTTACTCTTAAAATTGGAACCTGCGGTTCACTTGTTGAAGACATTCTTGGTCCCGCAAAAGCAAGTTTGAAAGAACAGGGAATCAATCTGGAAATTGTACAGTTCTCTGACTTTGTAACTCCAAACCGTGCCCTGAACAGCGGCGACATTGATTTGAACGCTATGCAACACAGAGTTTTCTTTGCAAACGACTGTGCTTCCAACGGTTATGAACTGACAGCAATCGGAAATACATATCTTATCCCGATGCACTTTTATTCAAACAAGGTAAAGTCAGTTTCAGAAATTAAAGATGGTGATGAAATTGCAATTCCGAATGATGTTACAAACGGCGGACGCGCCTTAAAGATTCTGGAAGGTGCCGGTCTAATCACCATTAAGAAAGATGCGGCATTCAGTCCTACAGTTGCTGATATTGAAACTTACAAGGTAAAAATCAAAATAAAGGAACTTGCTGCAAATCTTGTAGCACAGGCTTTGAATGACGTAACAGCAGCTGTTATAAACGGAAACTATGCAGTTGATTTCGGATTGAAGCCGGAACAGGCAATCCTTCAGGATACAACACTTATCATTCCTGAATACTGGTGTCTCATCGCAGTAAAAACTGAAAATCTAAAAGACCCGGAAAAAGTTGCGCTTTACGAAAAAGTTGTAAACGCATGGCATACCGACGAAACCCTTAAGGTTTACGACAAGTATCAGGGAAGCATTATTCCTGTCGGCTGGGATGAAGATATTCTTTCTAAATACAAATAATAGCTGTAAGGATTTTGTTTATGAGTGATGCTGTAGATTATTTGATACAAGACATTGATATTGCGGATGGAAGTGGAAAGCCGATTTTCAACGGTAATGTTGGAATAAAAAATGGAAGAATAGCTTTTGTGCAAAAGTCAGGTCAAAAATCTACAGCATTAACGGCAAAAAAAATCAAAAAAGGACAAAAAGATGATTTGCTTTGTCCGGGATTTATAGATACACATACACATGGCGACTTGCAGCATGTTTTGGATCCATATGTAAGGACACAATTGCTGCAAGGTGTTACTTTTTCTATTTGCGGAAACTGCGGAATAAGCGCAGCTCCTGTCTCAAAAGAAAATTTTCAGATTTTACGCGAATACTGCAGCAGTGTAATTCCATTCGATACTCTTGATGAAGAATGGAAAACCTGGACAACTTTTCAAAATTATCTTAGCAGCATCAAAAAACGAAATCCGGTTTTTCAGAGTGGAGCACTTGTAGGGCAAGGCACTCTGCGGATTGCTGTAATGGGCATGGAAAACCGGAAGCCCGAAAAAAATGAAATTGAAAAAATGAAGGACCTTCTTAGGGAAGCTATGGAGGCAGGTGCACTCGGACTTTCCAGCGGACTGGTTTATATTCCCGGAGTTTATTCAGACAGCGATGAAATGATTGAACTCTGTAAAGTTGTAAAGGAATATGATGGATTTTATGCGACCCACATGAGAAGCGAAAGCCGTCATATTGTTGAAGCAGTAAAAGAAGCTATTCATGTTGCTGAAAGCTCTGGCTGCAAACTGATTATTTCTCACCTGAAAGTATCCGGGCTCGAAAACGCCGCATTTACTGATGAAATCCTTAAGTTGATTCTTGAAGCACGTGAACGCGGTGTAAAAGTAATCTGCGATCAGTACCAGTCCAACAAAGGGAGCACAACACTTGCACAGCTCCTTCCGCCGGAATATCAGTCAGAGGGAATTGAAGGACTTTTGAAATATATAAAAAGCAGTGAAACTAAAAAAGAAATAATAAAAAAAATGGAAAAGGATTCAAGCTACGAAAATTATCTGCTTCAGCTTGGAGCTTCGGAAATAATAATTGTTGCAAATCAAAAATATCCTGAATTTGACGGACTTACTCTTGAAGAAATTTCACACAGGAATAATATAAGTCCTGCAGAAAATGTCTGCAATCTTCTTCTTGAAAATGATGGAAATGTATTGATGGCAATCACTATGTGCAGACAGGACATTGTAGATAGAATATTCAAATTTCCGTTTGCGGCTGTCGGTTCAGATGGAATTGGTGCTGGAGGGAAAAGGAAGACCCATCCACGCGCAAATGGAAATTTCGTTCATTTATTTGAAGACTATGTAAGGAATAGAAAACTTGTTTCATGGGAAGAAGGCGTAAGAAAATGTACATCTTTACCGGCGGATTTTATCGGCTTAAAGAACAAAGGTCATATTCTTGAAGGGTATGATGCTGATATTGTGATTTTTGACCGCACAAAAATTGGAACTGATGCAACGTTTGCAAAACCGAACCTTCCACCTAAAGGAATAAAGAGTGTTTTTATAAAAGGCAGAGAAGTTGTGCTTGATGGAAATCTGGTTATATAATTAATGACAATCTGAGAAAAGGGTATTATGAAGAATCTTGCTTATTATAATGGTAAAATCAGCTCAATTGAAGAAATGACTGTCCCGATTAACGATCGCTCTGTATTTCTGGGCGATGGTGTTTATGATGCAACAATGGCGGCAAATCATAAAATTTTTGAACCTGAATATCATCTGGAACGCTTTTACAATTCGATGAAAAAAGTCCGCATAACACCGCCGCTTTCATCCGATGAGCTTCTTGCAGAACTGCAGAAATGTGTTAACCAGGTTGATTCTGAAAAACCGCTTTTTCTTTATTGGCAGGTTACACGGGGTACTTCGGTCAGAAGTTTTACTTTTCCGGAAGTAAAACCTAATTTGGTTATTTATATTTATGAAGCTTCTCTTACCGATTTGCGCCACCCATGGAAAGTAATTACAAAAGAAGATACCAGATTTTTTCACTGCGATATAAAAACCGTAGACCTGTTGCCGGCTGTTCTTGCAAGCCAGGAAGCAAAAGAAAAAGGATGCGATGAAGTCATTTTTCATCGTGGTGAACGCGTAACGGAATGTGCGCATAACAACGTAAATATCTTAAAAAACGGAAAGTTTATAACTCCGCCGTTGGACAATCTTATTCTCCCGGGAACTGCACGCCGTCACTTTATAGAAATCTGCGGAAGGCTTGGAGTTCCTGTAGAAGAAAGACCTTTTACGATTGATGAGCTTTTATCTGCTGATGAAGTTATGATAACCTGCTCGGCAACATACGGTGTGCCTGTTTGCCAGATAGACGGAAAACCTGTCGGCGGAAAGGATAGAGAACTATTGTACAAGTTACAGAAAGCGGCTGTTGATGATTTTATTGCAGAAACAGGCTTTGTGCCGGATATTTTGTAATATGCGGCACAAAGAATAACTGCTTTACTGTATCAAAATACGGCTTTCGACAATGTTTTAACACATGTATTTTTAAATTTTTCTAATGGGAAATACCAATCCTACAAATCGCAAAATCAGAGGACTGTCAGCTTGTCTATGGCGGAGAGTTCTTCTTTGCTAAAGTTCGTGTTTTCGAGAGCCTTGATATTGTCGATAAGCTGTGACGGTCTTGAGGCGCCTACCAAAACCGAAGTGATGTCCGAATCCTTAAGAATCTAGGCAAGTGCCATCTGCGCAAGGGACTGGTTTCTTTCGGCTGCAATATCGTTCAGTTTGAGCAGAACCTCGCGGTTGTCAATTACGTTCTTTTCTTTAAGAAAGCGACCGTCCTTTTTGATACGGCTGTCTTCGGGAATGTTTGGCGTTGTAGATTTTCATGAAATAATCGGTTGCATAACAAGTGCACTTGAAGAACGTGATTATTACACGGAAGGACATTCTCAGCGTGTAAGTGATATGGTACTTGCGCTTGCAAAACGCATGGGTTTTTCCAAAGACGAGGTAATGCTTTTCCATTTTTCGGCGCACCTGTATGATATTGGGAAAATAGGCATTCCAGATGCAATTTTGCGGAAAAACGGCAGACTGACCGATGCGGAATTTGCTGTAATTAAGTAGCATCCTGAGATTGGTGCAAGAATCCTTAAAAAGGTACCGGCTTTTACGCCTATTGCCGAAATTGTACTGCATCACCATGAGAGGTTTGACGGCCAGGGATATTCTGACGGCATCTCCGGTTACACAATACCGCTGGGTTCACGGCTGATTGCCGTATGCGACTCAATTGATGCGATGATGACAACATGGAGTTACCGCAGTGCATTTTCCGAAAAAGAGTGCTATGAAGAAATAAAAAGGTGCTCCGGAAGCTGGTATGATCCGGACATTGTTGATGTAACCCGTTCTTACTGGAAAGAGTTGATGAAAGTTGCAAAATATGGTGTGTGACACCGTTTTTGATGGTTCTCCCTAATATATAGGTATAGAGTGCGTTGTACTCTGTATTACACAATTTTTTGCGAAATAAATAAAGCGGATCGTTTTTTTGCTGCAAATACGGTCAAAACAATTTGCAAAGGATTGATTACAAAAAGTTTTTGTAAAGAAGCCGTGTGCGGTATTGGACTGTCCGCACAACGGCTCTTTTTTATCGGGAAAGGAAAGTATCAACCATAAATCTTGAACTTTGATGATTCCGTCTGAAGCTTAGTTGTGGCTTCCAGATTCAATGCGGCTGCCTGCTTGATGTTTTCGATGTTGGTAACAATCGAATCTGTCTTTTGATTCATATCAGCCATTGAATCGTTGATGGTGCTTGTACCGTCCGCAAGTTTTGCCATCTCGATATTGATTTCTTTGCTGCCGGTAAGGATTTCTTCAGAGTTCTGTTTTACCGAATAGGTTATGTTGTTGATCTCTTTCATCGCCTCGAGAACCTGGGCACTACCCGAATCCTGTTCCTGCATGGCGGACATGATCTGCATTTCCTGCATTTTTACGGTATTGGCAAGATTAAAGATAAGTTCAAACTGAGCCTGAATCTGTTCGGTATTTGCCGCAACTGTACCGATTGAATTGCCGATCTCCTGAAGACGTGTAGAAATAAGCTTGCTCTGGTCGTTACTCTCTTCGGCAAGTTTGCGGATTTCGTCAGCAACGACCGAAAAGCCCTTACCCGCTTCACCTGCGTGAGCAGCCTCGATAGCCGCGTTCATGGCAAGCAGGTTGGTTTGTTCTGCAATATTCTGAATGACGGAGCTTGCCTCGAGAAGGCCTTCGGATTCAGCATGGATAGCCTTGGAAATTGTAACCGCATCGTCAACCTTTTTTTGACCGGAGTTTGCCGCCTCATCGAGCTGTTTTACAGTTTCCGTATTGCGGTCGAGGATGTTCGTTACAGAATGGATGTTAGAAACCATCTGTTCTACTGCGGCGGCGGCTTCCGTTACGTTGGATGCCTGAGCCTCGATGTTCTCGTTCAAAACCGAGATATTTGCCGTAATCTGGTTAATCGAAGCCTGAGTCTCGGTAATTCCGGCTGTCTGGCTTTCTATCTCAAAATTTACATTCTTGATACTGCTTGTGATTGAAGCTGTCTGTTCCTCTGTATCCTTGGCATTTTGCGAGAGGGCTGCAGCGGTATCTATAGTTGTTTCGGCAGAGTCCTGAATGTTGGAAATAAGGCTCTTTGTTGTGGATGCAAACTGGTTGATGTTGTTTATGAGGATACCGAGCTCGTCACGGCTGCGCACATTAATTTTTGCATTTATGTAGTCACCATTGGCGAGTTTTTCGGAAAGATGCTCGATTCTTCGGATTGCGACAAGTGTATCGCCTGTCAAAGCCAGATAATCGATGATTCCTACAATAAGGCAGAGAAAAAACGTCGGTATAAGACGGGTAAACAGGATACTGCCCAGGGGCAGATTTTTTTCCAGTGCGTTGATAAAAGGTGCCCCGCAGACAAGGGTGATACCAGTCATTGCAAAAAGACTTGTTACCAAAAAGCGCGTCCTGTACGGCATACCGAGGTTTTCTTTTGTAAGAGGAATAGGGGAGAGCTGGTCTTCAAGCTCGCCGTGGAAAAGAATGTAGAACAAAAGACTTACGAGGCTGATTGTTCCGAACATCTGCATGAATACTGCCAAAGAGAGATTTGCGGACGAAAACCAGTTGGCTTCGGACAAAAGAACAAAAACAATCACATGGTCAATGATGAGTGGTGTACCAATCGATACCGACGGATAAAGGCTGTGCGCTTTATCGCATATTGCAGCTGATTCGGGGCTGCCGTCGTAGACTTCCATCCGTGACAAAAAGAATTTTGAAATCACAAACGGGAGTATGATTGATACGAAGGTTGATATTAATATTTCGGGCTTGACAATGATGCTTGTAAGTTCTTTTGAAGGAATATAGTTTGTCAGATAAAGCTGGAGCACAAAAAAGATAACAGGTGAAGAATATATTAGCCAATTGAACAGGATAATCCTGAACGGCTTTTTAAATTTAAAATTTTGTTTGTTTTCGTCCGTCATGTTTGTAAAGTCCTTTGCATAATAAAATAATTTTTTTGGATACGACTTTCCGCATGTATCCTTTTTTTACACATACTTTGGGTGATATAAACATTTTGTGATGGATATTATTATATATACTAACGGGACAAAAAAGCAAGGTTTTTGAGAGATATTTGATATAATAGAGTAATCTGTAATGGTGTTTTAATGCAGAAAATTACGCTGGTATATTTCCTTAAGATTGAATTAATGATATGATAAATAACAACTATTTTAACAAGAGGTATTTTTATGAGACTTGCTAAACGTTTTAGAAAAAACAGAACAACAAAGCTCCAGAAACTGAACTGCAAGAAGAACGAAAAGAGAATGGCCGCAAACCGCGCAATTATCAAAGCTTTGGCATAATTGATGCCATGTCTGTTTTATAAAAGACTGTCTTTTCCAGACGGTCTTTTTTTTTGCCTACGGATTAAAAATCTTCGTCTGGTGCTGAACTTTCGTCAAAATGAGAGTTTTCGTATTCGTAAATAATTTTGCTTTGAAGTTCATTACGGAATTCGGGAGTTATAGGATGTGCCACATCTTTATAATCCCCTGTACGGGTTTTTCTGCTCGGCATTGCAATAAAAAGACCGGTCCTTCCTTCGATGATCTTTACGTTATGAATTACAAAACAGTTGTCGAATGTTACTGTGACGTATGCTTTAAGTTTTCCTTCAGCAGGAAGTTTTCTTATACGAATCTCAGTGATTTGCATGTACTGCTCCTACACAATTTTAGTGAACAACCATCACGCTGAACTGCTATCTGCATCCGCTAACCAAATAGCACTTTTTCCAGTATGATGAAAGCTTTTTATATGCTTCTTCTGCACTTTTCTGTGCATCGAAGACACCAAATACAGCAGAGCCTGAACCGGTCATGTCACAAAAACAAGCGCCTTCAGCTTTTATTGCTTTCAATGCTTCCGCTATCATCGGGTATTTGCAGGTAAGGGGTGCTGTAAAATCATTTACAAAGCTCCATTCAGCAACCGGCTTGTTGTAAATACCTTCCAATTCTTTTAGCGCAGGTTTGTTGCAATCCAGTTTTTTTTCATTCCATTCATCCACCAAAAGATAGGCCTCTTTCGTGGAACTGTGTACGTCAGGATAGACAACCACAAAGTGCAAATCACTGCGTGCAGTAACAGGATCGAGAACCTCGCCCCTGCCGCTGACTAGTGCGCAGGCACTTGTCTGCACAAAGAACGGAACATCGCTTCCAATTTTTTCAGCACATTGCATCAGCTTTGACTGGGATAACCCTGTTTTGAACATGTTATCAAGTCCAATCAGCATGGCAGCTGCATCCGAAGATCCGCCGCCAAGTCCTGCTCCGCTGGGAATACGCTTTTTTAAGGAAACACAAGTTCCTGTGGTTATGCCGGTTACTTTTGCAAATTCATCATAAGCCTTTGTAACTGTATTGGATTCCGGCAGGCTCATTCCTTCTACCGAAAGAACACAGCCGGATACATCTGTTGGTTTAATTTTCAGTTCATCATACAAAGAAATTTTTTGAAAAATACTTTCTATGTTATGAAAACCATCCTGCCGTTTCGGTAAAACGGACAGGTTTAAATTCAACTTGGCGGGTGCATTAATTATTGTGTACGACATAACCTTTCTTCATTATACTTGAAAGAAACCTTTTGTCAAATTCTTTTGTATAAAAACATGCCTAAAGGTTATTTTTCTCGGGCAAAAATGGAGATTTTAGTTATTTCTTACAAATATTTTGATACTGTCAGGATAAGAATCGCATACTATACCGCCAATACTAAAGGAATACTTTAAACCCATTGACAGATGGTTTTTTTTGGGCAAAATTAAAATCATGCGCGGTACGCTTATCGGTGGTTCAAACAATGTTTTCTCTGTGGAATGTGATGATGGAACAATACGCCAGTGTTCAATAAAGGGAAAAAAATTAAAGTCGGACAAACGTTATTATAATCCGCTTGCACCGGGTGATGTTTTGGAGATTGATACCGGTATGCAGTGTGGAACAGGACAGATAACTGCGCTTTTGCCGCGTAAAAATGTGTTTGAGCGGTGGAATGTAAAAGGACGGGCGCCACAGCTTTTGGCAGCGAATCTGGATTATGCAGTCTGTTTTACAACACCGGATTTTCCTCCGTTCAGACCGAGATTTGTGGATCGTATGCTTGTACAGGCGGAGGCATCAAAAATAGAACCTCTTATTGTCTGTAACAAATGTGATCTGGAGTTTTCGTCTGATACCGATGAGATGCTTTCTATTTGGGAAGAACTCGGGTACAAGGTTTTTCGTGTTTCCGCAAAAACGGGAGAAGGCCTTGCACAGCTTGCACGTTCGCTGAACGGGAAAAAATCCGTCTTTACCGGACAGTCGGGAGTAGGAAAGTCCAGCGTGATAAATGCCTTGGATTTGAATGTGTGCTTAAGGACCGGCAGTCTTTCGCAAAAATATGAACGCGGCACCCATACTACAACGAGAGGAACGCTTTATCACCTTCAGATCAATCCTGAGCTGCTTGATGGTACTTCCGATGCTGTTGCGGATATAATTGATACACCCGGAATCCGCAGATTTGTTCTGAATGAAATACCTTCCGGTGATTTGATTTATTATTTTAGGGAAATGGAACCGCTTGTAGGTACTTGTTCTTTTGGTCTGTCATGTTCTCATTCCCATGAGGCAGGTTGTAAAATTCTTGAAGCAACGTATGCCGGTGTGATTACGGAACAACGCTACGAAAGCTGGCAAAGGATTAAGAACGAAATAGAGACTGGCAGTTGGGAAGATTAAAAACAATATGGATAAACGTACATTACAACTATTGGATTATTATACAATACGAGATACAATTTCCGGCTTTTGTATGAGTGAGGAAGGAAAGTCTTTTTTTGAGCAGATAGAACCTGCCTCTGAAACAGAAATCTATATGCCGTTTAAAACTCTTGCATTTGAGTGGACAAAACTCCTGCAGCTTCAGAACCCTGTTAAAATGTGCGGCTGGACTTCATGCGCAAAATGCTTTCCTATGCTGGGAATAGAAGGTTCCGTTCTGGAAGTCTCCGATGTTTATGCGCTCGGAATGTTTTGCCGTGCGGTTGAGAGTGTAAAAAACGCACTGCTTGCTCAGAACGGAAAACTTCTTGTCAAAAACATGCTCTCAATTGCGGAAGAAATGCCGTCACTGACTAATGCTGCAAATGCCATATTCCGTATTGTTGACGAAAAGGGAGAAATGCGGGATTTACCGCAAATCCGTGCCATCAAAAACTCGATAAGCAAAATCCGCCGTGATATAGCGGCTCTTCTTAAAAACTATACAACCGATGTTGCCTTCAAGGATTCGTTGCAGTCAGATATGCCTACAATCCGAGGTGAACGGCAGGTTCTTGCCGTTAAAGCCAATTTTAAGGGCAGAATCAAGGGTATTGTGCATGAGGTTTCGCAGACGGGGCAAACAGTTTTTATTGAACCGGATGATGTTGTTCAAAAAAACAATGACCTCATACATGAGGAATATCAGCTCTCAATTGAAATTCGCAAGATTCTTAAAGAACTGGTCGGGGAACTTGGAGCTTTCAAAGAAGATTTTGTTCTGGCCCATGAAAAGATGGTTATGCTCGATGCAACTTTTGCGGCGGCTGTATGGGGAATTGAGCAGAAATGTACATTTGCGCAGGACCCTGTAGCCGAAAAGCCTTTTACGCTGCTTAAGGCTCGTCATCCTCTGCTTGGAAAGTCTGCTGTTCCGATTGATTTTGTGTTTTTGCCAAATTGCCGTGTTGTAATAATTACGGGACCCAATACCGGAGGAAAAACTGTTACGCTAAAAACAGCAGCCTTGTTTTCTGCCCTCAATCAAAGCGGTTTCCCTGTTCCTGCCGCTGAAGGTACGGCACTTCCTGTTTTTGACAATATTTTTGCTGATATTGGCGATGAACAGTCTATGGAACAGTCTCTTTCTACTTTCAGCGGGCACATGAAGAACATCGCCCATATAACGGCTAACGCAACTGCGAACAGTCTTGTATTGCTCGACGAGCTTGGCAGCGGAACAGACCCGCAGGAAGGTGGTGCAATTGCAATGGCAGTACTGGACTATCTTATTGAAAAGAAAGCCTATGTGCTTGTCACGACCCATCACGGTATTCTTAAAAACTACGGATTTACTCATGAGATTTGCGCGAATGCTTCGGTTGATTTTGACACTAACACTCTTTCGCCAACTTACAGGATTTTGATGGGTATTTCCGGCGAGAGCCATGCTTTGGATATTGCCGAACGAAACGGTTTACTGCCTTGTATTTCGAAAGTTGCAAGAAACTATGTAGTTACCGAACAGGCGGATGTTTCTGCACTTATACGCGGACTTACGCAAAAACACGAAGATTTGCTGCGTCTTGAAAATGAACATAAAGCCGAAGAACAGAAAATACGAGAAAAGAGGCGCAAGGTTGATCTTAAAGAGCTTCAGCTCAGACAGAAAGAGCTTGAACTTGAAGAGCAGGGATATCGGAAGCTTGAAAAATTTGCCGGCGAGAGCCGCAAAAAGCTTGAAAACCTTGTTCGTGAGATTCGAGAGGGTGAAATTACAAGGGAAAAAACACTTAAGGTTAAACAGTATATTTCTGATTTATCGGATTCGATAGAAAACGAAAAGAAGATTCTTGAGTCGGAAAAAGACAAGCTTTTGTTACAAAAAGCCGAACTTGAAGAAAAATACGGCAGGCAGGAAAGTTTTGCCGGTAAGAAAAAGAAAAAAGACCGTTCTTTACAGAATACAGGTTTTTATCAGGCGGAAGAAAACTCTGATTTACAGTATCCTGAGGACTTTGCGGAAAACGTTGATGTGCTTTTAAACGGCAGACGCGGTACGATTATCCGGCAGGATAAAAAAGACAGCTGGATTGTTCAATTTGACGGACTTAAAATGAGTGTAAACCAGAAAAAGCTGCAGCTTGCTCCGCTTGTTGAAACCAAGCCTAAAATCAGCATTGAGATTGCCGCGAATACCGACAGCGGAGGTATACCGGGGGCGGATTTTTCTGAGCGAACGGAAACCGCTGTGTTTGAACTGCGTCTTTTGGGTATGCGTTACGAAGAAGCAATGAAGGCTGTTGAACACCAGATGGATTTGGCTGTTTTGCAGCATTTGCAGAATTTTTCTATTATACATGGCAAAGGAAACGGAATTTTGCAGCAGGGTGTGCACAATTTCTTAAAACATTGTGCGGTAGTAAAGGACTACTACTTTGCACCACCCGAAGACGGCGGTTTTGGAAAAACTTATGTTGTACTTAAAGATATGTAACAAATCCTTTGCAAATACCTGTAAATATCTTGACAATTCCTATTTTTTAACGAAAATATTATAGTAGTTCGCTGATTAAGTAGACTGGCTGTTATGAAAAGAAAAAAAACAAAACGCCCCAACAGACCTGTTTGGTACATATTCGGATTCATAGTAGTTGTCCTTACGCTGCTTTTTCGTAAGGTAAAAATTGTTTTCAAGTGTTCAGACGGTACAATTCTTGAAGGACTTGAAGCTAAGAAAAAACTGCTTGCTTTTTCACCCCCGTATATTATTGTAGGTAATCACCATAGTATTTATGATCATATTTATTTAATACGTGCTTTTTTCCCACGCAGAATAAACTTTATTGTTGCAAGAAAACATTGGCTTGCGTCCAAATACCTTTTTTTTGTGCGCTTTGCAAGAACTATTCCCAAAAGTCTTTTTCAGCCTGATTTGCAGACAGTCCGAGGTTCTTTTGATGTTATAAGCAACAAGGGAATTCTTGCCCTGTATCCGGAAGGTCAGATAGTTATAAACGGAATCTCCAAGGATATGCCCGAAAGCTGTTCTAAGCTAATCAAAAAGGCAAAACTACCGGTTTTTGTTATAAAATCCAGCGGCAATTATTTGTGTGACAATCCATGGCGAAAAAATCTTTGCAACGGAATAATAAAACTTGAGATTTCAGTTGCTCTCACACCCGAGGAGATTGAAAAAACCGATGTGGAAGAAATCGATAAAATTATTGCAAAGAGTATTTATGTTGACAGTTTCGCAGAACAGGAAAGAACCGGCTGGCTTTATAAAGGACACAACCGTGCAGAAGGCTTAACAAATATTCTTTATATGTGTCCTTGCTGCAAAAAAGAGTTAACACTCAAAACAAAGGGTAATGACATTTTTTGTACTGAGTGCGGAACACGTGCGGAGTATACTGAAACCGGACATCTCGATTGGAAGACAGGTAAATCTTATTTTAAGCACATCGGTATATGGTACAATTACCAGCGTGATACAGAAAAAAGCAGACATATTACGGAAAAAAACTTTGATCTGCAGATTCCGGTAAAACTTGCAGTACTTTCCGCTTCTGAAACAAAGCTTGCGGAGAACGATTTTACGGTAAAAAAGACAAAAGGAATTGAAAAAGCCGGGGACGGTATCCTTCATCTGACTGAAAAAGGTTATACCTATATGGGTAAATTATTCAGAGAAGAAACGCTAATACATTTTGATCCGTCTCTGCTCCGCTATATCCCGTTCACGCCGGGCAGCAATTTTCAGATATACCTGCAGGACGTTATGTTTGCATTCTTTACAAAAGATCCGAGGATGTGTGCCAAGGTTGCGCTTGTAATTGAAACTTACAATGAGTTGCTGTCCGAAACTCAGGTTGTTGCAAGCTGAGTCCGGACGTTCATTTTAGGAAATTGCTGTTTCAAGCGCAATTTCAATCATTGCGTTGAATGTTTTCTGACGTTCTTCTGGTGTTGTTTCCTGATGCGTTACGATGTTGTCGGAAACTGTAAGAATTGCGAGTGCCTGTCTGCGGTATTTTGCTGCGAGGGTATACAATTCCGCCGCTTCCATTTCTATACCAAGAACGCCGTATTCGGCCCATAGCTTCCAGGAATTTTTTTCATCATAAAACATATCTGATGATGCGACAGTTCCCACTTTTACAGAAAGTTTTTGCTTTTCAGCAGCGATGTATGCCGCATGAAGCAGGCCAAAATCCGCTGCCGGAGCAAAGTGCTTGCCGCCGAACCGGTATGTATTGAGTGAAGAATCTGTTGATGCGGCCATGGCAAGTATTATGTCGCGGATTTTTGTCTGCTCGTTTACAGCACCGCATGTTCCTACGCGGATTGCCCGCTGCACATCATAAAACTGAAAAAGTTCGTTTACATAGATGGAAAGTGAGGGTTGTCCCATTCCTGTTCCCTGAACCGAAACTTTTTTGCCTTTATATGTCCCGGTAAAACCGAGCATTCCTCTTACATCGTTATAACATTCCGCATTCTGCAGGTATGTTTCGGCTATGTGTTTGGCTCTTTGTGGATCACCTGGCAATAATACTGCCTCTGCAATCTGTCCTTTTTGTGCTTTGTTGTGCGGTGTGCTCATACTATTCTCCACTGGATAAAATAAAAGGGATAACGTAATGTTACCCCTTTTGTAGTTAATAAGCAGTTACTGCGGATTAAAGACCGGCAGCAATTGCTCTCAGCTGTGCAGCCATTCCTGGTTTTCCCTTGCTGTCGTATTTGTCAGCAACAGAATAGAATGTCTGTTTTACGTAATCACGTGATTCTTCTGTTGAAAGAGCTTTCTGAAGATCAGGAATTGTAAGTTTCTGTCCGATTTCAATCAGATCTGCATCTGTAATTTCATCTTCTGTTCCGGCAATAATGAACGGGAAGTAGTTACCTTTACCATTGCCATAGAAACGTTCTGCAATAAGAATAAGAACGTCGCCACGTTTTACTGTGTAGAACTGTGCATTGTCAAGAACAATGTGTCCTCTTGGGTGTGTGTATGTGGCGGCTGTTTTGCCTGAAGAAGAAGCTGCTGTACCATTTGTACCTGTACTGTTTGAGTCAGAAAGTCCTGTTGCATTTTTATCTGCTACATCATTTGCATATTCATTGTTGGAATTTGCGTTTGATGGTGTTGAACCTTCTTTTGCGATTCCAGTTGATTCAACAACGTGCATCTGAAGTTTGTCCTGGTTAGCACTGTCATCTGTTACAGTCCTACCGGATTCATTTATGTTGTCAATACCTGAATCGATATAAGTTGGCTTTGCTGTTGTGCCATTTGTATCAGGAGCCTTTGTTGAAGCTGGTTTTGGTTCTGTATTGGTAACTTTCATCGGTTCTTCCTTTGCTACCGCTTTTTTTGAACCGGATGCACAGGAAACAAGCAGGAACAATGAAACAAGAATGGCTGTTACTGCAAATAAAGATTTTTTCATGTTTTTCTCCATATTTTGCTAAATGATAATATTGTAGCTTACTTCAAAGTATACCACAAAAATATAAAATATCAACTAGCGAATTATTAAAATTGCATGAGATAAGATTTTTATCCCATATCTTATTCCGCTATTCATCCGTCTGTGAAACAGTAATGAATTCTTTTGCGGCCTTAATAACATCATCGGCAATTTTTCCAGAAATCGGATCATAATGGTCAAAAGAAGTTTCAAAACTTCCTGTACCACTGGTCAGCGATCTCAGGTCGATTGCATAGCGCAGCAGTTCTGACTGAGGAGCTTGTGCGCGGATTTCTTCAATACCACCGCCGATAGGACTTTGTCCAAGGATTCTACCGCGTTTTGTAGATAAATCGGACATAATGTCACCAAGGTATTTTGATTCTACCAGAACCGTCAGGTTCATTATCGGTTCGAGCAAAATTGGACCAGCGTTACGCATTGCATCTCTGAACGCATTGCGGGCGGCAATCTTGAACGCCATTTCGGAAGAGTCTACCGGGTGTTCCTTACCATCAAGAACAGTAACGCCAACGTCTACAACCGGATAACCTGCTGAAACGCCGTTTTCCATTGCTTCACGGACACCTTTTTCTATGCCTGGAATGTAGCCCTTGGAAATTGCACCGCCGAAAACGGCATTTGTAAATTTAAAATCTTCGCCGCGCGCAAGCGGTTCGATGGCAAGAACAACACGTCCATACTGTCCGTGTCCGCCCGACTGCTTTTTGTGCGTATATTCCGCCTGTGCCTTGCGCTGGATTGTTTCGCGGTAGGCAATGCGTGGAATTGCGGTGTTAATTTCAATCTTTGTCTGATTCTGAACTTTCTTCAAAAGTATGTTGATGTGCAGTTCACCCATTCCTGAAAGAACGTTCTGCTTTGTTTCAACGTTGTACTTGTATGAAAGAGTCCGGTCTTCTGCGGCATATTTGCTGAGAAGCTCGCTCATCTTGTCTTCGTCTTTCTTTTCTTTTGCGGAAACCGCCATAGAGAAAATCGGTTCAGGGTGGCGCAGACGTCTGAACGGAACTGCAGTCTGCACGGCTGACAGAGTATCGCTTGTCTGTGTGAGGCTCAGTTTTGCGGCTATACCTATATCACCGGCTGCAAGAGATTTTACTTCTTCCAGTTTTTTACCCAGACAGCGGTACAATTTACCGATTTTTTCCTTTCTGCCCTCTGCAAGGTTAAATACTTCCGTTTCCGAAGCAAGTGTACCTGTAATAACTTTGATGTAAGAAAGTCGTCCTGAGAACTGATCGCTTGATGTTTTTACGACCAGAGCCGACATTGATGCGGAAGGATCAATTTTTACAGAGTCTTCTGCTCCTTCCTGATTCATTGTTGTTTCAATCTTGTTTTCCGGACTCGGTGCGATATCTGCTATAAAGTCCAAAAGTGTTTTCATACCTGAAGTTTTGATTGTGCTTCCGCAGAAAACCGGAACGATTCTGTTGTTTTCAAGAGCTATTTTGAGACCTTTTATAATTTCGTCCTGTGTAAGCTCACCTTCATCAATGAATTTTACAAGGAGATCGTCATCACCTTCGGCTGCAGCACCTGCAAGGATTCCGAGAGCGTTTTTGTAGTCGTCATCATATTCAGCGGGAATGTCCGTTTCTTGTTCTTTGCCGTTTGCATCAAATACGATAGCTTTTCCCTTAAGTACATCGATTACACCTTTGTAAGCGCCGCCTGTTCCCATCGGAATTGTAACAGGACAGGTTTCTACGCTGAATTTGTCGTGAATGTCCTTACTGATTGCGTTTATATCAGTACGATCTTCTTCGCAGCGGTTGATAAATACAATACGAGGCTTGTTTCTGCGGTCAAGTTCGCGCCACAGCTTGATAGTTTCAATTTGTGCTCCGTTTCTTCCGTCAACAAGCATAAGAGCCATTTCAGTTGATCTGAATGCGGAGATTACTTCACCGACAAAGTCTGAGGATCCAGGAGTATCCCAAATGTTTATGTTTTTATCTTTCCAGGTAATATGTGCCAGAGAAGAATAGATAGAAATCTTGTGTTCGGTTTCTTCCGGTGTATAATCACTTACGGTTTTACCGGTTCCGGCTGTTTCTGCCTTTGGAATTGCTCCGGCAGCAAATAATAACTGTTCAAATAAGGTTGTTTTACCTGTTTGCCCATGACCTGAAATTGTAACATTTCTTATTTGATTGGTTGTAAAATCCATGTACTTTACTCCTTATGTAAATATGATAAGTTTGGTTTTGCGGTATTGTCAAGGAAATAATGTTTTAGTATGTTTTGAATA
>JAEEQG010000050.1 GCA_016285185.1 Spirochaetota bacterium
AAGAAATGGGGATTGTTTTGCTTTCAACAAAACTTCCGATGTTCATTGCCTGCGGAAAACTTTACGAAGCAGGTCTTGTAGGCAGCGGAGTGCGGAAGATTTAATGCATCTCCATTATCTGGTTCCCGGAGATGATTTTTCGCAGGCGGGTAATGCTTCCGCCCAGATGAAAAAAATTCTCCAGCAGCTGGGACTTCCTTCAGTAATTATTAAACGCACAAGTGTCGCTATGTACGAGGCGGAAATTAATATGGTTGTTCACGCCGGCGGAGGAGAAGCGTCCATAGACATTTCGGACACTGAAATAAAAATTATTATGGAAGACCACGGACCAGGAATAGCAAATATTGAACAGGCAATGCAGGAAGGTTTTTCCACTGCGCCTGAAAAAGTTAGGGAACTTGGTTTTGGTGCGGGAATGGGGCTCTCCAACATGAAGCGGAATTCCGACCAAATGACGATAGAAACGGTTCCCGGACAGGGTACAAAAGTTACCATGTCCATAAAGATTGCAAATGAGGCGGCATAATGACAACACCATCCCGCTTTCATTCAGTTTACTTGCAGGAAGCAAAATGCAGCGGCTGCACAACCTGCGTTACCTCTTGTCCGGTTGAGGCTATCCGTGTACGCAACGGACGCGCGGTTATTCTTGAAGAACGCTGTATTGACTGCGGAGAATGTATAAGGCTTTGCCCGAATCATGCAAAAAGGGCTCTTTCTGCTGAACTCGAACAGATAAAAAACTACAACGAAACGACTATTCTTGTGTCGCCTTCTTTTTACGCGCAGTTCCCGCAAAAATACACAATACGGCAGATTCAAAACGCAATACTTTCGCTGGGTTTTACAAGGCTTTTTGATGTTTCAAACTTCGCCTACCAGGTTTCATACGCCACAGTACAGTATCTTAAAAAAGTTCCGCAATCCTTAAAACCTGTAATTTCTACCTCATGCCCCGCAATTATAAAGTTGATTCAAATACGGTTTCCTTCCTTAATAGAGAATCTTTTGCCGGTACTGCCGCCTGTAGAAATAGCGGCAAGAAAAGCCCGTTCCGTATCGTCCGGTGAGAATGCCGGTATCTTTTTTATTGCACCGTGTCCCGCAAAAATAACGGTTCCCCGCTATCCTCCGGGCTACGAAGCTTCTGCAATAACAGCGGTTTTCTCCACTGCCGACCTTTATCTGCCGGTACTTAACGCATTGAAAAAAGGCGAGAGCGAAGAAGATTTTACAGAAAGAATAAACCCGGGTTGTCCGCACCAGGGCTACAGGTGGGCAATGTCGGACGGCGAAATTGACTCGCTCAGCCAGTTTTTGGACAAAGATGAAAAAATAAACTGGCTCAGCTGTGATGGCATCAACCACTCGTTACAGACTCTCGAAGCTATGGAAGAAGACCTGCTGGAATCCGTTGATTTTATCGAAATGTCCGTCTGTCAGGGAGGTTGCATAGGCGGTCCGCTTGTAATAAAACCCGTACCGATTGCTCATGCCGCCATGCGAAACAGACTTGCAAAAATTGAGCCTGAGCTCAAAAACATATCCAGCGCAGATATCAACCTGGAAGACATATACTGGACAAAGGACATTCTGCCGCGTCCGTCGCTTGTTCTTGACCCGGACTTTTCAAAGGCGCGCAAAATGATGGAAGAAATTGTCAGTATCTCGCAGGATTTGCCGGGACTGAACTGCGGTTCATGCGGTTCGCCCAACTGCCGCGCGCTTGCCGAAGACATTGTGCGCAAACAGGCTCGAAAGGAAGACTGTATTCAAATCTTAAAAAAGGAATATGAAAAATTAGTTTTAGGAAAGTAAATGGATTTTTCAAATGACATTGCAGACAAAAAGAATGAGTTCAGATTGTATGCAAAAAACGAATTAAAAAAACTTTCTTCCCAGTTTGACAAAAACACACGGAGCATGATGGCAACCGTAAATTTTACCGATTCCCTTTTGTACCGTGCTTCAAATTCCATATTCACTTTTATATCAAAAACTACGGAAATCAACACACAGTTTCTCATAGAAAAAGCCTTTTTGGACGGAAAGGATGTTGCAGTACCGAGGGTAAACGGCAAAAGCCTTGATTTTTACTATCTATCCAAGGAAGAATCACTGGACAAGCAGCTTGAACCTGCCGCGTTCGGTATAAAAGAACCTCTGACAACGCTGGAAAAGGTTGATACTCATCACCTGCCGATTGATTCGGTTTTCATTCTGCCGGGACTCGCTTTTTCACCTGACGGAACAAGGCTCGGATACGGCAAGGGTTTTTACGACACGTTTATTTCGCATATTTACGAACACGTAAGCCCGCTGTATTATCCCAAAGCACTGGTCGGCTTTTGTTTTAACTGCCAGGTTTTTGAAAATCTGCCCCAGGACGAACATGATGTTCCACTCACCCACATAATCACGGAAGAAAAGGTTATCAGCTGCTAAAACTGCTAAAAACCATTGGACTTTTACAGTTCAGTCGTGTATCTTTATCGTATGGGACAAATAAAATCAGCACTCGAAATTGCACTTGAAAAAACCGCTGACATCAAGTCAGACGCTCTGGCGGGTAAAAAACGCGAATTGGAAAACGCAGGAAAACGTATTGCTTCGGGCTTTTTGGAAACAGGAAATGAGGCAGACTTAAAAAAGGCACTTTCCGCATATAAAAATGAAGAAAAAAACATTGTAACGGAAGGCATAAAATCACTTTTGCTGCTCAAGGTTTCTCTTCCTCAGGAAGAAGAAGAAGTTGACACCATAATGAATGCGGGTAAAGCTCTTGATTTGCTCTATCCGCACAGGCACCTGAACAACCTTTTTGACAGCATAAAAAGTGTTCTCGAACAGTACTTTGCTTCGCAACAACAACTGGAACAGGCATTGGAACAACAGTACGCACCGCAGCTGCGCAAAAAGGAAATGGAACTTGCACGGCAGACAGGACAGCAGATTCATCTATCGCCGAGACAAGATCCGGAATACAACCAGCTTTTGGAGCGGAACATGCGGAAACTTAATGAGCAGTACTCGCAGGCCATGGAGCAGGCAAAACAGCAGATACATGAAATCATAGGTTGATTTATCCGCAAAACTCTTGTACACAGTTACGATTTAATTTATAGTAAAGTAACTTAAGATTAGAGGCAGTTTAAAAAGTGCAGTTGCAAGAACCGCGTTTAGCTGACCGCTAGTTCACATTCTCAGTGCGAGGTAAACATGGCCAGTCTTGTTTTATTATTATTGTTCCTTCTTGTTATGATTTGTGTAG
>JAEEQG010000051.1 GCA_016285185.1 Spirochaetota bacterium
CATCCGTAAGGTATGAGAGAAACTGCTTTAGTGTAATTCTGCCGTCTGCAACATCTTTAAGTGTTGGCTGTTTTCCGCCGGTAACTGGTCTTACGGATTCATATCTTGCTTTTACATTGGGGAGATTCTCCTGCCTGTGCGCTTTTTGGTACGGTTTTACGGCTTTAACCTTATCGTTGGAAAGACTGATTGTGCCGTTCTTTTCTTGAGGTTTAAGGCGTGAGAACGAAACTACCGGAGCAAGAGCCTGATGCAGTTTTTCGGTTACAATCAGTTCCTTAAGCTCATGGGATGCGGCTTTCGGGGCGCTGCGGACATCCGTTCCGACGTAAAATACGTATTCACCTGCCTCAAGAACAAAACAGCTCTTGTTGCCGGTTATTCCTGTATCGTCAAATGAAGCGAATGTTTTCCAGTCAACGTTAAATTCAATAGTTTGAGTTTCTGACGGTTTAAGTTCCTTTGTTTTTTTGAACGCAATCAGGTTGCGTACCGGCTTTCCGAGCTTGCCCTGCGGCGGCTGAACGTATATCTGTACTGTTTCTTTGGCAGGAACGCTGCCTGTGTTTGTTACTTCGACACAAAAAGAAACATTGAGGTTTTCATTTGTGCCGGAAAAATCGAACTGACACGGTTTTATACTGAACGTGGAGTAGGAAAGTCCGAATCCGAAAGGAAAGAGTACTTTGTTTTTTGCAAAGGTTTCAAAGTACCTGTAACCGACGTAAATATCTTCTTCGTATATGTTCTGTGCTGCATCACCGAAGTTTTTGTGAGAAGGATAGTCTTCTATGGATTTTGCAATAGTATCACTGAGTTTCCCTGACGGAGAAACCTTGCCTGAAAGAATGTCGGCAAGCCCACAGGCGCCAATCATTCCGCCCTGCCATGCGAGAATAACGGCATCGGGATTGTATTCGTCGATAAAAGACATATCCATTATATTGCCGGTGTTAAAGATAACGGTAACGGATTTGAATGCCTTGCGGACAAGCTTTATCATTTGTTTTTCTTCGTCGGAAAGAAGCCATGAGCCGGGTTTGTTGCTGTTGTCACGGTCTTCACCGGCTGTTCTTCCGATTACTACTGCGGCTGTCTGTGTCTGAGCCGCAATCTGTGCAACAAAATCTTCCGTGAGGGGCATATCTTTCTGACACCAGGGTTCTTTTCCCCATCCGTAGCCTTCTTCGTACGGGTTTGTTTTTTCCCATTCGGTATATGTATCTTCAAGTTTTTTATTAAGTGTGAATCCTGCTTCTTTTAATGCTTCGGGAATGGTGATAACTTTGTCAACGTTAACCATGCCTCCTGAGCCTGTTCCGCTTTTGTAGTAATGGTTTTGAATTCTTCCGAACAGGGCAATTTCTGTTCCTTTTTTGTAAGGGAGAACTGAGCCTGTGTTCTTTAAGAGTACGCAGCCTTCCGCGGAAACCTGCCTTGCCAAATCGCAGTATTTGTTCCAGTCAAGTGTAATTTCGTTCATGTCAAATACTATAGCATTAAAGGTTTCAGACCGCAATGCGTTTTTATTGATGTGAACAGGTACAATATTGATATACATATTCATCTGCCGGAAGTTGGTTAAAGAAAATCAACAATTGCGTCAATAATGAAATTCATGTACCTTAATAATATGTCTGTCATAAGGAAAACAAAATGAAAAAGTATGAGCTTATCTTTTTGGATGCGGATGATACATTGTTCGATTATAAGGCTGCGGAAAAAAATGCACTGAGGACGGCTTTTGCCGGGCATGGAATTGCAATAAGTGATCAGACAATAGCCGATTATGCCAAAATCAACAAACAGTTATGGCTTGATTACGAAAAAAATCTGATTACAAAGGATAATCTGCGTACAGAAAGATTCCGCCTGCTGTTTGACAAGCTTAATTACAGGCTGGATGAAAAAGAATTCAGCTCCTGTTACCTTAAATGTCTTGCAGATTCGTCACAGTTGTTCAAAGAATCCGAAGAAATTTGCAAATATCTGCATTCAAAATATACTACTGCCATTATAACCAACGGCATCGGTATGGTTCAGCGCAGCCGTCTGGAGAAATCATGCATAAAGGATTACATAGATTATTTGATAATTTCGGAAGATGCAAACTGTAGTAAGCCGAATGTCGGAATATTCGACTATGCGGAGACAATCATAAACTTTCATGAAAAAGATAAGATGATAATTGTAGGTGATTCCCTTTCATCAGACATTCTCGGCGGAATTAACTATGGTATCGACACCTGTTGGATAAACACAGATGGCAGGAAAAATCAGACAGAGATAAAATCTTTGTATGAGGTTGATTCTCTCAAATCAATAACCGAATTCCTTTGATTTTGGGTGATAATTAAGACACCTAATAGGAGAAAAAATATGTATGAAACAAAGATTGCAGGATTTATCAGAAAACAAAAAGTCGCATTTATATGCTCAGTAGACGAAGATGGCTTCCCGAACGTAAAGGCTATGCTCAAGCCTCGTAAAATCATAGGCCTGAAAGAGTTTTATTTTTCAACAAACACTTCGTCAATGCGCGTCAAACAGTTCAGAGAAAACCCGAACGCGAGCATTTATTTTTATCATAAAGGACTGATTAAATACGAAGGCATTATGCTCAAAGGCAGAATGGAAGTGCTCACGGACCAGCAGACAAAAGACGAAATCTGGCGGACAGGTGACACAATCTTTTATAAGCAGGGCAAAACAGATCCGGACTATTGCGTGCTCAAGTTCACGGCTCAAAGCGGCAGGTATTACTGTGACCTGAAGACTGAAAATTTTGAGATTTAGAAGTGATGATTAAATCAGTCTTATGAAACAGCTTTTTGAAATAGATCTTAAAGATTACAACAAAAAAGACAATGTTTTCCGCAGACCTTCCGCAAGGGCAATTATTATTAAAGATAATAAGCTAGCACTTGTGTACAGTATAAAAGAAAAGTACTACAAATTCCCGGGCGGCGGAATTCATGATTATGAAGATAAACGTGAAGCGCTTATTCGAGAAGTTAGTGAAGAAACCGGCTTGATTGTTATTCCAGAGAGCATACGAGAATTCGGCAGTGTACTGCGCAGGCAAAAAAGCGATAAGAGTCCTCATACTATTTTTGAACAGGAAAACTTTTATTACCGCTGTGATGTTAAGGATGAGTGTGCAAATCAGGAACTGGATGATTACGAACGTGAAGCAGGATTTATCCTTAAAACAGTGGACATCGATGAAGCTATAGCAGCGAATGAGATATATACGAGTGATGTTTATTTTAATGAGGTAATGATTAAAAGAGAACTCAGAGTTTTAAAGATTGTAAAAGACCACTGTTATTTTTCCGGTTGACTATACTTTTGTATGTATGTAATATGAGCTCATGGACAAGCTCATAATAAAAGGTGCCAGAGAACACAACCTTAAAAACATAGATTTGGAACTTCCCCGTAACAAGCTGATTGTTGTTTCGGGGCTTTCGGGTTCAGGAAAAAGTTCTCTGGCTTTTGATACCATCTTTGCGGAAGGACAGCGTAGATATGTAGAAAGCCTTTCGTCATACGCCAGACAGTTTTTGGGGCGGATGGACAAGCCCGATATCGATTATATAGAAGGCCTTTCGCCCGCAATTTCAATTGAACAGAAAACCACACACCGCAATCCGCGTTCTACAGTTGGAACGGTAACGGAAATATATGACTACTACAGACTTTTGTTCGCAAGAATTGGCAAGCCGCATTGTCCTGTCTGCGGAAAAGAAATAAACGAGCAGACTACAGACCAGATTATTGATACGATTCTCAGCTGGGGAAATGATACCCGTGTTCAGATTCTCGCTCCCGTTATAAAAGGTAAAAAAGGTGAACACCAAAAGATTATTGAGGATGCGCGTAAAGCCGGATATGTAAGGGCCAGAATTGACGGAATCATTGTTGATCTTGAAGACAGCGTAAAACTCGACAAGCAGAAAAAACACAGCATAGAACTTGTAATTGACAGGCTTATAATAAAGGACGACACAAGGAAACGCCTTGCGGATTCTGTAGAAGCGGCACTTTCCGCGGCGAACGGTGTTCTGCTTGTAACAAGGCAGATTCCTGTAAACTCAGGTGAGGAAGGCGGTTCTACCAAATATACTGAAAAAGAAAGCTTTTTTTCGCAGAAAAACTCGTGTCCTGACTGCGGTGTTTCGCTGCCGGAACTGCAGCCCAGGCTGTTTTCTTTCAACAATCCGTTCGGGGCTTGTCCCGATTGCCTTGGACTCGGCGAAAAAATGGAATTTGACGAGGATTTGATTATCCCGGACAAGTCGCTTTCATTTAACGAGGGTGCGTTTGAATGGTACAACGCTGAATCTCAGTGGAACTACGTACGCTTTGAAAGCCTTGCAAAAAAATATGGTTTTACACTGGATACACCGGTTAACAAGCTTACTCCGGAGCAGTACCGGATTGTTATGCGCGGAACTGACGGCGAAAAGATACAGTTCCGTTACGAAAAGCGTGACGGCGGCTATTCAACCTACGACCAGCCATGGAGCGGCGTAATTGACGATTTGAAGCGCCGTTATGCTGAAACTTTCTCGGATGCGCAGAAAGAAAGTCTCGAAAGACTCATGGCGCACAGGGTGTGTGAGTCCTGCCACGGAAAAAGACTGCGACCGGAAGCTCTCGCTGTAACAGTAGGCGGCAAAAACATACACGAGCTTACCGAACTCTCGGTAGGGGATTCGCTCAAGTTTTTTGAAAAGCTGGAACTTACGCCTACCGAATCGCAAATTGCTGTGCAGATTCTAAAAGAGATTAAAAACAGACTTACGTTTTTAAAAAATGTAGGTCTTGATTACCTTACACTTGAACGTCAGGCTGCAACGCTTTCGGGTGGAGAGGCTCAGCGTATCCGGCTTGCAACACAGATAGGCTCAAGCTTGATGGGTGTTTTGTACATTCTTGACGAGCCTTCAATCGGTCTGCATCAGCGCGACAATCAGAAGCTTATAGACACGCTGACGTATCTGAGGAATTTGGGCAACACGTTGATTGTTGTTGAGCACGACGAGCAGACTTTAAGAACCGCGGACTGGATTGTGGATTTGGGACCGGGAGCTGGTGTTCACGGTGGTAATGTCGTTGCGTCAGGTACTCCCGAAGATGTAATGAAAGTAAAGAATAGCCTTACCGGTCAGTATCTTGCGGGAACGCTTAA
>JAEEQG010000002.1 GCA_016285185.1 Spirochaetota bacterium
CTGGATATGAACAGTTTTGTACTGAAGATAAGACATGATGAAAAAATGGAAAGAGTGCCTCTTTCTGCAAAGGAATATGCGGTACTTGCATATCTGATTGAAAATGCGGGAAAAATCCTTTCGCCCGAAAAAATTTATGATGATGTATGGAAAGCCGAATTCGGAGATTTGTCCGCAGTAGCTGTCTATATTCAGCGTCTACGGAGAAAAATCGAGGCTAATCCTTCTGATCCATGCTATATACGGACTGTATATGGAATGGGTTACTGTTTTTCTCTTTCGGGTAAAGAAATATGAAAATAAAAACACAGTTTATGCTCTTTATTACCGGTATAGTGCTTATACCGATTCTTGTATTGGTTTGTATTGCTTTGATTCGTTATAACAACAAACCGGAGTCACTTCTTGTTCCTGACTACAAGGAAATAAATGAGATGTCCATAGTTGCTGTTGATTCAAGTTCATGGACGGAGCTTAGTGAAAAATTGCGCAGAATGCCCGGAGGAATTGAAGTTGTTGTTTTAAACAGTGAAGGAATCGTTTTGTTTTCGACTATAAACTCAATCTCGCAAAATGAATATTTGTCGGAAACTGACATTATGCGGCTTATAAGAGAAACAGACACTGAATATATTTATCAGCTTAACAAAACACCCGCAGAGTCTTCTTCGCCTTATTATATAATAAATAGAATGCCTGAGCGCAGAAGCACGAGACCTTTTTTCTTTTATGCCTACAGAATTGCTATCTTTGTCTGTTTTATTCTGTTGGTTTTCTGTGCTACAGTTCTTATGATAATTGCCCGCAGTATTACAAAATCAATAACTGTTCTGGAAAAAGCAACAAGACAAATTTGCGAAGGTAATTTGGAACAAGAAGTTATTGCAACGGGTGGTAATGAGATTACATCGCTTACAAAGTCATTGAACAAGATGCGAATAGCCTTAAAAGAAGACAAACAGCGCCGTAGTCGGTTTATAATGGGAGTAAGTCATGATTTGAGGACACCTCTTGCTCTCATTAAAGGGTATACGGAAGCAATTGCTGACGGTGTTGTAGATGGTGAAGAAGCACAGAAAAAATCACTGGCAATTGTAGGCAGCAAAATTACTCAGCTTGAGGATATGATTGATGAACTTATCAATTTTACAAAGCTTGATACTGGTGAATGGCGTGAAAACCTGGAAGAAAAATCGATGGCAGCTTTTTTGGTTGAGTTTGCACATAATTTTGAAATTGACGGGAATATTTTAAAACGTAAAATTAAAACCAATATCAATATTCCGGATAATATAAAGGTTATTTTTGATTCAAGGCTTTTTCTGCGCGCTTTGGAAAATCTTACTGGAAATGCTGTCCGTTATACAGATGAAGACGGTATGATTTCGTTTGATGCTGATTATTCTGATAATGTGATAACTATTACTGTCTCTGATAATGGAAAAGGAATTACTAAAGAAGAGTTGCCTTTTATTTTTGATCCTTTTTACAGAGGTTCAAGCTCCCGCCGTGAAAAGGGCAGCGGACTCGGACTTTCGGTTGTAAAAAGCGTCATTGATTCACATGGCTGGAAAATTAATGTTGAATCCAAACAGGATGAATACACACGTTTTATCATCACCATACCATGTTGATACGGTGATGATAAAGTGTTAAGTTTTTTTTATTTTTTCAGCTGGTTTTTGAGTCTGTTTGCGCTTTCTATGTCATTCTCAATGTCTTTAAGCGCCGTTTTTGCCCGTTTGTCGCCAAATCTCTTGTAGACATTACTCATAACTGTTTTTGCGTCTTCATATTCTTCCATTGCCTGGAGAAGAAGTGCTGCGTTATAGCCGGCCTCAAAATAGTCTTTTGAATTGTAAAGGCTCAAGTATTTATTTTTTGCCAGTCCGAGTTGTCCTTTTTTTGCGATTTTTTCGGCTTCTTTCATTGCAGAATCTTTGTGCGACAAAAGAGTCAGGCTTTTTTCTTCTTCATAAGGTAAAAATTCTTTCATGATTTCTGATACAAACGCATTGATTTTGGGCTCAGCAAGCGTAAACGTTGTATCAACGTCGTCAAGAATATATTCTTTTGAAGATTTTGCGGAATAGTCGAATTCCTGATTTGAGAGAACAGTATTAGTGTTTGTATCAACAATCTGATAAAGCAGTGAGAGCTTTAGTTCTCTCCAGTATCTTTCAATAGGAATTTTCCCCTGTTTTGTGGTACGTTCTGTTATTTCAGATTCAATTACTGATGAAAAGGCTGTAATTCCACCTGTTACATAAATATCAACCGGAAGTTCCTTTTTTGAACGGAAAGCTCTTTCTACTGCGGATGGATCAACAAGTGTCAAATCACTTGCAATGCTCATTTTTGTGTAAAGCTTTGAGTCCAGAGCATTTACAATATCAAATTCATCGTTCATTTTTGAATATTGTGTTTGATATTTGTCAAAATAGTCATAAAAAGAATAAACCGGTTTTGATCCGTTTGCGTTCAAGTCCATTTCTGACGATGTTTTGAATGGCAAAAGACTGACTGAGTTTACTCCTTCAAGATCCAGCTCTGCAGGTCGTGTAATATCGGTAGAAACTGTTGTTGAGCAACTGAATGCAATAATTGCTAATACTGCGAGAGCAATAAAGCCAAATGCTTTTTTCATAAAAACTCCTTTTGTTATTAATCAGATAATACCTTATTTTTTCATATACTGTAAATATAAATAAATTAGTATGCTTTTATACTGTCGTTTTTTCCTTTTTCGTTTTCCATCCTTATTATGTAATCTTTTTCTCTTTGATTTATTATTTCCATAGTTTCCATTGAAACACTGCTTTTTTGTATATATTTGAGGTATACTTTTGCGGTGGGCGGATTGAAATAGATTTTGCGGGCATACATTCCGCCTGTATCATTGGCTACTATGTTTATGTTTTCATTTTTTAAAAAATTAAGTGCAAAATTAATATTATTTATACCGGTTGTATTTTTACTGTTGCTGCTGTCTGCCAGTATATTACCGCCTCCGAATATTTTTGCCTGTATGTTTTTCCTTTCGGCGCCTTTTGCAATCATCTCGTTGATTAATAGTTCCATAGCAAATTCACCGTATCGTCCGGCTTCGTCCTGATTTGATTCAATAGTTTTAGAAGTCCTTGGAAGCATAAAATGATTCAAACCGCCTATGCCGTTTTCTTTGTCAAAAAAAGCTATGCTTATACAGCTGCCAAGCACGGTAGATATAAAAATATCTTCACTGGACACATATAAATCACCAGGTAATATTGTGATAATGTCTTTTTGAAAATGTGAATCAAAATGTCGGTTCATAATTGTACTAAACTCCTAAAAGAATGTTATTTCACCAGCATCTACACCGTCTTCAACTTCTACGCCGGTAAGGTTTCCAACGGCGATTTTGTCTGAAATTACAGTAAAATGCTTGATAAAGTCTACAAAAGAATGGTTTTTTATTTCCCATGTATTGATACCGTTTTGTGACATAAGCTTTTCCTTAAGTTCTACAGTGGATGTCTTTATATGTCGGAGCGATATCTGTTCATTTTCAAGTTTTTGGGACAGTTCTTCAAGATTAGAAATAGCGGATTCTATTGTTGAATAACTTGTAAAAAAGCTTTCTGAATATACTGAAAAGTCATTTACAGCTTCAATAAAATTGTTCTGAAGTTTTTTTAGTGTTGTAAGAAAAGAAAGCTTTTCTTTGTTGATTTTAGAAAAGAATTTTCTATCCATACTGGCATCTTTTGAAAACTGTTTTGTCTGTTTTGTGTTGTTTGTTATAAATTCCTGAAGAATATCCTGTGCGGCTTGAACATTTTCATCAGTTTGGGCGATAAGTTTTGTCATGTATTCAACAGTTGACTGTATTGAGCTGATTACACTGTTTCTGGCTACTTCAATTCGTTGTGATATTGCCACATACTGAAGGTTTGTAATAATCGGGAAAAATTCGTTGAAACATATTTGAATGCGCTGTACCGCATGGTAAATATCGTTTGATTTTTCCAGAACGTTGCTTTGGGCCTGCTGGTATGATGAAAAAATGTTCGCAAAATTGGAAAAATCTTTTGATGTTCTTTCGATACAGTTTTGAAGACTTTCTTTTTTTGAATCATTTTTAAGATTTGCATCGATAAAGTGTTTTCTTTCTGACTCGACCTGTGCAAGAATGCTGTTGATTTCATCCCTATTGAGTTTGAATATTTTGATGCTTTTAAGGAGCTGAGTATTGATATTTCCGAGCAATTCAACTGATAACTGCGACAGTTGCTCGTTAAAACAGCATTGATCGAGTTTTTCTTCTTCCGTATAGCATGAATCAGGGTCTTTTATACGTGAAAGTGTAAGCATTACATCATCCAGCGACTGTCGGATAATATCCTGCATCTGTATACATTCCATGGCTTTTATAATAGGAGAACGGACTTCACCTGCAAGTTCGAGCATGTGCTTAAGTTCTGTCATTATTTCTTCAATGATTTCGTTAATGCCTTTTTTGTCAGAGTTTGTTATTGAATCAGTTTTTTTGCTTATTTCTTCAACTTCACGGATTGTTTCTTTGAGCCTTATTATGGAATTGTTTATGTTTTGTTCATTTGTTATAAGAGTATCTGCTTGTGATATAAGCTTAAGTGATAATTCTTTAAGATTTGATGTTATATAGGAAAAAGCCTGTCCTTTTTGCCCTGATTTGATTGAAACTACCATCGCATTGAGAGAGATAAGTTCCATTTCATTGCTTTCGTCTTTTATCTTGACGATGATATCATTCATGTTTTTGAGAATATTCATGGATTCAGAAGAGCTTGCGACAAGTTCACGGTTTCTCTGGCTGAAATTATTAATTATCTGGCGATTCCTAGCTAAAAGTTCATTTTGCTTTGTGATTGCGTTTTTTAATCCTTCTTCTACCTTTACGAATCTTGCAAGCTTGGGATTTACTTCTTGTGAAGAATTGTTTCTTTTTGCAAAGTCTAGTTCACTTACAAGAACAGGAAAGTTTGTGCTTAGGTCCAAAAACTCTTTTCCACTTTGTTCACTTATTGTTTTTAAGTTTTCAATAATTCTTTCAACCTGCTGCATGTTCATAACGTATTTCCTTGTTAGTTGTTGCTTTGTTGCGAATAGAATTCTCTTACAATATCATCGAAATCCTCCGGAGCATTATGCAATACGGAGGATGTGGTATGTGCCGAAATGATCCTTTGTGCTGTTGATAACAAGGTCTGAACAAACAGTGATTGAGGATACAGAACGGCTGCCGGTTGTCTTTGTGCAATCGAATATTGGATACATTCATCATAAGGCAGGTATCCTGTAAAATCCAGATCGATTGAAAGCTTGTTTTGAGCCAGCTGTTGGAGGCGTCTGCCCATTTCGGAATTTTGCATATTTCGCCCCATGTTCATAATTATACGGGGCTTCAACTGTTGCATTTTGTGCAAACAGTCGTAGCCTTCACCGGGAAGTGTTGTTTCTATTACCTGCATAATCTGCTGAAAAGAAAAATCTTTTCCCTCAAGTCTCTGAAGAATACTGTTCTGAAGGATTTGTCTTCCTGCACTCTTTGGTGGAAATTGTCTGTAACAGAATCTGTAGACCACAGACTTAAGAAATGAATATGCGTTCAAAATAGAGGTTATTTCGGGAGTAACAACTATAATCCCGTTATCAACAACAAGAAAAAAATCCACTACGTTATGGGTAGAACCTGCACCCAAATCGAGAATCAGATAGTCGCATTCGATTTTTTGTAGTTCACGGATGATTTTTTGTTTTGTAAAAAAATCCATGTTTGCTACACCGGGGAAAAGGCAGTCTCCAGCTATAAAATGGAGGTTTGGGATTCCTGTAGCCTGTATAAGTGACGGTATGTTATCAACCAGTTTGTTTATGTAATGACCTAGTCCGTTCTGGTTGTTTTTTAAGCCCAGCATTGTATGCAGGTTTGCTCCGCCGAAATCGAGGTCACATAAAACAACCTGTTTGCATTGTGAAGCAATTGCAACTGAAAGATTCAGAGAAAGTACGCTTTTGCCAACTCCGCCTTTTCCTCCGGCGACAGGAATTATAACAGACATATATTTAACTATACGTCATAATTACCTGTACCGCAAGAAAAAAATCTGTTTTTTATATGTAAAAGTCTGTGGTCAAAAACACTTATTCCATTTCTGTGTTTACAGTCTGAACTAATGTTTGGGAATATAGTTTTTCTTCATTGTTCATTTCAGTTTTCATGTCTTTGAGAGCCCGTAATGCACGTTTGTCTTGTGTAGCTTTGAAAAGTTCATACATTTCCTGATATGCGCCTGTCAAATCGCTTTGTGCTTCAAGAAGAATTGCCGCATTATAAGCTGCTTCAAAATAATTGGTTCTTTCATACAGGTTTTTGAATTCTTCATATGCACGCTGATAGTTTCTGTTTTCTGCAAAAGTTGTGGCTGCTTTCATTCTTGTATCTTTGTGAAAAAGCAGCTGAAGATCTTTCTTTTCATAATAGGGCTGGCATTTTTTTATTATGCCTGAGGCAAATACAGAGAACGGTGATTTTACTACTTCGGAAATATCCTGTAATTCATAGGGAGAAGTTGATTTTGCGGTCTCAAGTTCATATTTTATTTGCTGACTTCCGATAACTAATTCACGTTTTGTATCATACAACTGGTATATAATTTCAAAATCCATTGTTTTCCAGTAATATTTGGTATTTTTTTCACCACCGTTTTTAAGGATTTCCTTATGGTTCTGAGCTTTAATAGCACTGTTGAAATAGGTAAGACCGCCTATAAGGTACAAATCAGCAACGGTCGACTTGTTTGAAAGCGGATTGTTATCTATTACTTTAAAAAATGGTGTTTTTGTGAATGTTTCCTCAAGTTCTTCTGTAAGAAGTTGGCAAACTGTTTGTTCATCCTTTTTAGCAGTGGCAGATACACTTGGAAAGTTGTTTATTCTGTTTATTAAAATAGTTTCAAAATCTTTTTCCATCAGATAGTTTTCAAGAATTTCCGCAGTAACGAATGGCATGACTGTAATTGACGACGAATCTTGTATATCGAATTCTGCAGGTCGTAACAAGTCTATGGTCAAAGGGGTTCTGCAGCCTGAGAGAATAAATGTTGAGATAAGACCGATTGTTATTAGGATTTTTTTCATTTTTCAGCTTTCCTCCAAAAATACATTTTTACAAATTTCCGCCTGTGCCTGCAAAATCTTTTTTTCTTTCTTCGGCAAGATTATAGACTGCTTCATATGAAACTGTGCTGGACTCGTCACTGTTTGCCCAGCCAATGAGCGTTTTTACAGGAAATAATGTAGAAGCATTAGCTTCGTCCAGTTTTTTTTGGAATGTTGTAATCAAATTCTTTATAGTGTTTTCTGGTTCTCTCGGAAGAACTGCAATAAACTGTGTTTCGCTTATTCTACCTATTATGCCGTACATTTCGAAAAAACTGTTTATCTGTTTTGCAATAAAAATTAACTGGGTTTGTATATCATTCTGACTTTTGTGTTTTGACGGTACAATGGAAAAAGTCAGCAGAGAATAATCAGTATTCGAGTTATCATCTTCTGACAATATTTCAAGAATTTTAGAACGGCTGTATGTTTCTGTAAGAAAATCAAATATAGGATTGTTTTTATTTGATAGTTCGCTTTGTGAAAAAAACTCGGTTTTTGCTGTATTGAAAAAATAGTTTACTAATGCAATAAACGTAAACAGTGCAAATGCAACAGCGGTATTTGTATAAGAAAAAAAAGCACGATGTCCGGCAACTGTTCTGAATGCAAGATATTTCATAAAATCCAATAAAGAAAAAACAATGACAACTATGCAGTCTACCGCCATTATTGAAGATTTGAAAGAGTTTTTTATAAAGTACGTTATAGAATAAAACAATACCATAAGTATCAGTGTGCGTGAAGTAATTTTCCATAAAAAGGAAAGGACAGGAATATTAACAATCTTAAAAAAATACATGCATATTATAAGCAGTGGTATAATAGTGGCTGCGAGCAATTGAATGTTAATTTTATTATCAAGATTTATGGTAAAATGCATATAAACAACAAAAATGAAACTTAGTGTCCCGATCCATCGACTGTAAAAATCCATATTGTTTATTAATTGGGGAGAAAATGAGAATAAGTGAAAAAAATCATATTTTACAAAGATAAAAATAGCTGATGTCATTGCGAACAACGAAACTGAAAACAATTTAAACATCCTGATTCTGAAAAAAAACGACACAATGGAAATTATCGCTGCAATGATACCGAAAAGAAAAAGAGAGCAGATAAGAAAAAAAACGAATATATTGCTTTGCATGTAATCTTCAGTATATTGCGATGCTGTTGTGACATAAGGTGTCTGGATAGTCTTAAAAGGTTTGTCGGCTGTAGCAGTAAGTGTTATTATAATCGAATCATTTTTTTTACTCTCATTGATAGGAATCAAGTTCGTATCCCAATTGAGAAAATAGTCATAGTTTTTAGTATTAAGAGTTTTGGAAAAAACCGTTTTGCCTGCTGTTTCGGCTTTTATGCTGCAGTTTCTTGTTTTTAATACCAATACAGGAAAAGTTTCAGATGTAAACGGCAATTGATGAACAATTGTCAATGTCTCATTCTTTTTTAAGGAAGAAAAATCATATTCACTGATTGATACGATTTCTTCATAAGTGTCGTTTTTGAAAATCTTCCATTTATGTTCAAGAAATGCAGGGGAAAATTGTTTGTTGGTGATTTTTAAAACTGAAACTAATGAGGATGAAAAAAATAAAAGAGAAGTGATTGTTAATAAAGTGATGCAGGTCAGTTTTGCATTTTTAATAACCATAATAACCCCGAATAGTATACGATATACAGTGTATCATTGAATGTCATTAATTTCAAGGAAAAGAAAGTAATACAGGGGTATGGATGAAAGGAATGTGCCAAATCCCGTCCATATATCAAATATTTGTAACAGGATTTGGCTCTGATTGTATTATTACAACTGATTAACAGCGTCTATAACAAGCTGGCTCATTTTTACGGTTCCGACAAGCTTGCCCTCTGCTTTTATCTTGTCGAAATCACTTCCTGCAATATCACCTGTTCTCCAGCCGTCATCAAGAACCTTGTTTACGGCCCTTTCAATAAGGTCGGCTTCTTTTGTAAGGTTGAATGAATACCGCAGCATCATTGCGCAAGAGAGTATTGTAGCAAGCGGATTTGCCTTGTCTTGTCCTGCAATATCAGGTGCAGAACCGTGAATCGGCTCGTAAAGTCCCGGACCGGAGCCGTCGCCGAGCGAAGCAGATGCGAGCATTCCGATAGAGCCTGTAATCTGGCTTGCTTCATCGGAAAGAATGTCACCGAACATGTTGCTGGTTACAATTACGTCAAATTGTGACGGGTTGCGTACAAGCTGCATAGCGGCATTATCAACATACATGTATGATAATTCTACATCCTTGTATTCGTCTTTTATGGCAACGGCAACCTCGCGCCACATACGGCTTGATTCAAGAATATTTGCTTTGTCAACAAGACATAGTCTTTTATTTCTCTTTTGGGCTGATTCAAATCCGAGTCGGAGAATCCTCTCTATTTCAGGCTTTGTGTAGTGTTCTGTATCCCAAGCTGCAGTGTTATCCGCATTGCGTCCTCGTTCACCAAAGTAAATTCCCCCGGTGAGTTCACGCACAATCAGAATATCCAGACCGTTGCCAACGATTTCGTTTTTAAGCGGACACGCAGCGGAAAGCTGCTTGAACATAAGTGCAGGGCGCAGGTTTGCAAAAACCTTCATTCCGCCGCGAAGTCCCATCAAAGCTTGTTCAGGACGTTTTTTGCCGGGAAGGTTGTCCCATTTAGGACCGCCAACTGCACCGAGAAGTACTGCATCGCTTTTAAGACAGCCGTCAAGCGTTTCTTTTGGAAGAGGATCGCCTGTTGCGTCAATAGCACAACCGCCTGCAAGATAGGTGTTGTAAGTAAACTTGTGACCAAATTTTGCCCCGACTGCATCAAGCACTTTGCAACTTGCTGTTACTATGTCTGGACCGATTCCATCACCGGGAATCAAACCGATAGTATAATTCATATTAAACTCCGTATTTAATTTTGCTGAATATAATTTAGTGGCTATAAAGACTATAACAAAACTGTAATTGTTTTGCAACTGCCCGAAGATTAACAAATAAAACTCTGTTGCAAATTAACGTGTTTGTATTTACATTTTTTATCAAATAATACACACTTCTTGATATGTCAAAACTTACTCAGGAAGATTTTGCCAATTTTGAGGCTTTTGTAAAAAAACACGAAAATTTTATCATAGCGGGACATAAAGAGCCTGATGGTGATTGTATCGCTTCTTCAATTGCACTTTCTGCACTGTTGCGTCAAATGGGTAAAAAAGCTTTTATGGTTTCTGCTGGACCGTTCAAGAGGACAGAGACAAAGAAATATGAAAATCTGTTTTTGCAGAATATTTCAGAATTCCCGGTAGATACTGAATATGGATTGTTTTTGGTTGACTGTTCTCTGATAGAAAGAATTGGTGAAGTGGGTATAACTGAAAATCTGTATGAAACTTTTATAATTGATCATCATAAAACAGCCGGTAAATCGACAGAAAAAAGTATTATAAAGCCAGCTTCTCCGGCTACGGTTTATTTGATTCAGCAACTGTTCGAACACTTTAACATTTCTATTGAAAAGGAAACTGCCGCTATTCTTTTTTTTGGGCTTTGTACAGATACAGGTTTTTTCCGATTCTTGGAAGATAATAGTGCAGATATTTTTACAGCAGTATCTCATCTCGTTGAAAAAGGTGCAAATCCAAAAAAAACTTATGAAGAAATGACCGGAAATAAGCCGTTTGCATCAAGAAAGCTTTTGGGAATTTTACTGGAAAGGACAGAACTCTTTTTTGACGGCAGGCTTGCGCTTACATACGAAACTTTTGAAGAGACAGAAAAATACGGGAAAGATAGTCGTGACTCAGATTCTTTGTATCAACTGCTTTCCTCATCTGCCGGTGTAGAGGCCATTGTCAGCATTAAACAGGAATCACCGACTACCTGTACTGTAGGACTTCGTTCAAAAGATTCTGTTGACGTAAGTACTGTAGCAGCATCTCTTGGCGGCGGAGGTCACAAAAATGCATCCGGGCTTTTGCGGGAAAACACTTCAATAGAAGATATGAAAAAAGATTTATTGTCTGAATTTGCAAAAATCTTTTGCTGAAAAAGATTATTTAAATTATCCACACTTTCATAACGAAAGAAAAAAGCATTAAAACCGTAAATTTCTTTTTTGTTCAACTGTTATTTTTTATTATTTGTTATTGCCAGTATATTTTTTGTCTATACTCCTGCTTGGGTTTTCGTAAAAGTCCTGTTTATACGGGCTCTTTCTGCTCTTAAAAGAAATATGAATCATTATTTTGGCACGGGAATTGCTGTATAGACAGTGGGGATTTTAGGGTGAAAATCTTTGAATTAGGAAACCCATATGAATCTCGATGAAATAATTATGCTTGTTTCAAATCCTGAAAAAAACGAAGATCAGATAAAAAAGGCTGCTGTTTATCTGATGGCTTATGTTCAGAAATATCCTGAATCGTTCAATCTCCTCTGTTTAAATAAAGACAAAAGAGACGAATTTATTTACAGCATGTATTCAAATTTCAAACATGTTTGTAAAATTTACGATAAAAAACGCTGTCCGTTTCTTCCGTATCTTAGAAAGACCATTTATCAGGGATTGCTGAGCTGGAAAAGGACATGTATAAAACGTGATGTTATGGAAGAAACTGTTTTTGATGAATATGCATACAATTACGGATTATATGCCTGCGAAAAGGAAGCGGATTATGGAGAAGAATATGATGAACCGAATGATATAAAGATACAATACACCAGTAAGGAACTATTGGTTTTGGCACTAAAATACAATTATTATCTTTCTGGAAGAAATATACAAAAACTTGCGGCTTTAACAGGTCTGCCGCTTACAAAAATTACTGAATACATTATGGCTATTAATAAAAGTATGATAGCGAAATACCGTAATCATGAACAAAAAACAAATATGCTTGCAAAAAGTTATGTATTGAAGAAGAGGTATCACTTGGAACTAGACAGACTGACAAAGTTTCAGATTATTCAGAGAAATAAAGTTTCAACCAGTTATGATATACAAAAAAGGAAAGTTGTCAAAATTCGAAAAATGATGCTTGATTCAATGGTTTTAGCGTCAAATGCCGCTATTTCGAGAACTATAGGACTTCCATACAGACAGGTTGCAAGAATTCTTAAAAAATTTAAACATGAAGCAACTTCCTTATTTTGAACATTGATTTAGCTGTGATACTGTCTCTTTGTTTGCAATTGACTATATTCTCTTTATGTTTTAATGTCATTTTCATGATTTGGTTTTTTATTAAAAAGAATTTTTTTGACGGTTGGGACAATTTATTGACAATCGTTTTATATAACGGAGTATTTCTTGCACTCGCCATTACAGGATTTTTTACTATCGGTGTCGCTTTCAATGTAAACCTGCTTTTGGGTTTTGTAGTTTTGTTTTTGTTTTTATGTTTATTTATGATTTTTGTATTTGCTGTTAATCAAACCACGGCAAAGTATGCGGATTACAAAGCTCCAGCAATAAAAGACACTTTTTTGGAAATCCCGTTAGTTTGGAAAGACGCATTGCTGCTTTCAATTTACATAGTTTTTTGGATTATTATTGGGGTTTATGTTATACCTTTCTATCTAAGATTAGGTAATCTTTTAGGGCTTTTCCTCGCTTCTTTAATATTCTGGCTTTTGGTTGTAGTAATACTTTCATTACAGTGGTATTTTCCGATACGTGCTCAACTTGGTGATAAATTCAAAAAAGCGATGAAAAAATCTTTTATTTTGTTTTTTGACAATGTGGGATTTTCTTTCTTTATGTTCTTGTATTCGATCCTTCTGTTGATATTGACCGTTTTTAGTATGACAATAATTCCTGGTATAAGTGGTTTCCTTCTTGCATATAATAATGCGTTTCGTCTAAGGTTATATAAATATGACTGGCTTGAAGCACATCCCGAACTGGATCGTAAAAAAGCAGTAAAACAAATTCCATGGGATGAGCTGTTGGCGGAAGATAAAGAAACAATAGGTCCAAGGACATTAAAAAACCTGATTTTCCCTTGGAAAGACTGATTCCTGCGTTTTAAAACAGGAAACCGCATTTTAATAAAAAACATGATGTTACCCATTGACAAAATCTGATACCTCGGCAAAATAGTATACATGGGAAATACTGCAAAACTACAGCTCCATCTGTTGATGACCAGTCCCGTTTTCCTTTCTGCAATTTTCAGTTGGCTTTCTGCCCAGCTTATAAAAACACTTATCCGTTTGGTTTCCGGAAGAGTGAGTTCTCTAAAAGAGCTTTTTGAATTGTTATTTTGGAAAACAGGCAGCATGCCTTCAAGTCATTGTGCCCTGGTTGTTGCATTAGCTACTTCTATAGGCTATAGATCAGGTATACATTCCGATATTTTTATATTGGCATGTTGTTTTGCTCTTGTTGTTGTTCGTGATGCCGTAGGTGTCCGAAGATCAAGCGGAATTCAGGCAAAAGTGATAAACGAAATAGGTTTTGTACTTTCAAAAAAAGAAATGCCTGATTTTAAACCTGTGAAAGAAGTTCAAGGACATAAACCTCTCGAAGTTATTATTGGTAGTCTGCTTGGTTTTTTTATAGGAACAGCGTTTTCCATTTTGTAATTCGTCATAAAGCAGAAGTATTGATATGAAAAAGTTTTTCACTGTATTTGTGCCTCTTTCTGTTGCGGTTCTTTGTTTGTTTTGTGTTTATGTGTTCAGGCTCAAAAATGAGACTCCTGTTTGGAAAAATTACAGGATTCTATGTGTCCGCAAAACTGTCAGTGAAAAAAATGTTCTTACAAAACTGGAATCTTTTGGAATTTACGATACAGTTACACTCAAAAATCAAACCTCATTCGGCAAAAGTATGTTTTGTCCTGTTGTTCCTTTTGCACAGGATTATGTAGATAGTTTTTCCCCTTTTTTTTTCGATGAAAGCGGAACTTTTCAAATCTATTATTTGCCGATTACTGCTGATTTAAATAAAAAGCTGGAAAAGCTTTTTTCCTTGGAATCTGTTGATGACTGGAAACTTGAAAATGTTTCTGCCGTATCTTATTGGATTTTGCTGATACCCGCCGTTGTTTCAATTTTCTTTTTTATTCTGGGACGGAAAAAATTCCTCTTTTTTATTATGCAGGTTCCGTTTTTATATCTGAGTTTTTTTTCACCGCAGTTTTATGAGATTACAGTGTCGGTTTTATTTGCATTGATTGCTTTTTATATCCAGCATTTTTTTAAGAAACCTGACTGGATAAAGTTTTTGCTGACAGATCCCGTCTTTCTCTTGATGATCGCAGCTATAGCAATTCTTCCGTTCTTTTCCGGTATAAAAAGCTTTTTGCTTATTTACGGTACTCTTCTCGTTTCGGCTTCATTTTTCTTTTTGTATTTGTATTTTTACCAAAAATCATCGGTAATAAAATACATTTACATAGCTTCTGCAAAAACTGTTGCTTTTACGGTTAGGCAGAAATCTCAATTCCTTTTTATAGGGCTTTGTTCATTTTTAATTATAAGTGGATTCTTTTTTTTGAGAGGTAAAATTTTTTCTTCAGGCGGATTAGACGGCTTGTCTATTCCTTGTCCAAAAGAGTATAATGATGCTATTGATTTTAGTATTGATTCATACGAATCGTTAGTGGCTTCGAAACCTGAAGGTTGTCTTGCCGATTTGAGCGATTATGTTTCGTACAAATGGAAAAAGGACATTTTCCCGTTTGTGTCTATGAATAAGGAGCTGCCTCCTGCAAAAAAGGGAAGTTCCATATTTTATCAGCATTATAAGGAAAATGTTGAAGAAAAACGAATCCATTTTTCGGAAGAAACTGTTTTTACGTTCAACAATGATTATGTGACAACTAAAGTTTCGGAACTTGATCAAAGTAAAGAAGCTACAGTAGAAAAACTTTTGTTTGAGCAGAAAAAATTTATCGCTGTTTATTATGCCGGTATAAGGAAATAGGATTAAGAATGATATCAATTAAAAAAATTGCGAATTATGTTGCTCCTCCTTTTGAATCTTATGTAAATACTTTTCTTTCACATCAGTTTACGGTTGCTCTTTCACAGGATGATTTTTCGGAAGTAACCCCGCTCGTCTCAATCGGTGATACTGTAAAAGAAGGGCAGGTTATTGCGCGTGACATAGACAGCAATTGCAACATTCATTCTCCTGTTCCCGGAATAATAAAAGATTTTGTTGAATCTCCACTCCCTAACGGTAAAAACGGACGATGCATATTGATTCAAATGGAGGGAGAGTTTTCTTATCTGGGTAAAGTTCAAAAAAAACTCAAATGGAATTTTTTGACAGCTGAACAACTCATAAGGTGTATTGCTGAAAAGGGTATTATAAATACATTTTCTAAACCGGTGCCTCTTGCAAAACAACTGCGTGACAAATATGAGGGCCGGAATATTATTCTGCGTCTTTATGATTACGACCCAACCTGTTACACAGATACATATATTTCAAAAAAATATCTTCAGCAGATTCTTGAAGGAATTTCAATTCTGGCAAGTGTATTTTCCCCAGGTGCAATCTATTGCCTTTATGACAAAGCACTTTTGTTAAAGGATGTTGGAAAAGATGTAAACACCATTTACAGTGAAAACTTGTTGAATTTTATTCCAGTTGATACAACAAAGTATCCGTGCGGTGGTTTGGGAGAAATACGTCAGCTTATAAAAAAGAACATGAAGAGGCAGATCCCTTATCCAATTTCTAAAAATGATCTGCTGCTTGACTGTGTTACAATGCTGTCCATTTATGAAGCTGTTGTTTTGGACGAACCAATGATGTCAAGGTTCATTACGGTCAGTGGTGATGCTCTAAAAGAATCCAAGATTATGAAGACCAAAATCGGAACTCCGATTTACAAACTGATTGAGGAATGCGGCGGTCTTGTAGAAAATCCCGGTAAAATCATAATAAATGGTACAATTTGCGGAAACGCCATAAGCGATATGCATGTTCCGATTACAAAATATGTAAAATCAGTCACATTCCTTTCGGAAAAGGTTTTTGCCGACCGACGCATTTTTCCGTGTATACATTGCGGAAACTGTTACAGAATATGTCCTGTCCATATTAAACCGAATCTTATTTATGAAGCATATATGAAAAATCCTGAAATGAGTCCTTATATAGCCGAGATGGCAAGTATCTGTACTGACTGCCGTCTTTGCAACATGAACTGTCCTTCACGACTGCCTTTGTATCAGGCTGTTGAGCAGGTAAAAAGAATCGGGGAGTCAAAAAAATGAAAAAAAAAGTATTCAAAACTGCGTTTGTCGCCTTTCTGCCATATTGTACCTTCCGTAGGTTCTGCTTCGTTCGGATTTATATTGGTTTTGCTTCCTCAAGTTTTTATGCTGCTTTTAGGAAAGCATTATGATTCCCTCGTTTTGATACTTATTTCCATTATTGCCTGTTGTGCCGCTGATTTTGTTGCCAACAGAATGCAGCACAAAAAGATTTTTTTCGATTTAAATTTGGTCATTGAAGGCTTGTTTATAGGAATGTTTATTCCTCAGTCTTATCCGCCTCTTCTTTTGTTTTTTATTGTATTTGTTGGTATGCTGATTTGCAAATACTGTTTTGGTGGTTTTGCCGCAGGATGGGTTAATCCATGTGCCCTTACTGTGATTCTTGCATATTTTATGGGGCGGAGTTGTTTCCCCGGCTTTTTGATTGACACTTCAATGCTCCAAACCGCAAATCCGGCAGGTGCGCTGTTTTCCGCCAATATAATTGAACCAATACATTCCGATTTTTCAGTTACATCCACTTTGAATTCATTTATGTCGAGATACATGGGAATTGTTGTCCCGGAAGGTTATGTTACGCTTTTCTGGAATACACAGGCTGTTATTCCGGCCTTCAGATATAATTTTTTGACTCTTATCGCTTCTTTTATTCTTATTCTGCTTGATATGATTGACTGGATAATACCGTTCTGTTTCATAGTTGTATATGGTATACTGGTGCGTTGTTTTTCTCTTTTACCTGCCGGCATATTTTGGAACGGTGACATCCTGCTTGCCCTTTTAACAAGCGGTACGTTGTTTGCAGCTTTTTTCCTTATGCCTTATTATGGAACCATACCCGCTTCAATTCTTGGGAAAATAATCTACGGAATAATCGGTGGTATTGTTGCCTTTTTAATATGCGGCTGTGGAACTTCGCCTGCCGGTATTGTCTTTACGGTCATTGTTACAAATGCTTTTTCGTTGGTTATCCAATATCTGGAAGAACAACTATTTTCAGTTTTCCGTATACCAAAAATAAAACTAAGGGCAGAAAATGAACGATAACAAAAAGAATATATATGAATTTATAATTACAATTATAGTTTTACTGGTATTTTCTATCGGACTGCTGTTTATTACGACTTTTGCACGGACTCAGTGGAAGACAGGACTTGCAAAGACTGTGCGTACTGTTCTTTCCCCATATGAAAACGAGTATGAGGTACTCGATTTTGTTCCTGAAAAAACTCCTTTTGCGATTTCTTCAGCTGTTTTTAAATTACGCAAAAAGGGATATCCAAATGATGAGTGCTATGCAGTTATCATAAAGGCAACGGCAATGTACGGGGCAATGCCGCTTGTATATATTTTTGACGGCGATGAATATATCTTTGCTGGAAAAGTATATGATTTCAGTTCCGAGATTAAGCTACCTCAACCTATATTGGATTTTTGGGCAAAAAGGGCAAAGCTCCTGCTCCCTGTTCAAAAGGTGGGAACCAAATGAAAAAAAACTATTTTTACATATACATAGTTGCTGCGCTTACTATTATTCTTCCTTTGCCGCCGTATTTTGCCTATGGTATTACGGCAGTAATCCAAATTTATCTGCTTGCGTGCGCAGGACTGCTTACAAAGATCCTGCTTGAACGACTGGATATGAAAAAACAAGTACCTGTTATTGTTTTGATTATTCTCACAATGTTTACAATCTTTTACAAGCAGCTCCTAATATTATATTCGCCTGTAATGGCTCTTACGGCCGGATATTCGCTTTATCTGGTTTGTTTTTCTTCTTATGTGCTTGGCAACATTCTTGATTCGGTGGGATTTTCTCCCTGGATGCACTTTTTTAAAACATTCGGCAGAATCACTTTATTTTCTTTATTTGCCCTTGTATTTTTCATTTTCCGGGATATTATCGCTTTCGGAGCTGTTTCATTGCCATCATCAGACGGTATAAAATATATACACCTGTTCAACGTAAAATATGACGGTCATTTTTTTGTTTCGATACCGGGTACACTGATTCTGCTTGGATTAATCTTTGGAATCTTCGCTTATGTAAACCGCAAACTGATGATTGTTCAGAGGAGTTATAAATACAATGATATCTGATTTATTTGTCAATTATTTGTTTGCTTCCTCCGTAGTATATGTGTTTGGAATAGGATTAAAACATATCCTTCTTGATTCCGGTTCACTGAAGAATTTTGGTTCAGAAGCCGTATATGTAACACTTTGTGTTATTTTTTCTGCAATGTCGGTATGGGGAATAACAAATCTTGTCCTCGTCCCTTATGAACTGGAAGAGTTGTTTCCGCTCTTTGCCGTGATTTTTGTTTTATTGTTCAATTCGATTATAAATACTTTCTTTAAGATTCTTTCTTTTAAGCCAGTAAGATCGGTTCTTCTTTGTTTGATAATTGTAATTCTGGCTGTAAACGAAAGTGTTGTTCTTACTGATGTTATAATTATTTCGCTGACAGCCGTTTTTTCAATGTTTTTGGGTATACCGGTTATTTTTGTCATTAAACAGCGATTACAGAGATCTGCCATTCCTCAGAGTTTCAAAACTGTTTCTGTTGTCTTTTTCAGTGCCGCCTTCATATTCTTTATTGTTTATTCATGGCAGGTGGCATGGTTTTATAAAGGGGTTTTGAAATGATATTTTTAATAACCACACTTATCGGATTTGTGCTTGTTTATTTTTTCTTGTTTATATTCCCTTCAAAGGCTGTAGATAAAAAAATCACTTTTTCAGGAAACGAAATTTTTTCTAAAAATGACTTGGACATTATATACGCCGAAAGTTCACCGCATGCAACAGAGATGAAAGCCGTAGTAAAGTGCAATCCAGAAAGAAATGTAGTAAAAAAAGGTTTTACATATGCAGATGTACAGGATTGCAGACTGTTCAAAAATGTATATGAAAGCGAATCAAAATGCAAATGGGGTTGTATAGGTTTTGGAAGCTGTGTTCCTGTATGTCCGCAGGAAGCAATAATTATTGAAAATAATACCGCTGTAATAACCTCCGCATGTATAGGCTGTGGAAAATGTATAGATTCCTGTCCCAATAATCTGATAGATCTTATTCCGAAAAATTCATCTCATTACATAGCTTGTGCCGCACACGGCGGAGATATGATGAAAACAATATGTTCAACCGGCTGTACTGGTTGTGGAAATTGTACTTCGATAGAAAGCGAAAACTTTTCAGTAAAAAATAGTCTTGCAAAAATTAATTACAGAAGGGGATATATTCAGGGGGAGAAAGCTTGTACAGGATGCCCTTCAAAGTGTATAGCAGAATGTCAGAAAAAAGAGAAAAACGGCTTTAAATTTTGGAACTTATGCTATAGGATATTACATAACAGAAAGTTCGGTGATTAAAAAGTAAAAGGTCATAAAAGTGAATCTTTGTTTTGGTATATATACAAATTTATCTATAAATTCCCTTGATGAAAAACAGTATGAATCTGTATATAAAAAACTTGGAGCATATTTATATAACAACAGTAAAATAAAATTTACATTTCATTTTTCAGGTAGTGCGCTGGAATGGTTGCAAAAAAATCATCCCGAATACATAACAATTTTAGGTGAAATGCTGTCCCGCAAGCAGATAGAAATACTTGGAGGCGGCTTTTATAGCCCCTTGTTTCCTATCTTACAGGCTGTTGACCGTGTCTCTCAGATTGAACTATTAACCACTTCTATAAGAAAGAATTTTGGACGCAGACCACGTGGCTGTTGGTTACATGAGAGTGTTTGGGACTCTTCCTTTGTTTCAAATTTGTCATCTGCCGGGATTGAATATGTTTTGCTTGATGCCGGTATCTGCAAAAAGAACATGATACAACCGATCTGTTCACCGTGTATTGTAGAAGACGGCGGAAAAACAATTTTTGTACTGCCTGCTTATACAGATATGATTGAAAACGCTGTAACAGCTGACAGTTTTTACAAAATGTTGAAAGAAAAAAACAGCAAATCCGAAAAAGAGCCTTCAATCTGCTGCTTTTTTTCACCAGACCAGATCGAAAAATCATATTCCGTAAACTGGTTTGAACAATTAACAAAACTTATTCAGAGCAAGACGAGTTTTATAAATTACACACTACCTTCTGAGATTGTGCGTTCTACAACTGACTTTGAAAAGGTTTTTATAAATTCTGGAATGAGCAAAAAGCTTATAATAGAATTGGATGCAAATGGATATGATACATCGCGGCATGCAGACATAAAAACATTTATGTTGCTTAATCCTGCGATATTGCAGATATATTCTAAAATGACTTATGTAACTTTACTGATTAACCAGATGCGGGGCGACAAGGAAAGAAAAAAAGCGGCAAGAGAAGAACTATGGAAGGCACAGAATGGTGCCGCTTATATCCAGTATGATAAAGATGATGTCCGCAGTGTGGCTGTCCGCAAAAATGTGTATAAGGCACTTATAGAGGCGGAAAAAATCAGTCGTGAATCAGGTACATTTATGGATTCTTTACTTGCATTCGATATAAACATGGACGGCTACGACGAATACGCGGCACAGCTACAGTCATACAATGCGTATATAAATCCGTGCGGCGGATATATATACGAATACGATCTCTTTTCATGCTTTCATAATTTTGTTTCAGTTTGTACAACTCAAAGAAAAAAACCTGGAATGTTTAAAGACTGCATTCTTAACGCTGAAAACCTCGAAAAGCGGAAAAAAGGAATTTATGTACCGAATCCTTTGGAAGAAACATTTTACACAGAACAAAAATATGACAAAGTAAAACAGGAATTAGTTTTTTCGACAGAAGCAGTTTTGAATGACTGTAATGTGCAAATAAAAAAGAAATACAAATTCCTGAAAGATTCCGTCAAAATGGAATATAATCTCAAAAATATTTCTACAGAATCAGTCGAAGGTTATTTTGCATCAGAAATTGACATGGACTTTGAATCCTGCAATGAAAACGAGCTTTTGTTTGAATGTGGTACAGCCGCAAGAACAATTCCGTATTTGCCTTATGAACATTATAATTCTGCGGAGCAAATATCCCTGCTTAGAATAACAGACAACAACGTCAATACAGCTTTGACGTTCGCGGTTAACGATCTTGCCTCGTTATATTCATATCCGGTTATGGAAGACGACAAATATTCATATTCTTCTTTCGGCATATACTGGAAGCTTGATCTGCTGCCCGGAAAGACTGTAACAAAAACAATTGTTTTATCTGCGAAAAATTCAAAGAAAAATTCCCGCAGCAAGAAAAACTAAATGCGAAACACACAAATTCCGGCTACAATACTAAAAACGGCCTTAAGCGGAGAAAGCAACAGGATCGTTTCGTATTTGACCTGTGAAAACCAGATTGCAACCGCAATGTTGTACGGCGGTCCTAAAAGCAAACTGCGTTCAATGGTTTCGCCGTTTCATACAGGAACATTGTACATTTATACAGATCCGGTGCGTAAAACTTCCAAAATAACGGATTTTGATGTTTCAGCATTCAGGCCTGCCCTGCGGGAAGACTTGTACAAAAACTGGGCTGCAACCCTGTGCTCTGAACTTGTGTTAAAAACATTTGCCGGCGGACAGGAGGAAGGCAATGTTTTTACTCTTGTAAACGGATTTCTAGACGGCTTGAATCTGGTTTCTGAAAACGAATCAAGGATAGGTACATTAAGATTTTTGTGGCGATATTTGGGCGAGTTGGGGCTGCAGCCAGATGTAACTGAATGTTTTTCGTGTGGAACGGAGTTTGACAGGAACGAAGATTCTGAAAGTGTTTTGTATTCCGCAGAAGGAAACGGTTTTTTGTGTAAGTCTTGCAAAAACACGACAAAAGCGCCTGGCTCGATTGAAATTTCAAAAAATGCGCTGCTATATCTACAGGCACTGCAGTTTCTTTCACCAAAGGAAGTACGCGCAGTCAGCATAGATTCAAAAACTTTCGGTCAGTTGCAGGAACTTATATTTTATCTAATAAACCGAGCAACATCTTTTTCATTAAATACACTGGAAAGCCGTTCAATCGTGTGGTAAAATCAAATAGCGTAATAAAACAATCAGGAGTTGGAAACATGAGGGCTGTGGATATAATTCTTAAGAAACGCGGAAATTCTCTTAATACTTCAGGTGCTGAACTTTCAAAAGAAGAGCTTGAATTCCTTGTCGGCGGATATGTCCGTGGTGAAATACCTGATTATCAGATTGCCGCATGGCTTATGTCCGTTTATTTTAACGGAATGAGTTTTGCCGAGACGGGCAACCTTACAGAAATTATGCTGCATTCGGGCGAAACAATTGACCTTTCCAGTCTTAAAAACCCCAATCCTTTTGTTGATAAACATTCTACCGGTGGAGTCGGCGACAAAATCTCGCTTCCGCTTGCACCAATTGTTGCCGCATGCGGTGTCAGTGTACCGATGATGAGCGGACGCGCGCTGGGACACACAGGCGGGACACTTGATAAGCTTGAATCAATTGACGGCTACAAAGTAGGACTCTCGCAGACGGAGTTCTGCAATATTATAAAACAGTGCGGTTATGCAATGACAGGACAGACAAAGCAGATTGTTCCTGCGGACCGACTTTTGTATGCACTGCGCGATGTTACGGGAACTGTAGAATCCATTCCGCTTATAACGGCTAGTATTCTTTCTAAAAAAGTCGCCGAAGGTTCCGACTGCCTTGTACTTGACGTAAAGTACGGCAACGGTGCATTTATGAAAACTCCGGAGCTTGCGGAAGATTTAGCGGTCTGTATGGTAAACACATTAAAATCGATGGGCAAAAAATCTGCCGCATTATTGACCTGCATGGACACGCCTCTCGGAAGAAAAATCGGTAACTTCCTTGAAATTGAAGAAACCGTTGAATGTTTGCAGGGTGCTGATGTGCCTGATGTTATGGAACTTACATATTCTCTAGGTGCGCACATGTGTGTGTTCGGCAATAAAGCGCGTACGCTTGAAGAAGGCCGCGAAAAGTGCATAAAGGCAGTTAATAACGGTTCTGCATTGGATTTATTCTATAAAAACGTGGAATTACAAGGCGGAAATGTTTCAAAACTTGAAAAAGAGATTGGCAAAAGACGCAGTCCGCATAAACGGGAATTAGTAGCAGAAAAAGACGGATATATTTACATTGAAGCATATAAAACAGGTGTAGCAGGTTGCAGTCTTGGCGTCGGAAGAAACCGTACCGATGAAGATGTTTGTCCAGATGCTGGAATGATACTGCGGAAAATTTCCGGTGACAAGGTTTGCAAAGGCGATGTAATAATGGAAGTTTATGGCAAAGATGAAAAATGCTTTGATTTTGCTATGCCGATTTTGAATAGTGCTGTAACATATTCGGATACTCCTGACAGCCGCCTTCATAATCCCCTTGTATTAAAGACTATAACAGGTTAGGGCGATGAGGATAACAGGTGGAACGCTTTGCGGAAGAATAATAAAATGTCCTGACGGCATAATACGCCCTGCAATGGATCGGATGCGTGAATCACTGTTCAGCATTCTGGGTGATTTGACAGGCAAATCTTTTTTGGATATGTTTGCCGGCTCAGGTATTCTTTCACTGGAAGCAGCTTCACGTGGTGCGACAAAAATAGATTTGGTCGAAAAAGACAAACTGAAAGTCAGTACAATTCTCGAAAATGTTTCAATTTCACCTGTAAAAATTAACTGTCATTTTATGGCGGTGGAGCTTTATATAAAGCGCAACAAGGAACAATATGATGTTGTTTTTCTCGATCCGCCGTTCCCGTACAAATATCATCAGGATCTGATACTTCGTTGTTCAGATACTGGAAAACTTAAGAATGACGGAGTGCTTCTGATACACCGTCCTTCAGAGAGACATCTGGATGAAAGAATTGGTAATTATGTTAGAACTGATGAGCGTGTATACGGAAGGTCTATTCTTGATTTTTACAGACCTGTTGAATAGTTAAATTATCTGAAACTGAATAGTGGAATCGTTTTTAAGAACCTTGACAACAGGTTCTGTAACAGCCTGACCGATTTTTAGAGTACAGGATTTTATTATAGTCCCTGGTTTTATATCATTAGTAAGCATTTTTTTCTCAGGCGAAAAAATTATAACGGAAGAAAACATGCTGATTATTTGGCCTGTAATTATCGCATCCGTCAAAGGATGTGTAAAGATAAAAGTTGTGGAATCTCTTTCTGAAATTAAATTATTTTGTGTAAGAAGGTTATAAATTACTTTTTTATCTGTCTCTGAAAGATCAGGAGAAATAATCCGTTTGATACCAAGTTGTTCCATTTTTTCCTGTTCTTCGTCACTCTGTTCTTCGTTTGAGATAAGAACAAACAAAGTTTTTTCAAATTTTGGATCACATTCAATAAACTGAACCAAAACTTTCCAAAGACGAGGAAAACATTCCGCGTCAATAATAATCATGTGTGGAGAAATTTCATCAAGATTATCGAGAGCTTTGAGCGCATTGTGGTAACAGATGGTTTCACTCCCAATACTTTGCAGGTATTGGGAAGTGTTTTCCAATGCATTCTGGTCTTCAGAGACAAGCAGTGTTTTCATTCTGTTCCAAGATTTTCAACACTGTAGTCGTATATCTGCCATATTCCGTCGCGTTTGCGTACATAATATGTATAACGTTTAATTTCTTTGTATGTGTCGTAAGCGAACCATTCTTTTACAGTAACAGTACCTTCTGTTGCGGAATAAAGTGTCCGTTCAATAAAGAATTTTTCAGGAATTGCAACAATATCAGTATCAAGTTTTGCCTGCTGCAAGTCGAGTTTGTAGTTTTCAAGCATACGCGCACGCATATCGGCTGATTCTGCACGGTATTTGCGGCTTCTTGTAGCATTTGACATGAGCATTTCTTCGATGTCCATGTAAAGGAAGAACTGATCCCACAAACTTCTCTGACGGGCAATGATTGTCTGTTCAACAACCTGATCCGGTGCAATATTCTGCGATTTAAGAATATCTTTGTTTGAATTTGAAAGAGGCAGAGCAGCTATAGCAGCAGCACTCGGAGATGGTTTTACTTCAAGTGTCAGTCTGTTGGTTATAAAGTAAACATTTGATTTTGTTGTTGTTGATATTGTGGTTCCTGCACTTGTTTTAATCGCCGCATACTGATTTCTGAAAAGTTCGGGATAAAACTGGAGTTCCAGATAATAAACGGAAGATTCAGGAATAATTAAATAGTCCTTAACGTTTTCAACAAATGAATATTCTTCACCTGGTTCAAGAGAAATCTCTCTGAAAAAAACAGTCTGTGTTGTACTTCTTTTTTTGATAAAATTGCTTGAATGCTCAAGTTTTACGTTTTTTACTGTATAAGCTGTAAAATCTATGCTGAACATTCTGTCTTCGGCAAGCTTGAAATGAATTGTATCAGAACCTTTATTTGCAATTGTAACCTTGACATTTACAGGGTTATCAACATCATTGCCGGGATAATACATGGTTTTATTGTAAAACTTTATGGAAACCTCGGCGCCTTTCATTGAATCTGTAAAATCTTCAGAAAAAATCTGTTGTGTAAAAATTAAAAAAATAGTTATAATAAAAAAAAGAATACGTTTCACGACATGCTCCTTTTAATTATATCGGACTATTTATATGAATACCTTATACCCTGATTTGTTACAGAATGAAATTCATTCTTGGGATGAAATGAAAAAACTCATTTTGTCTCTCGAAAAAAATGTATATCCACAGGAAATAGAAGGAATTCAAAACGGTCTGTACGGCTTTTTTATCGCCGAATATATCAATTCAAAAAAAGCTGCTGCTATGCGCAGTTTGCAATATGGAACAAAAGTCCCGGCCGCCTGTGATACCGATTTGATTATTGTTGTTCCGACCGAAAAAGATGCCGAAGCCTTGTACACGGATTTTAAGGGAGCTTTTCCGCCTCAGAAAGACAACAAAACGGGCGAAACGGAAAATCCGGTTGTAATTAATAAGTTTTCGTGGTGGGGACTTGTACCGTACCGTCCTGCTTCAAAAGGCTCTCTTGTTTTTGGAGAACGCGCGGCCTTTTTGGCAAAACTTGCATCAAGAAAAGACAAAGCTTTTGCAAAAAATGAAAAGCCGTGTATTTTTGTAATGACGCAGCGCGCTTTTCTGACTCCTGTACCGCCGCCTGAATACGAAAAATCACTGTTGTTTTCAATCAGTAAAGGCGATCGCTTTGATCCGCAGAGCCTGGCCGAAAGACTTGTTCAAAACGGATATGTTCGTGTCCCGCGCGTTACAGTAAAAGGCGAATTCACCCTGCGTGGCGAGGTTCTTGATATATACATGCCGGGCGAAGATTTTGCCCACAGAATAACATTTGACTTTGATACGGTCGATAAAATCCGTTCATTCAATACCTCAGACCAGACATCCGTCAGTTCATTTGATTCACTTGTCATTTATCCAATGAAAGAAGTCGTCTGGACAGATGAACTTGTAGAAAAACTCGGAAAGGCAATAGAAAAGAAACAAGCCGATTTTCCCGCAGGTTGTGAAAACCTGCTTACTGAACTCTCCGTTTCAAAAGAAAGTGAGGGCGAAGAACTCTTTTATCCTTTGGTTTTCGGTGACAATCCATGTTCTGTGGCAGATTATTTCCCTGCGGATACTCCCGTCATGTATATGGACTATGACAGGCTCATCAATGCACAGGAAAGCCTTGAGCGAGAATATGCGGGCTTGTATAAAAAAGCAGTTAGTGTTTCTGAAGTTCCTGTACCGGAGGATATTCTCCTCAAGTTTGATGAAATCGAAAAAAAGCACAAAAAAAACATATACCTGAGGACAATTCACGGCAAAGAATCCGAGACAGCCGAAAAGTTCAAACTTGAAACAGACCCGCCGAGGAGCTTTTTCGGTAACATTACATACCTCAAAGAACAGCTTGTATCCCTGCTGGATGACGGCTGGAAAATCTTTATATACGCCGAGTCCGAAAATCAGGCTTTGCGAATAGGCGAGCTGCTTAAGGATTTTCCGCAACTTCATATAGTGCCGCTGCCGATTTCCGCAGGTTTTGGAATTCCTTCCGAAAAAATCCTGCTGATACAGGAAAACGAAATCTTTGGCAGAAGAAAACACATCCCCAAATCCACTCGGTATACAAAGAGTGCGGTAATCGATACCTTTGTCGAGCTTAATCCCGGTGACTATGTTGTCCATGTAAATTATGGAATCGGATTATTCAAAGGAATCGAAAGAGTAAAGACCGGCGGCAACGAACGTGATTACATAAAGATCGAATATGCGGATGAAGAAAACGTTTTTATTCCGATTGAACAGGTAAACCTTGTCCAGCGCTATATAGGCAATGAGGGTAACGATCCTAAACTCGACAGGCTAGGTTCCAAGAGCTGGGAAAACCGCAAGAACCGTGTCAAACAGTCTGTTGAAGATATTGCGCAAAGGCTTATTCTGCTTTATTCAAAGCGAAAGGCGGCAAGAGGCTTTCCGTTTCCGAAAGACGGCGAGTTTCAGATTGCCTTTGATGCCGCCTTTCCGTATGAGGAAACGGAAGATCAGCTTACATGTATAGAAGAAGTAAAGGCGGATATGGAAAAGCCAGTTCCCATGGACAGGCTTATCTGCGGTGACGTTGGCTACGGAAAGACAGAAGTCGCCATGCGCGCCGCCTTTAAAGCCGTCATGGGCGGAAAACAAGTTGCCCTGCTTGCGCCTACGACGATTCTTGCGGAACAACATTACGAAAACTGTGTGGAACGTTTTGAAAACTTTCCCGTAAAAATTGCACAACTTTCAAGGTTTATTCCGCCGGCGGAACAGAAAAAAACGCTTGAAAAACTTAAAAACGGCGAGCTGGACATTATTATCGGAACCCACCGTATAATACAGAAAGACGTTGTCTTTAAGGATTTGGGACTGATGATAATTGACGAGGAACAGCGGTTCGGCGTCAAAGACAAGGAACGTCTTAAAGAGCTCAAAACCAACATAGATTCGCTTGCCATGAGCGCAACTCCTATTCCACGCACATTGCACATGAGTATGCTCAAAATCCGCGACATGAGTATCCTTAATACGCCGCCGCAGAACCGCCAGGCTATCGAAACGGTGATCGATGCCTATAATGACGAGCGCGTTGCAAAAGCAATCAGGCAGGAAGTAGAGCGCGGCGGACAGGTATTCTTTTTGCACAACAGGGTAGAAACGCTTGAAGAAACCAGAAGAAAACTTGAACAGCTTGTTCCCGAAATGCTGATTGATATTGCGCACGGTCAGATGAGCGCAGGAGAACTTGACGACATTTTCCGCCGGTTTAAGATGGGCGGTTTTCACGTGCTTGTTTCCACGACAATTATTGAGAACGGTATAGATATTCCAAACGTAAACACAATTATCATAGACAGAGCCGATATGTACGGCGTTTCACAGCTGTACCAGCTGCGCGGAAGGGTAGGCCGCAGTGACCGCAAAGCTTATGCATACCTGCTTTATCCTGAGAACAAGTCTCTCTCCGAAATAGCGATGAAGCGTCTTCAGGTAATCTCCGACTTTACCGAACTTGGCAGCGGCTTTAAGATTGCCATGAAAGACATGGAAATACGCGGTGCAGGCAACCTGCTCGGCAAAGACCAGTCCGGTGATGTTTATTCGGTCGGTTTTGATTTGTATCTGCGGCTGCTTGAAGAAGCCGTACAGCGGCTTTCGGACGAAAACTATCAGGAAGAGCACGAAACTTTGCTTGAACTCGAGTACAGCGGATTTATTCCCGAAACCTATATAACAAATCCTCAGACAAAGATGGAAGTCTATAAAAAGATTGCGTCTGTCAACACCAAATCAGAGTTGGAACAAGTTTATTTTGAGCTTACAGACCGCTTTGGTCCCATACCTGATGAGGTCCAGAGTCTGCTCTCACTAGCTGAAATAAGGATTATCTGCAAAAAGCTTTATATTTCCACATTAAAGGAAAGGAACGGCGAGGTCAGCGTTGATTTTGCAAAGGTATCGAATATTTCAGTAGAAAAAGTCCTGCGGCTTATAAAAGAGAATGCCGGCAGAGTCAGACTTGATCCGCACAAGCCTAACATGCTCATACTGCAGACAGGAAAAATCGGACTGCGCGAAAAAAGTGAATTTATCAGAGAAAAACTTGAACAGCTGATGTAATGCTTCAGAATAAAAAAGGCTGACTCATTGACAATGAGTCAGCCAAAAAAGGAGAGAGTTTTTTATTATCCGATAACAGCCTTTAGGCACACTGTTCCGGATTTATCATTTGAACTTACGACAGTTCCGTTGATTGATGCATTACCGCTTTCTACCGTCAGAGATACATTTCCTGTAGGATTTTTATTTATTACAGAGATTTTGTAAGTTACTCCGCGATAGATACGTGTCATTTCCGCGGTTTTAATGTGTTTCGGGAAGCGCGGTTCAACACGCAGACCGTCATATTCAGGACGAAGACCACTTATGTACTGTGAAAGTGCTACAAAGTTCCAGGCTGCAGTTCCCGTAAGCCAGCTGTTCTTTGCTTCACCGTGGCGGCGTGCTTCTTTTCCTGCTACCATCTGTGCATAAACATAAGGCTCCAGTCTGTGGATTTCGCTTATATCTTCAAGATATGCAGGCGCAATCTTTTTGTAGTATTCCCATGCTTCTTCAGGTCTTCCGTTTACAACTTCGCCGATGATTACCCACGGGTTGTTGTGGCAGAAGATACCGCCGTTTTCTTTGTATCCCGGCGGATATGAAGAAACCTCGCCGAGCTCGATGTGATATTCCTTATACGGCGGGTCAAGAATGACAATTCCGTATTTTGTATCAAGGTGTTTCTTTACGCTGTCCAATGCTTTTATCGGGTAACCTTTGTCAGCACCGATTTTTGCCATTGAGCCGAAGCCCTGTGTTTCAATAAAGATTTTACCGTCTTCGCATTCTTTTGAACCTATTTTCTTTCCAAAGTCATCATAAGCTCTGATGTACCATTCGCCGTCCCAGCCAGCCTTGCAAATCTGTTCTTCCATCTTTGCGGCCTGTTCTTCGGCAAATTTGGCTTCGGCTTCGTCACCCATAATGCGGCACATTGCGGCATAATCCGGCGCAACAAAAACGAACATCTGTGCAATCATCACGGATTCTGCGTTTTTGCCTTCCTTGTTTGTACAAGTCTGGAAAGAATCGTTGGGGTCCTTGCTGAAGCAGTTCAGGTTAAGACAGTCGTTCCAGTCGGCGCGGCCGATGAGCGGCAGTCCATGGGGACCGATGTGGTTTACAATATAGCGGAAAGAACGTTTGAGGTGCTCAAACATTGTAGCTTTGTTTGTTTCGCTGTTATCAAACGGAACATCGATTTTGAGGAAATCCTCATCACCTGTTTCGCGGATATAGTTACCTACGCCGAGTACAAGCCACAGCGGGTCATCATTAAAGTTTGAACCGATATCAGCGTTTCCGCGTTTGGTAAGCGGCTGGAACTGATGATATGCGGAACCGTCTTCAAACTGTGTAGCTGCAACATCGTACAGGCGTTCGCGGATACGGGCTTTAGGCAGCTGGTGCGCTGCGCCGAGCATGTCCTGGGATGTATCACGGAATCCGAGACCGCGTCCGATACCGCTTTCAAAGTAGCTGGCGGAACGTGCAAAGTTGTATGTAACAACACACTGGTACTGATTCCAGACCGACATACGGTTGAGTTTTTCATCATCTGTTTTGAGCGTAAAGTGGGAGAGTGTCTCGTTCCAGAAAGCTTTAAGTTCATCAAATGCTTTTTGAACGGCGTCCATTGTTGCAAATTTCTTTTGGAGGGCAACAGCCTTTTCTTTGTTGATTGACTTTAACTTTTGGTTTGTCTGCAAAAGACCTTTTGGTACAGAGGCTTCCCATTTGTTGTTTTCATCGTTTTCGATATAACCGAGAATAAAGATAAAATCCTTTGATTCTCCCGGTTTAAGTTCAAAATTGATGCGGTGTGAGGCAATAGGAGACCAGCCGTCTGCGACGGAGTTTCCGCTTTTGCCTTCGATAATTGTTACAGGTTCGTCCAAGTTGTTGTTAAGACCGAGGAATGTTTCCCTGTCCGTGTCAAATCCGTCTACCTTGCAGTTTACGGAGTAGAAAGCAAAGTGATTGCGTCTTTCGCGGTATTCGGTCTTGTGGTAAATGGCAGAACCACCGTCAGCAACTTCTACTTCGCCTGTGGAAAAGTTTCTCTGAAAGTTTGTTGTATCATCCTGCGCATTGTAAAGACACCATTCTATGAACGAAACAACGGAAAGTTTTTTTGCTTTTTTACCGTTGTTTTGGAGAGTCAGGGTCTGAATCTCGGCGTTTGTTCCGTTGGGTACAAAATAGAGAACGTCAGCTTTTACATCGTTTTTTGATGAAGAAAACTTTGTGTAGCCAAATCCGTGACGGCACTCAAAAGAATCAAGGTCGACACGCATAGGTTTCCAGCCGGGATTCCAGACTGTATCACCGTCTGTGATGTAAAAATAGCGTCCGTTGTTATCAAGCGGAATATCGTTGTAGCGGTAGCGTGTAAGACGGCGGAGTCTTGCGTCCTTATAAAATGCGTAACCGCCTGCTGTATTAGAAATCAATGAAAAGAACTGTTCGTTTCCAAGATAGTTGATCCAAGGATACGGAGTCTGTGGTGTGTTTATTACATATTCACCGTTTGCGTCATCAAAAAAACCGAATTTCAATTAAAAGTGTCTCCAGTGTCAGAATTAGTTGATTTATTAAATCAACTAACTAGACAATAACATTACATCACTGATTTGTCAAGGTTTGATTCAATGGCTTTGCACAATGTTCTCAACAGGAATAATTTGCAATGATTTTATCGCCTTAAATCTTGAAAAGGTCAATTTCAGAGCCAATCTGCTTGATATTGTTAGCAACTTTGTCCGAAATTATTGAAAGCGTAGTTCCTGTTTCATTGATGCGGTCTGCACCGACATGCATTTCCAGAATTTTGTCTTTCATAAGGTCTGTTGCATCCTGCAGCTTCTGAACTTCGGCAAGAATGTGCTTGTTTCCGTTCATCATCTCGTTAGAGGCGGCGCGAACTTCTGAAGTAGAATTTTTCATAGACTGGAGCGCATCGATAATCTGCTTGGAACCAGTCTGCTGCTCTTCCATTGCACCCTTAATCTGCGCAATAATCTCGCTTGTTTCGCTTATGCTCGTTTCGATTGCCGAGAATGCGGTATTAGTCTCGTTTGAAACATTAACAACTGCTTGAATCGTTTCTTGAATTTTATTAAGCTCAGAACCGATTGTCTTAGATTGGTCTGTAGAAGTTTCTGAAAGTTTGCGGATTTCATCAGCAACAACGGCAAAACCTTTACCGGCTTCTCCGGCGTGCGCAGCTTCAATCGCCGCATTCATAGCAAGCAAGTTTGTCTGCTCCGCAATACCTGCAATGGCAGCATTCGCATCTTGCAGCATCTTAGACTGCTCGTTAATTTGCATAATCTTTTCGTTCGCATTACTTTGCTTATTGGAACCATCGTTTGAATGACGCTCAAGCTGTTTGAACGATTCTATCATCTTGTTTACTGAATTGTTTACAGAATCAATGTTGGCAATCATCTGTTCAACGGCGGTAGAAGCCTGTGAAACACATGTTGCCTGGGAAGCAATCATGTGTTCAAGTGATTCAATATTCGCGCTTATCTCATTGACAGCACCGGCTGTTTCTTGAACAGAATCAACCTGCGAGCCAATCTGATCGTTTACGCTGTCAATATTCAAAATAATTTCCTTGATTGAAGATGATGCATCCTTTGTACTTGTCTGAAGGTCAGCATCTACAGAAATCAAATCTTCTTTTGAGTTCTTTAAGTTTGAAACAATGCCATGAAGTTTTTCGACAAATGCGTTAAAGCCGTCTACAACATCACCGATTTCATCATTCGTAACGGAAGGAATACGCTGTGTAAGATCCGCGTTTCCGCTTGAAATTGTGTTAACAGATTCTTTTACGGTCCTAAGCGGCTTGATAAGCAGAGTTATCAAAAGAGCAATAATTACAGCTGAAATTATGGTTGCTATACTGACAATATAGGCTGTTATTTTTCTGACTGATTTCAGTGATCCAAAATAAACATCATATGGAGCTACAGTAAAAACTGTCCATGTTGTATTCGGAACTTTTTTATAAGCAGCAATAAGATGAACATGAATATTCGGGTCAACAAAGTCTTCGATTCCTTCTTTTCCCTGAAAAATATTTGAAAGAACAAGCCCGAGACCTTCATTTTCGTCAAGTTTTGCTCCACCATCATCTTCACTTTTCTCTGTTTCAGCCGAATTTGCATTTGCAACAGTGGTGGCTGTTGCCCAGTTTAAAACAGACGGATGCATTCCGCCACCCATATCGATTTTTTCAATTGTAGACAAAACTGTATTGCCACTGATAACCATTACGATTGCACCGATCGGCTTTTTGTTTTCGTTATAAACAGGAACACTGTAATGCTGAAGAACAGAATTTGTTACGGCACTCAAAGCGGGATCAGAAGCAAAGTCTTTTCCGGCAAATGCTTCTGAAAAATAAGGTCTTTTAGCAAAATTTATAAGACGACCGTCTGCTGTAATTGCATTTCCTTCTGCATCATAAAAGGCAATATTTTCACAGTTCGAACCGACAGTAGAGGCAATATTCACAAGCTGTTTCTGCTTGACCTCCAGTGGAATAGATTCATCTTTCATTATACTAAGCTCTGCAAGAGCATGAAGCATCTGAAAGTGTCTGTCATTTATAGCAATAATTTGGTGTGTTACATCAGTTGAAACTGCGTCCATATGGGCGTATACACTCTGAACCATACTCTTTGAAGCTGCTCCATATGCAACTGTACCAATTGTCAAGCTTACAACAAGTCCTACAGCGAGATACATAAACAAAAGCTTAGCTGCAAGCTTAACACGCATTTTCTTTTTTGCCACTTCATTACTCCTAAAAATCTATAGTCAACTGAATCTATAAAATGTTTTTTTGAATTAACAATACAAACATTATACCATATTTAGAGATTTTGTATATATTTTATTTTTTAAGGACAGAAAGCTGGCAAATCCAGTTGAACTAACTTTTTTAAAAAAAGCTTGTTATCAGTTTTTGTGTTATCATTAGAATATGGTTATAAACCGGCTTTGTATCAAAGCCGGTTCTGGTGTATCTAACTGCTATTGAACTACCACCGCATCCGAAACTGTTTTAACAAGTTCCTTTCGTAC
>JAEEQG010000052.1 GCA_016285185.1 Spirochaetota bacterium
GGGGCTGTTGTCGGGCTGAATTTAAGGCTTCTCGGCAGCGACACAGTTGAAAAATCAAAGGCGAGAATCGAAAAGCTTGCGCGCAAGGCCGCCGGCAAAGACGCTGAAATCAGCATCAGCCTTGTAAGCGAGAACAATCCTTCTATAGAATCTGACACCGAATGCGCGCAGTGGAACGCGCTTTGCAGCACAATCAACAAGACATGGCCGGACATCATCGTAAGCCCATATCTCATGATGGCGTGCAGCGATTCAAGACATTATTGCAGCATCACAGACAAAGTGTACAGGTTCAGCGGAATGTACATGTCTAAAGCCGACCGCGCCATGATTCACGGCGTCGACGAAAAAATCAGTATAAACACCCTGCTTGAGACAGTGCAATTCTATAAGAATTTGCTGAACGAGCTTTGAGAGCGGAAGAATAAGCTTCCTGATGCTATACCGAACCAAATCTGCAAAAACGCATTTTAGTTCGTTTCAACCGTACAAGTCATGCTGCAAGTCGCTCCACAGTTCCCCTGCTTACCCCATCAATTTTTTGAAAAAATTACACTCTTCATCGTTGCATATATCTGCTTCCGGCAGGTGCGGATCACAATGGAACACATGCCAGAGTGGTTTTTCGTCCGTACCGTAACAGCGGTATTCGTATGGAACTCCGGCTGTTTTGAGGGCGTTCATGATAAGCGGTGCCTGTTGCACAAGAAAGTCGCCCCTACAAGTCATAACAAATGAAGGCGGAAAATCTTTCGTGACGTGAGCGGACGCATCAATCAAATTCAGTTCTTCCGCAGTGCCGCCTTTCGGCATAAGAATCTCGACAAGCAAGTCAGTCTGCAATTCTTTTTCACGTTCATCGTCCATCTTGTATTTGCCGCAGTTAAGCGCAATACCACGAAGCGTTAAATTTTTCCTGCTGATAAACGGGAAATTCTTTGCATATTCCGCATTGCTCAAGGCGGAAGCATACAATGCAAGAAGATGAGCCCCGGCTGAATCCCCGACCGCAAAAACGTTCTGTGTGTCAAATCCGTATTGTTCAGCGTTATCAGAAATCCACCGGAACACTTTTTCCGTGTCCTGCATCGATGACGGGAACTTTTTTTCAGGAGCAAGCCGGTAAGAATAATTCACAACAGCAAATCCCCGGCGGGCAAGACGCATTCCGTAAAACTGATAAACATCCTTATCGCCGTAAACCCAGGCACCTCCGTGTACTATCACAATCACAGGCAATTTTACAAGAGCAGGACTTTGCCCCGCACTTTTCGGGCGGTAAACATCAAGCAGCTGCCACTTGCGGAATTCTTTGTCGTCACCGTAAATGATATCATCAAAGCGAATTACGTCGTCCGGAGTTTTCTGATCAGCATCACGCTTTGCATCACCCTCTGAAAACTGTTTTCGGATTTTGTCTGCTTCAATCCTGTGTTCTAACTTTATCATTTCTCACTCCTGCTTTTATGCCTGTTTTCAGTTTAGCAGTAAAAGGCGGAATTTGCGAGCAAAAACCCCGAAAGAATGATACAATATTATAATCATGAAAATAACGGTAGTCGAAAAACAGCCGGGGGAAGAAGACGAGATAATCGTTAAGTGTGATTATCTGTCGGACAGTATTACAAAGCTTCTTAATCAGTTTAAGACCGGTAAAACAAAGATGAACTTTTACAAAGACGGCAAAATTGTTCTCACTGATCCTGAATCCATCCTGTACTTTGAATCAGTTGACGACAAAGTGTTTGCCTATACCGCGAATGATGTTTTTGAAACAAAATACAAGCTTTATATGCTTGAGGATGAACTTCCCCGTGACGTATTTTTCAGGGCGAACAAAGCCGTCATCGTCAATCTTGACAAAATCGACAGCCTTTCGCCCGCATTCGGCGGACGTTTTGAGGCGGTTCTGCAGAACGGCTACAAAGTAATTATTTCGCGGAATTATGTAAGTCTGCTTAAAGAATTATTAGGTCTTTAGGAGTATAAGAAAATGAAAGAAAAGATAGCATTTATTATAAATATATTTACAAGAGTATGCACAGCAATTTTTTTACTGGCAACAATATATACGACCATCTTTTTTGGAGCAGGCTCACACTTCAGAATGAGCGACATCTGGTGTATCCTTTTGATCGGCGCAGTTTCCGCATTATGCTACATTCCGTTTCTTGCAAACGTTGAATATTCAAAACGAACAATGATTCTCATGCAAATCGGCTATTTTCTTGTCATAAACGCGTGCGTTCTGGCAATCGGCTTTAAGATGGAGTGGTTTTCGGCGCAGAACACAAAAACAGTTATCGGTTTTGAGACAATAATAATTCTTGTATATGTTCTGGTTTCGGTACTATCCTACAAAATCGAGTCGGACGCAGCAAACAAAATGAACAAACTGCTGAAAAACCGTAATCACAAAAGTTAGAATTTAAGCACGAGTACGCTTTTTGCCGGAATCTGCACTGAACCGGAAACAGTCTTTTTTGCTGCAGAATAACCGCACCGTTCAGGGAACCGCATCCGACACAGTTCCGCATTGCTCATCCTGCTTGCGCTGATTGCCTTGTTAGGTCCGTCAGGGTCAACCGAGCCGTTGGCAATCGGAACAACCGCTTTTCCCGTAGCCGCCGCAAGCGTAACCGTTTCGCAGTCGGCACAAAGCGGCTTGCCGTCCGTGGCTTTGAGCTGCAAAATCTGCTCACTATCTGCAGCGTTTACAATCTTAAGTATTGTTTTTCCGTCCGCTTTTACCGCCGAAACATACAGCTTTTCAGCCCAAAGCGTTTTTTCCTGTCCTGCAAGATCAACAGCATCCGTTCCGGCATAATCCGAAAAGATTTTCTGCACATAATAGCTTGGTGTGAGAATAACAGACTCCGCATCGAACCAAATCATATCAGGTGTCCATTCGGAATGCCCGATTCTGTTTAAGAGCGGTGCATAGCTGGCAAGTTTTACTACGTCACCATTGCGTTCCATTCCGGTCATCATGGCTGCTTCAGCAAGAGCGGCTTCTATGGAGTTTGTAAGATTCACATCATGCCCCGCATACTCCCCCGCAAAAACGCCCACATCACGCGGGTATTCGTCATAAAAGCCGACATTTTCGTAAAGCCATTCCGGCGCAACATAATAGTGTTCGTCAACCGCGTAGGTAAATGCGGGATTGGTCTTTACTTCGGAGCGGTAGAATTTCCATGCGTTTGTGTGCAAATCGTTGTTTACGAACGGGCCGGCAGTACCCAGGCACTTTATTTCGGGATAACGTTCATGTATCGCTTTTTCAAAAGCACGGTAGCGCGGAGCAACATCAACATGACGGCTTTCCCACTGTTCATTGCCGATTGCAATCATTTCCAGATTAAAGGATTCGGGATGTCCCATCCGTGCACGCAGTGAACCCCACTTTGTGTTTGTATCACCGTTGGCAAATTCAATCAAATCAAGTGCATCCTGTATATATTCAGCAAACTCAGGACTTTCTATGCTTACCGTTTCATAGGAACGGAACTGACACGCGACGCCGATGTTCAGAACAGGAAGCGGCTGGCAGCGGCGTTTTTTTGATGACAAAAGTTCACAAAGCAAAAAATACTCATAAAACCCGATGCCATAGCTCTGCATATAGTGGCAGTCCTGCATCTGCCAGTCAAAAAGCGTATTGCCTCCCTGCAGAGCCCACAGGTTTGGCTGTATCTTCCGCGAAGCAAGGTCGCCGACCGTACCCTTCCAGTAATAACGGTGCAAAAGGCTCGTTCCTTCAACAATGCAGCCGCCTGGAAAGCGCAGAAACGCAGGGTGCAAATCTGCCAGGGCTTCAAACAAATCTTTGCGGAAAATACCTGCAACGGCGTTGTCAGGTATCAGTGAAACAAGGTCAAACTCAACACAGCCTTTTTTTGTAAGGTGAATTTCAAAAGATGTACCCTGCACATTGTCCGTTGCGGTTAGCTTTGTTTCGTAGCGAATCCATTTTTTTGCCTCGCAGTTGCCTACCATCGCATCGTATCCGTCAGGTTCGGCAGGCTGGGCAACGGTAAACGGAACAACCGCGTCAGCAAAAACTTTGCTGCCCTTAGCAACGCAAACGCGGATGCTTCCTTCAAGGTACGAAACTTCCCTTGCATAAAACGAAACCTTGCATGACTGACCTTTTTTGAGAAAAATGCCGTCATACGCCTTGTTACGGAAACCTTGCCCGTCTTCTTTTGCCGTAAAACGCAGATAGTGCGGATTAGCGGCGTGAACCGGCTCATTGCACGAGATTTCAAGGTTTTCATCGTGTCCGTCGGCGGAACTCCAGGCATAAAGATTGTCTTCCGCAAGCACATAATTGTGTCCTGTACCTTTACTTTTTATTGCTTCAAAGGAACGGTTTTCAATAAGTTCCGCATACAAACCGCCGTCCGCAGCCATGTTTATATCTTCAAAGAACAAGCCTACCATATCCGGCGTAGTTTTTTTTGTTTTTGTTCCATCCAGCACTATTGTTTTGTCTGACATAATTTCTCCCTGATACATATATAGTATCTATCCTTCAAGTTCTTCTATGTATTCGTCCGCCTGTTCACGCTTTAAAACGATTATTGTTAAATCATCTTCGCGGGGATTGCCGGCAGTATGAGTCTTTAGGCCGTCAAGAAAGGTGTGTATAATTTCGCGCGCGGATTTGCCGCTGTTGTTAAGCAAAAGCTCTCGTATACGTTCCTTGCCGAATTCTTCACGGTTTTTGTTCATTGTTTCGGTAAGTCCGTCCGTATAAAGCACAAGAATGTCGCCCGGAAGCATCTGGAACGAAATCAACGGGAACGAAACCGCTATTCCCTTTATGCCGATTGCTCCGTACTGACAGGACGGATCGGGATAACGCAAATCAGAAACCCTGTCTTCCTCGTACGAGAACAGCAGCGGGCAAGGATGACCGGCATTGGCAACCTCTATGTCGCATGCGCCGTTTCGGAAAAAAGAACCGATTTTAACGAGCAGACCGGTAAGATAGTTGTCAACATTCCCCTTTTCGTTGATCAGCATCTCATTCATCTTACGCAGTATTTCGGAAGCGGAATCACCGGATTTGCAGCCTTCGGTATAGGAACGGAAAACCGTAGTTTTGGCAAGCATTGTGATTAAACTTGCCGAAATACCATGACCGGAAACATCAAACAGCGAAAGCCCCGTAAGCCTGTCGTTCTGTACATAATAGTCGTAAAAGTCTCCTGATACGGAAGAAAGCGGTTCATAACAGATTGCAATATCCCAGCCCAAAAACTTTTTGTCCAGACCGGGCAGGAACTTTTGCTGTACTATGGATGCCATCTCCAAATCTATCTGCGCCCTTTCCATCTGCCGTTCAAGGGCTTCCTTTGCACGCGAAAGCTGAACCGTCTGAGAGGCAACTTCCTGTTCAAGCTTTTCGTTCAGGTATTCGTTGCGCCTGTAAACCTTGTTGTATCGTACAGAAAGCACATACAGGAACATAATTATTGTACCCTGCCAACCGAAAACGGTCAGATACGGCAAATCGTTTATTCTGAAAACCTCGCGCACAACAATATCCATTATACCCGAAAAAAGCGTTGAAGAAAAACAGACCAAAAGAATTATGGCATTAGCCCTCAGATTTTTGTTACACAGAGCCTTTATGAGAGCTGCAAGCCCGAACAACAGTTGCAATATTACCAGTCCCATCATTACCGGACATATTTTCATCAAATCTTGATAAGTCGGAACAGCAAAAGTAATTGCACCTGCCGCTAAAAAAATCACGATTCGGATTATAAGCAGGAGTTTTGATTCCTGTATTTGCACAAACTGAATCATAAACGATGAAGAAAAATACACAATTGCATAAGTACTGCAGCACAACCCGAACTTTATAAAAGAAAGGAACGGCATACCCATACCATTGTACCAGGGAAGTGAAGGTGCAAAAAAGTATGCCAGCAGAGAGATTGAGAAAAAGTTCAAAAGCGCAAACGACATATATTCTTTTGTTTTTTTGCGAGAAATAAAAAGAAGAAGAAATAACATGAATGCACAGAACATTCCTCCTTCAAACACCATGTAAAATTTTGAATGTAAAAAGGAATGAGTTTTTGTAAAACGTTTTGCGTCCTCAAGTTCCGAAATGAACGAATTGCCTGAGAGAGAAGCCTTGCCGAGTACGTAAACCTTAATGAGAATAAGGTTTTTTCCGTTCTGATTCAAAAGACTTTGAGGCAGAGTATAAAAATGCGTTTCATATTGCGCACTCTCCAAATCGGGCGGGAACTGTCCGTAACCTCCGATGTAGGAGCCGTTGAGCCAGAGTTTTTCGGCAAAGTGCAGGTATGGAATAACATAGCCCAAAGATTTTCCTTTGAGCTGTTCAGGAATTTCAAATTCTGTCTTTATCCATAGATATGAACCGTTATTGTCAGCCAGTTTTTCAAGGTTTCTGTAATACACATCCAGCTTTTTAAAACGGGAAAAGCCGGCTTGTGCATCGGTGCAGGTAGAATCTGCATCACACGGCAGATACGAATACGAATCGTTAAGCGGAATTGAAAAGAATTTTTCATTCTCATTCTGCTTGCACGATACAAACGCAAACAGAGCAAGTGCGAAAACAGGAATGAGTTTTTTTGAAAAGAATCGCATAGTCTACTTATACAATAACACAGCCCCGCAAAAAACACAAATCTGTTTCGCAGTGAGGACATCACAAAATGCCGAGGACAATTCCGAATATAATGACGAGTGCGCAGAACATCCGGTACAAGGTATCTTTTTCTTTGAACATAAAATAGCCGCCCAAAATCGTAACAAGACAGCTGCTTTGTTTTATGAGGGTCATAACCGTAACACGGCTTTCTGCCATTCCGTTGGCGATAAAAAGCGCCTTGTCACCGATTACAAACATTGCGGCGAGCAACCAGATCCATCTGTTTTTGAAAACCGAAAGCGAAATCTTTTCTTTTTTTACAAGCACATAAATCACATAGTAAAGGACAAGGAACAGCATATACCAGAACTGCAGCTGCGAACTAGTTATGCTTTTCATGAGAATCTTGTCCATAAAGCCCGAAAGCGCATTGAGCAGGCACGAAACCAGCGCAATAACTATATAAAACGTCGTTACATCGGAAGAAACAAAGTATTTCTTTTCTGGCTGGGCTTCAACGGCGACAGGGGCTACAGCCATGCGCCTCAAAAACGGCGGTTTGAATTTGAGCATTAAGAGTCCTGCACAGACAAAAAGCAAGCCCAACCCCTGCAAAAAGCCGAGCCGTTCCCCCAGAAAAAACACACCCAAAAATGTAGCAAAAAGGACACGGGACATGTCAAGAATACCGTATACACTGACAGGAAGCCGTTTTAGGGAATTAAAGCTGAAAATCCATGCTACAAAAATAACGAATGATTTTATGGCAATATAAAAATAGAATTTTTTCTCAAGCCCGCCGGCATTTTTTGCCTGCGGAATTACAAACACAAACGAAAGGATCGTGTACGCCAAAAGAACTTCCATTATGGAATTTTTTGACATCGCCTTTTTCTTTGCAAGCGCCCTTGAACCTTTCAGCAGTCCGTACAACAAAACAAGAAGAACCCATGTCATTGTCCCATAGTAGCTTGTTAAGCTTTCAAAAGCAATATGTTTTCCCTTTGTAAACTTGACAACTGGGAGGTATGGACTTACAATACAAATTGAGTAATTGTTTTATTTTTTTAATACAAGTGAAGATTGTTGATAGTATGGAGGGATAATATGAGAAAGTTTTTTTGCGTTTTATCAGTTCTAGTATGCGCTTTTTCTCTGGTAATGTTCTCCTGCGGCGGCGGCGGCGGCGGAGCTGGCGGAACTGCAGCAAGCACCACCAGTTCAAATCTTTCCGCTTCAGGAGCAAGTGCAGTTTCTATACAATTCAACGGTCTGTATGCAAGATCATACGGTTCTGTTTGGGATACTATCGATTATCTTGACCTTAAGATTTTTGTCGACGGAGCGGAAGTTTTCAGCAAACACCTGACCGCAAGCGACAACATAGTTCTTGTTGAACACCTTACCCCGGGCTCGACCGCCTACGCTACCGGAACTCTGCGATACAACGAAATGAACGACGGTGCAGAAGGTAATATCGTATCTGACCCGATAACGCTGGAACGCGGTTCAAACACGCTAACTCTTAATGTTGTGTATACTTATAAGTTGCTGGGTGATAATAACGAACTTATTACCGCAGGAACTTATACAGCTGCATCAGGAATACCTGTTTCGGATAATATAAGAATAGCCGGAGACAATATTTTGACCGGTTGGTATTATGATCCCGACTTTACCGCACCGGCGGATATGAATGGAATCCGCGGCAATGTGGTTTTGTATGGCAAATATGAACGAAACCCTGATTATTTTGAAATAATGATACCGGAAATATGGAACAAGTATATTTGGCTTGGTACTATTGATAATGATGCAATCAACTATCCGAATTATTGTGCGCTTGTTGAAATATCAGTATCAGGAGTTTCTAATACTTCAGAACTAAGTTGTGCAAAAATCAGCGGTTCCGGTGTGGTTGAACCGATTTTTGAAGAAACCTGTATAAAACTAAAAGCTGTTAACCTTGGTCCTGCAACATATCGTATTTCTAGAGGCAGCTATTATAAAGACGTGGAATTAACCGTAGGTTCTATGATGGAACTTGATGGAGACTTTAGCGACAATGGTAATGTAACTGTTAAGAGATTCTTAGTACCAGAAGGCGCTCCTGCAGGAACAACTTTCGTATATTATATAGGTCATGCAGCTGCAAATTGGCATTGCTCGATAGCGTCAGATGCTGTTGATGCTGAAGTTCGTGACTGCATAAGATCCCTTTATATGGGTGAATCTAATATGACTACTATTCCATATGCCTGTTTTTCTAACTGTACTGCACTCTCTTACATTGTTTTGCCTGCTAGCCTTCAGATTATAGGTAATAGTGCTTTTGCAAATTGTAATAGCCTTGGAGCTGGTCCAAGTGCCGCTCATTCTTGCGGATGTACTAGAGCACAATGGAATGCAATAGGAGAACAAGGCGGTTGGGGCGGACTTGAAAGCATAAATGCTCTATATATATCGCTGCCCAATGAGACCATCACCCTTTACAGTGATGGCACCGCTTGGTATGAATTCTAGTTTGCAGGAGAGTAAAATATTAAAAAAATTTTTAAGTTTTGTTTCGTTATTTTATGTTTCTTCTCTTTGTTAATGTTCTCCTGCGGCGGCGGTGGCGGTGGTGGAGCCGGCGGTGCTGCAACAAGCAGTACAGGCACAACTTCTTCATCATCAGGCGGAAGTGCCGTTTCTATACAATTTAACGGTCTGTATGCAAGATCTGCCGGAACAGTATGGGATACTATCGATTATCTTGACATTAAGATTTTTGTCGACGGTGCGGAAGCTCTCAGTAAACACCTTACAGCAAGCGACAACATCGTCCTTATTGAACACCTTACACCGGGCTCAAGCGTTTATGCTACCGGAAGTCTGAAATTTAATGAGATGAATGGCGGTGATACCGCAAGCATCCAATCTGACACAATTACACTGGAACGCGGTTCAAACACGCTTACACTCAATGTTGTTTATACCTATTTTTTAATGTATTGCGGTACAGATAATGACTGGCACGAAAAAAGAGGAACATATACAGTTGCAGGTGGAATTCCACTCCCTCCGGATTTTTCCAGCCATGATGAGTACAACAAGCTATTTGCATTCTGGACAATTCAGGATTCTGAACCTCTTGAAACTTATCCCATGAATCTCGCCGGTATTCGAGGAAATGTTTCGTTATTTGCAGAATACAGAGAAGCACCCGCCGTTACATTCAACGTTACCTACCATTTTGAAAGAGATGGTGTACCAATTAGCGGAGACCCGACCGTTTACACTTATGCGCCTTCCATGGGAAACTTTCCTGGTTATCAATATACAAACGATATCAAACTTTATATTAATTCAGATTCAGAAGTTCCATTTAGTGACATTGACCTGGAACAAGTTGATCCTGCGACTCCTTTTAGTTATGAGAAAAAGGATGATCATTTTCTCATTAATGCACTAAACCGAGCTGAAGGAACGCAAGGAGAATTCCGATTCAGGACAGGTGACAATCGTGTATCTAACCAAACATTTACTATTTTCAAGACAGACACTTTAACTGTAGCAGTAAATACGATACAATCATTTAACGATTTTGCACCAAGCGCAACTGATATAAAGTATGTCATTAACGACACAGACATAACTTCTATAAGCCAATATGCTGTCCACAATCACTATAAAACTGCTTTGACTTGGCTGGAACTTATCGGTACAAGTATAACAGAAATTCCAAGCGGATGCTTTAAAGATTGTGGCGCATTGACTACGGTTATGTTACCATCATCTCTGACAAAGGTTTATAAATCCGCATTCAAAGGAGTTCCAGGACCATTCTCTTTTGACAGTGACCCGACCAGCAGCGGTAACATTCAGTTCAATGTAGAAGCGACGGATTCGTCTGAAGCATCCTTTGATATAAATGTTTCAGGATATTGGAATAATGTCGAATACGAATGGCGCACCAACAATGCATGGGAATAAGCTATTTTTTCTAAGTTTTTTTCTTTGCAAAAACACGCCGGGAATTTCAAAATTCTCGGCGTGAATTTTGAAAAACTCGGCGTGAATTTTAAAATTCTCGGCGGGAATTTGGTCTATCGGCTTGTTGAAAGTAGTTGATTTTCAAAAACAGCCATCGTGTGATATATTGGTTCAATCATGTATACTCACATTCTTTTTGATTTGGACGGAACACTTACCGACCCGGGCGAGGGAATAACCAATTCCGTAGCCTATGCGCTTAAAAAATACGGTATAACCGTTGCCGACAGAACTACGCTTTTCTGCTTTATCGGACCACCGCTGCAAAACTCATTTGTCAAATACTTTAACTTTTCGCCGGAAGAGGCTCTGACCGCAATCAAATACTACCGCGAATATTTCAGGGACAAGGGTATCTTTGAAAACAAGGTTTACCCCAAAATACCGGAGCTACTGGATTCCCTTAAAAAGCAGGGAAAAACACTACTGGTCGCTTCTTCCAAAGCGGAGGAATTCGTTATCCGAATCCTTAAGCACTTTGATCTTTTTGATTACTTTGACTGTATAGCGGGTGCTTCGATGGATCTTTCACGTTGTAAAAAAGAAGATGTTATCGCATACGCTTTTGAAAAAGGCGGTGTGAGCAACCTGCAAAACGCAGTTATGGTAGGCGACCGCGAACAGGACGTTACCGGTGCAAAAAAGACCGGCATAGACTCAATCGGTGTTTTGTACGGCTACGGCAGCCGGGAGGAACTTGAAACCGCCGGAGCCACGCACATAGCCCCAACCGTCATGGACATTCAAAGAATAATTGCAGGATAACTTACCTCAGCACTTCGTATTCCCTGATTACCCAGTCGTGTTTTTCCAAATCCATATCTTTGCCGCAATAAGCGCACTTTTTGCCTTCAAGCAGCGAAAGGCTTGTTCCGCAGCCCTTGCACTTTAACACAGAAGGACCGCACACAACCTGCGTTTTGCAATCTGCGGATTTTGTAAGCCGCATACTGATATGCTCATTCCTTACAGTGCATTTTTCGCCGTTCAGACAGATCAGCTTTACAAATGCCTCAAGCAGCGCGTTTTGCAGTCCGTTGCTTACAGAATAAGATTTCAGGCTTATGTATTCGGTTTGCATATCTATCACGTTTTTATAACCGTCTTTTAAGCCGCTCAGGTCGCAGACCGCAAAAGCGTTTATCTGTCCGTCAGTTTCGGCAAAATGCACGGTGGCAAGTTTGTTCTGCACATTCGAGTAAAATGACGCGATTGAAAAATACGGATCTGTTTTTTTTACGAAAACCTGCATTTGTCTGTTATTCTTTTCCACGTTTTTCTGTTTGTCGAGAACCTTTTTAGAAACATAGCTGAACGAAGCTACCAGCTGAATCAACGGAAAAACAAACGCATTGAACAGCCCGATTGCAATAAATGTAAAAGGAAGTGCCGCAATACCGGAAATAAAAAGTCCGCTGGTCAGCATTGTAAAAAAACCTGCGCCGGATTCATTCTGAAGCTTTGAAAAATTGAATATCATGTACACAATGTAAGAAACCCAGACAACCGCTTCTACGCCGAATCCTACAAACGGAGTAAAGTATTTGCGTACATTCTTGTACCTGCTGTACTGTAACTCATAATCGCTGCGCAGGGCAAAGTCCGAGATTTTTTCGGACAAATCTTCCACCATAAACTTTGTTCCGCAGTAATCACAGCCGTCCAAAAGCTGTTCCTTTGTCTGCGTAGCACCGCAGTTCGGGCAGACTATCTCGTTTTCAGAAATATGCTTTGCGCTTGCAACTGTATAGTGCGCAATGTCGTTGTCCGTTCTGGTGTAGATAATTTTTCCGTCTTTTGAATACTCGGTGGTTGCGGCAATATCTTCCTTTATCTCGTCTATCATATACTTGCCGTCGGAGTATTTGTCCGATACTACGGGCGGCAGGTTTATGCTGTGGCTTTTTCTTACGGACTTAAAGCTGCATGACACATTCAGTCTGCGCAAGCGGCGGCGCTGAAGCTCCAGTATGTTTCGGAACATTTGCGTAACATCGTTCTGAACTTTCGGATTTTCTTCCGTGGAGTTTGACGCAAGAAAATCGGCATAATCAGTGCGGAACGTGGAAAAAGTGTCTTCCGGTTCTGTGCCGGCATTGGCGATATAGCTTTTAAGACTGCTTTTTGCTTTAAAAAATTTGCTTTTTATCGTGCTGAGTGCCGGTCCAAGAAAGATAAAACCGCCAAACAAAAGTATCACACCAAAAATCGGCATAAAAATCATAGCCAGGATACTGTAAGATTCACCGCCTGAAAAAGGCGTTTCAATCATACCAATTCCTGCCGCTACAAGTGCAAGTCCAACCAAAAAGTTCCTTATGAATTCTTTCATATTGGATAATTATACCGGCATTCTGCATGTAAATAAATATACAAATATCCGCTTTTTCATTA
>JAEEQG010000053.1 GCA_016285185.1 Spirochaetota bacterium
ATAATCCCATTTCTGGTTATAAAGTCCGTCTACGCTTCTAAAATCTGGAATTCCGCTCTCCGTGGAAACTCCGGCTCCACCAAAAAAAACGATGTTGTTACACTCATCAATAATGCGCTGAAGTTCTGCGCGTTTTTCTTCCGTTAAATTTCCCATAGGTAAATGGTAAGTCACTTTGTTCATAAAAACAAGTTATTTTTTTAGTTGCAGGTGCAAAACTCAGTCTTTCTGCAAGCTTTTGACAGACTCTGTGAGCAATGCCTTAACTCTGTCGGGTATCTCTTTTTGTTCGTCGCGAGAAATTCCCTTTGTCGGGATTGCCGGGTGGAAAATCAGCGTCAGGTTTGTAGCCTGTGAATGACCAGTTTCTTCGTACATCTTGTACGTGTTGCTTATGGTAACCGGTACTATCGGAACTTCTGCTCTATACGCGAGCTTAAAACTTCCGGCGTGAAATTCGTGAACTTCTGATGATTTACTGCGATGCCCCTCTGGGAAAATCATCATAGAATAACCGCGCTTTATGTTTTCAACGCCGTCAGCCATCGCCTGTATTGACTGCTTTGGGTTACCGCGCTTAAGGAAGATACACTGCAATATCCGCATCCAGTCGGCAAAAATCGGGATTTTTGAGAATTCCGCCTTTGATATAAAGCCCGCTTGTCTTCCTGCATAGCCGAACATCAGCGGAATATCGAGAAAACTTTGATGATTCGCGATAAACACGACGGAAGTGTCGGACGGGATGTTTTCCTGGCCAATTACGGTGACGGTTGTTTCTTTGCCACCAACAGATTTAATCAGGTTTCTGCCCCAGTTTTGCGCGATTGAGAAAGCAAGTTCATCGCGTTCTTTTATAAGCCCTTTTTTGGCAAGCTTGTGAAGTTTTCGTCTTTGCCCTTCAAGTCCCAGCAGAATAAAAAACTGTCTGATTAATGCTGTGTAAATTGTCATGAGTGTAGTATACCACTTATCGCGCAGTTTGCAAAATTTGACGCAACGCGCAGTTTTTATGATATATTCATAATATGGAGGAAAGATGAAAAAATCTTTTGTTGTGTTTGCGATGTTGCTTGTAGCAACTTTTGTTTTTGCACAGAAAGCTGGTGATAAAATCGAGTTTGACACGAAAGATATGGGCGGGAATTCGGTTACGAGCGCGATTTTTGCTGACAGTAAACTTACGATGATAAATATTTGGGGTACATTTTGTGGACCATGCATTCGCGAAATGCCTGATTTAGGAAAACTGAACGAGGCGAACAAAAGCCGTGGCATGCAGATTATCGGGATTCCAATTGATATTGTGGACTGGAATGGTAGGGAGCAGCCCAGAACAAAAGCAAACGGCGAGGCGATAATCAAAAGGACTGGTGCAGACTATATGCATCTTGTGCCGACAAAAGAGATGCTGAATGGCTTCTTACGGAATGTGCAGGCTGTTCCCATGACGTTTTTTGTTGATTCAACTGGAAAAATTGTTGGAGATGTGTACATGGGATCAAGAAGCCAGAAGGATTGGCAGAAGATAATCGATTCGCTTTTGAAATGAGCGATTTTATCCCTGATTTTGCAGGAATTTTAACATGAAAGAGTTTTCGGGAAAAATCAGCAAGGGATTAGTGCATCATAGGCGAGCGATTGCAATTATTTTTCTCTTTTTGGGTATTGCGCTTATTGTTGCCGGAATTTTTCGTGGAGAGGCAAATACAGTATTTAATAAAGCCGTCCGTATCTGTCTGGAATGTATAGGAATAGGTTGATATGGAACCGAATGCCCCGCACGAATCAGACAAAACGCAAACTTCCGTAAAACGTCACTCCAAGACAAGGCTGATAATACAGGCTTGTTTTGCGGCTCTTTCAAACGGATACATAAAAGGCTTCACAACTGGTAGGATTTTTGAGGGCGCGACAAAATACGTGTGTGTTCCTGGGATGAACTGCTATTCGTGTCCTGGTGCACTCGGTTCTTGCCCGATAGGCGCACTTCAAGCAACACTCAACAGCTGGGACTACAAAGTTTCAATGTATGTCGTAGGAATCCTTGTTGTTTTTGGCACTTTCCTAGGGCGATTCGTCTGCGGCTTTTTGTGTCCGTTCGGGCTTATTCAGGATCTGCTTTTCAAAATCCCATTCGTCAAAAAAATCCGCCGCTTGCCCGGTGAAAAAGCTCTTCGCTGGTTACGGTTCGTTTTTCTAGGCATTTTTGTAATAATTCTGCCTATGTTCGTCGAGGATTTTATGGGAATGAGCGAGCCATGGTTTTGCAAATGGATCTGTCCTGTCGGAACTTTGGAAGGTGGCATTCCGCTTGTGCTGCTGAATTCTGCAATGCGTAGTGCGGCAGGTTTCCTTTTCAAATGGAAGCTCGTTATTCTTATCGTGATTTTGCTTTCATCAATCGTGATTTATCGTCCATTTTGCCGTTATTTTTGTCCGCTTGGCGCAATTTATGGAATATTCAACAAAATCTCGTTTTATCGCCTGCGCGTAGACCCCACAAAATGCACTAAATGCGGTACGTGTCAAAAAGTGTGCAAGCTAGATATAGAAGTTTTCAAGAATCCGGACAGTATGGACTGCATCCGTTGTGGTGACTGCAAAACTGCCTGTCCGCACAAAGCGATTTATTAGGTTAATAATCAGTAACAGCAGCGTTTTCTATTGATTCATAATACTCAGCCAGCTTTTTCATGTATTTACCGTTGAATATCGAGATTCCGTCTACAAGTCCGTCAATATAACTTACGGCAACTTCTATTCTTCCGGTTTTATCCGATTTAAAGAAAGTTACGGTGTCTGTGTCTTTGTCGTTATCTCCAAGCGGAAAATCCGCCAAAAAATCTTCTTTCGTCATTCCGATATATGAGCTAAGCGGATGTAAATCTGTTTTTGCATATATGGTCAGGCTAGAAATCATTTCCTGATAGCAGTTTTCTACATAG
>JAEEQG010000054.1 GCA_016285185.1 Spirochaetota bacterium
ATAAGATTCTATAGGAATAGGAATAATTGAATTAATATCACTGCTGAGTTTTTCTATATCTGCCGCAATCTTAAGGCTCTTCTGGCGGACATCCTCAAGATTTTTTCCAATTGCAGCAAGACGATTTATAGAAAGAATATAAGCATTTCTTGGATAATATGTCATAAAGATATTTCCAAGATGAAGGAACATCTGTTTTAATTCTGTCGCATCAAGGCTGGACTGAATCATGTTGATATTTTCTATGGTCATTACATAAAGAACACCGCCCCGTCTCTGCATAGCAAGTCTTTTTTTAGACGGCTTTCGTTCATAAGACCGGTTGCAAAATTTATTTCCATTGAATACGACTGAATTGTAAGATAAGCAAACAAAACAGAAGTAAAAGAAGCAACCCCTGTTAATAGGATTCTTGGATAGAAAAACTGAATGATTACAAAACAAAATGAAATAAAAGGATAAAGGACAAATACCCAGATAATTCGTCTGGCAAGAAATTTTCGCTGAATAAAAACTATAAGCACAATAGCCAGACCATAAATTGCGGTAAGAATATAGGTGATATTTTTTAGAGGGCCTCTTGTATAACCTGCAACCGGGTCATAATAAAAAATCCAGCCGGTTTTGATGTTTATTAAAACAATAAGCATATAAAGGCTTTGAATAAATCCGCCTATACAAAAGAAGATTTTTTTCCGTTTTGAATTTTGAAAGGCCATGTCGCAGGCATAAGAAGACATAACAAAAGGACAGATCAGAAGGAAAAGGAAATATAAGGTTGTTATAAATGTAAAAATATGAGCATTCTGCAAAGTATAATGGGCAATGCACCTTACAGAAAGGATATTAAAAAATGAAGCAAAAAAAGTACCTGTAGCTGCTATTAAAAACATGCGTTGTCTTCTATCATACATTGCGTATGACAAAAGAGTGGTAACGATGATTAGCAGCGAGCCCCAGCAGGCAATGAATTCTCCGATGATGTAATAATTTGCAAATCCGAATTCCATTAACCTTAGATGATATCATGAATTTGCATTAAAAGCAAAAAAATTGTTTTTACACACGGTGCATTGCGCTAAATACTTTTTCGGCCATGATGTTGATTTCTACGCCCATTTCTTCGGAGATTTTTGAGAGGGACTGGCGAAGACTGTCAATGTCTATGTCGGCTTTGGACATATCTACCATCATCATCATTACAAAGTTGCCCGAAAGAATTGTCTGAGTGATATCTGCAATGTTGATTGAATGTTCTGACAAAAATGCCGAAACCTTTGCGATAATACCAACTTTATCTGATCCTACTACAGTGATTATTGCGTTCATGTTGTTCTCCTAAAAGTTATTTCCAAGTGTAGCAGCTATGACTGCTTTAATTGTATGCATTCTGTTTTCTGCTTCATCAAAAACAACAGACTGCGGTGATTCAAAAACATCATCCGTAACTTCCATTGCAGTCAGTCCGAACTTCTTGTGAATCTCTTCGCCAATCTTTGTCTTGCAGTCATGGAAAGACGGAAGGTCGTGCATGAAAATTGCAGTTGGCTTTGCCTTTGCCATAACATCTTTATTTACCTGATAAGCCTTAAGGTCTGCAATTCGTTCTGCCCAGATTTCATCAGGTTCACCCATGCTAACCCAAACATCAGTATAAATAATATCTGCTCCGCTTGCTGCTTTGTCTACGTTGCTTTCCAAAGTGATTGAACCACCGCTTTCTTTACACCAGCCGCTGCACTCTTCTACAAGCGCCTTATTCGGGAAATATTTTTCCGGAGCGCAAAGTACCAGGTCCAGTCCAAGCTTAGAGCATACAATACACAAAGAATTACCAATGTTGTAACGAGCGTCTCCAAAATATACGAGCTTAAGACCTTTGAGCTTTCCGTAGTGTTCGCGGATTGTAAGCATATCTGCAAGCATCTGAGTAGGATGATATTCATTTGTAAGACCGTTCCATACTACAACGCCCGAATATTTTGCAAGGTCTTCTACGATTGTCTGTTCATAACCGCGGTATTCAATTCCTTCGAACATTCGTCCAAGAACACGAGCGGTATCAGCAATGCTTTCTTTTTTGCCAATCTGACTTCCTTCTGCAAGATAAGTCGTGCAGATTCCAAGATCATGAGCAGCAACTTCAAAAGCACAACGGGTACGAGTACTTGTCTTTTCAAAAATAAGAGCAATGTTTTTTCCACGATGAATGTCTACGGGAATACCGCGCTTTTTCTTTGCCTTTAAGTCGGCAGCAAGATCAAGCAGCCCCAAAATTTCATCTGGAGTAAAATCTTTAAGAGTTAAAAAATTGCGTCCTTTTAAATCCATATAAGAACCTCGAAGTACATATAGTGAAAAATGAATTATAACAGAAAAAGGAATTGTTGTCACCCTGAACAAGGAACAAGATGCACAGGTCAAGTCCGGGAATGACAAAAGTCACTATGCATCAATCTCTTTCGACAAATGATGAACAATAAAGTCGCGGCGTTCAGGAGTATTCTTGCCCATATAGAATTTAAGAACCTCAGGAACATTCTTCAATGACTGAATTGAAACAGGAGTAAGATGCATGCCCTTGTCTTCACTTTCACCTTCTTTACGAGGGAAGATAAACTGACCGAACTCGCTCGGGTTAATTTCTCCAAGTCCCTTAAAGCGTGTAACTTCGGCACTTGATCCAAGCTTTGCAAGTTCCTTATCACGGCTTTCTTCACTGTAGCAGTAAACAGTCTTTGTCTTTGTTCGAACACGGAAAAGCGGAGTTTCCAGAATGAATACATGACCCGTAAGTACAAGCTCTTCAAAATAAAGCAGAAGATATGTCATTACAAGATTACGGATATGGTAACCATCGTTATCGGCATCGGTTGCAATAATGATTTTATCGTAGCGGAGTCCTTCAATATCCTTTTGAACGCCAAGGCTGAAAGTAAGGTTTTTAAGCTCTTCGTTTTCAAAAAGTGCCGATTTCTTGCGGCCATACATATTTTCAGGCTTTCCCTTCAAGCTGAAAATTGCCTGATATTCAACATTGCGGCTGCCTACCATTGAACCAGTCGCAGAATCACCCTCAGTAATGAAAATCATGCTGTTGGCGCCCTTTGGCCCATCCTGAAGATGATACTTGCAGTCCTTGAGCTTTGGAATCTTGAGCATTACAGATTTAGCGGCTTCGCGAACCTGCTTGTCTGTTACGCTGTTAATTTCTGCACGAGCCTTCTGGTTTTTAATGATTTTATCTTCGAGCGCACCCGCAATATCAGGATTATGACGAAGCCAGTCATCTAC
>JAEEQG010000055.1 GCA_016285185.1 Spirochaetota bacterium
CATAACTGTGAAAGTTGTTCCGAAAACTGCGGTGAAAGACAGCAGTCTTTTCTTGCCGCGCCTAATCCTCTCTCCAGCGTAAAAAAAGTAATTGGTATTGTAAGCGGAAAGGGTGGAGTAGGAAAATCTCTGGTAACATCCCTTTGCGCAATAAAAGCTGTACGTTCCGGTTATTCCGCGGCTGTTCTTGATGCGGATATTACAGGACCTTCAATTCCTAAAGTGTTCGGTGTTCACCAAAAAGTTTCCGGCAGTGAGCAGGGCATTATTCCGGCAAAAACAAAAACCGGCATTCAGATTATGTCGCTCAACCTTTTGACCGAAAACGAAACCGACCCCGTTGTTTGGCGCGGACCGATTATCGCCGGCACGGTAAAACAGTTCTGGACCGACGTTATATGGCAGAATGTGGACTTTATGTTTGTGGATATGCCACCCGGAACAGGCGATGTTCCGCTGACCGTTTTCCAGTCACTGCCGGTAGACGGCATTATTGTAGTTGCTTCTCCGCAGGAACTCGTTGCCGTTATTGTTGAAAAAGCCGTTAATATGGCAGGCATGATGAACATCCCCATCCTTGGACTCGTTGAGAATATGAGCTATATCCGCTGCCCCGACTGCAACAAAGAAATAAAACTCTTTGGTGAAAGCCATTTGGAAGAAGTTGCAGCAAGAAAGAACCTCAAGATTATCGGCAGAATCCCCGTTGACCCAATGCTGGCATCAGCCTGCGACAACGGCACACTTGAAGATTTTACCGGCGATTACCTTAGCGGTCTTGATGAAATCATCAAGCTATAATTGAATTTTTTAATTCAAAATAGTAATATAAAAACAATTCTGGCGTTTTGATGGAATCAACCATCGGGAAGACTAAGCAATGCCGAACGTCTGGGCTTGCAAATTTATTTTAACGGAGTGGTTATATGTCTACACCATTACAAAAGTATTTGGAAAAAGTCGGGACAAAAGCAGATCCAGCTTTCGTCAGTTACATTGCTCAGTTGCAGGAAGTAGCACAGGTAGGACCCGAAATTGCGGCTTCCATTGTTAAGGAATTGCAGTCACAGAGAACCCACCTTAAACTTATTGCCAGTGAAAACTATTGCTCGCTTAATGTACAGGCCGCAATGGGAAACCTCCTGACCGACAAATACGCGGAAGGATTCCCCGCACACCGATATTACGGCGGATGCGACAATATTGACGACATTGAAACCGTTGCAGTTGAAGAAGCAAAAGCACTCTTCGGCGCAGAACACGCATACGTTCAGCCCCATTCCGGCGCGGACGCAAACCTCGTTGCCTACTGGGCAATTCTTTCCGCAAAGGTAGAAACTCCGATTCTCGAAAAAATCGGTGAAACAAACCTTTCTCACCTTACTGACGAACAGTGGGAAGATTTGCGCGCCAAACTCGGCAACCAGAAACTCATGGGACTTGATTACTATTCAGGCGGACACCTTACACACGGTTACCGTCAGAATGTTTCAGCACGTATGTTTGAGGCTCATCCATACACAGTTGACAAAGAAACAGGTCTTCTTGACTATGACGCAATAGAAAAGCAGGCTATGGAAGTAAAGCCTCTTATTCTTCTTACAGGTTACAGTGCTTATCCGAGAGCAATCAATTTTAAGCGTTTCCGCCAGATTGCCGACAAATGCGGTGCTGTTCTCATGGTAGATATGGCGCACTTTGCAGGTCTTGTTGCCGGAAAAGTATTCAAGGATGAAGAAAACCCCGTTCTTTGGGCGGACATTGTTACAACAACAACACACAAAACTTTCCGCGGACCGCGCGGTGCAATCATTCTGTGCAAAAAAGAATTTGCCGATTACGTAAACAAGGGTTGTCCCCTTGTTCTCGGCGGTCCTCTTGCACACGTAATGGCTGGTAAGGCTGTTGCACTCAAAGAAGCCCGCACTCCCGAATATCAGAAATACGCTCAGAATGTACGCGACAACGCACAGGCACTTGCCGCTGAACTTATCAAGATGGGGGCAAAGATTCAGACAGGTGGTACAGACAACCACCTTATGCTGGTTGATGTAACACCGTTCGGTCTTACAGGCCGCCAGGCAGAAAACGCACTGTTTGAATGTGGTGTTACACTTAACCGTAATACACTTCCGTTTGATCCTCAGGGACCATGGTGGACAAGCGGTATCCGTATCGGAACTCCTGCCGTAACAACACTCGGTATGGGCAAAGCCGAAATGAAAGAAATTGCTGATATTATCATTACTGTCCTTAAAGGCTCAAAACCCGGTGTAACAGACAAGGGTACTCCTTCAAAAGGAAAGGTAGTTTTGGATCCTGCTGCTAAAGAAAAGGCACAGAAAGCCGTAAGCTCACTGCTTTCACGTTTTGTTCTGTATCCACAGCTTGATTTGGACTTCCTCAAGCAGGAATTTGTAAAATAATAATCATTTCAACCGGTATATATTGCTATTCTGCTTTATATACCGGTTTTTTGTTTACTTGTTTCTCCCCATTTTTTATCATATACTTACTGCATTAAAAATGTTTTCGCCAAAGAGAGAGAATTGATGTTCAGAAAAATTGTAAAATTTATTACAAGTCGTCTGTTTATTGTAAGTATTCTTATACTTGTACAAATTCTGATAATTCTTTCTCTTGTTTTTACATTAAGCCGCAACTATGCGTTTGTTGCCGGAGGTTTCTGGTTTTTAAGCCTTATAATCGTTGTTGTAATAATCAATAAGCGGACTAATCCTGTCGTAAAACTCCCTTGGATTCTTCTTATTACGCTGCTGCCTGTATTCGGCGGTTTGTTTTACATGAAATTCGGTGCTTCCAAATTAAAGAAAAAAGATGAAAAAACTCTGAATGAAGAAAAAGAAGAATTCAAAAAACTATATGACGAAAAAAATCCTCTTCTGGCAACCCTTCGTTCAAAGGATCCTTTTGCCGCGTCGCAGGCTTCTTATATCCATACTGTTACTGATATTCCCTTATATAATGATACTGCAGTAAAGTTTTTTGCACTCGGCGAAGAAATGTTTGAAACAATGATAAAGGAACTTGCTGCTGCAAAACATTATATTTTTATGGAATATTTCATTGTTGCGCCGGGTTTCGTTTGGAATACTATTCTCGATATTTTGATTCACAAAGTGGCGGAAGGGCTTGACGTGCGTTTTATGTACGATGATGTGGGCAGCGTAGGCACTCTCCCTTACCGGTATGACAGGCTTTTGGAGCAGAACGGTATTCACTGTGTTGCGTTTAATCCGTACCGAGCTACACTGAAAACGATCCTCCATAACAGAGACCACCGCAAGATTACGGTGATTGACGGTCATATTGCTTTTACCGGCGGAATAAATCTCGCTGATGAGTATGTGAACCGGAAGGAACGCTTTGGTCACTGGAAAGACGGTGGTGTTATGCTAAAAGGCGGTGCTGCGTTTCCTTTTTCGCTGATGTTCCTTGAACTTTGGGGGCTTTATCGCGGTATGGAAAAGAATTATGCCGACTATCTGCCTCCCGAAAAACGGCATGTGGATGCAGACGGTTTTGTTCAGCCTTACAGCGATACTCCTATGGATACGGAACATGTCGGCGAACTTGTGTATCTGAATGTGATAAATCAGGCAACGGAATATTTGTATATAACAACCCCTTATCTGATAATAGACAATGAACTTGTTACTGCCCTTGAACTTGCCGCAAAGCGGAAGGTTGATGTAAGGATAATAACGCCTGCAATTCCCGACAAATGGCTTGTTCATGAACTTACCTGCTCATATTACAGAGAACTGCTGGAATCAGGTATTCGTATATATGAGTATACGCCGGGCTTTATTCATGCAAAGAATTTTGTTACTGATGATTTGATTGCCACTGTAGGAACGATTAATCTTGATTTCAGGAGTCTGTATCATCACTACGAATGTGGTGTGTGGATGTACGGGAATGATTGTATTCAGGATATAAAGAGTGATTTTAACCGTACTCTGAAATCATGCAGTGAAATAACTCTCGAAACAATAAAAAAGACAAAAGTAATAAAACGTCTTGTAAGAGCCGTGTTTAAGATATTTGCACCGCTTTTGTAATCAATCAAGCTGCATAAAACTCGCGGCTTTAGGTCGCAGGTAGTAAACGGCCGGAATTGTTACAGCAAGTTTTACCGCATCTGACACAAGCATTGGGATAAGTAGCTCAGGATTAAACAATCCAAGGTCTGTAAGATGAATAATGCCCGGAATGTAGATTACCGCATAACCTGCAAGGCAGGCTGTAAATACCTTTTTTACGGGTGTTTTTTCCGTTTGGGACGGGTTTTTGAGCATAAAGCCTGTTATTAAAGCTGCTATGAAAAAGCCGATAAAAAAGCCTCCGTTAAGACCTTTTATACAAGCGAGTCCTCCCTGTGCAACGGCAAAAACCGGCAGACCGAGAATTCCTGCTATAAAGAATAAACCGCACGCTCCGCCTGCTTGAGCACTCCCCAGTGTTCCTGCAACGATTATGACAGCCATATTTTGTAAGATGATTTGTTGTGATACTCCCGGCAGTCTGAAACTGAAAAAACCAAAGATGCATATTATTACTGCACTTGCGGCAACAAGAATAGACTTTGAGTTATTTGTCTGTTTTTCTTTTTCTATCATAGTCCCTTACTCCGATTGAAGCACTTATCCAAAATATAAAAACCAGAACCAAAAGCAGAACAGGCAGCCAGTCACCGGCAATACAGTAAAAAGTTATCTGCCGCTCAAAGACGGGTACCTTTACACATTCTCCTGTTTGGGTAAACAACGGAAGTTCTGCAACGATTTTTCCCGCGGGATCCGTTACGACCGTATAGCCCGAATTGGTTGCCCTGACCAGAGTTGTTCTGAATTCCTGTGCCCTGAAAGAGGCGATTACAAAGTGCTGGTATTCGGCGGAGGCTGTTTTTGACCAGGAATCATTAGTGATATTGAAAAAAACTTCACTGCCGTTTTTGAACAGTTTTCTGCATACTGCGGGAAAAGCATCCTCAAAGCATACAGGAGCGGAAAAAACGAGGTTTTTTTTGTTTTTAAGCGGCAGATTGAAAACAGTATACGAGGTTCCAGGAAACCAGCCGTCTGAAAAGCCGACCAGTGTTTCCATCATGTTCCGTACCCACTCATATTCTGAAAGCGGTATGTATTCGGCAAATGGGACAAGATGAATCTTGGAGTAATAATCCTGCATAATACCTTTTCTGTCAAAATAAACAGCTGAATTTGAAAACTGTCCTTTTTCTTTGTCTACAGTTACAGGTGCTCCGATTAAAAACGGAATATTTGTTTCTTTGATAAAAGGAATCAGAGGTTTTTCATCAGGTTTAACCACATAGTAAAAAAGACTGTCCGGCAGGGCATAGTTGAGAACTGCTTCGCTCCAGCAGATAAGATCGGGTTTGTTTTTTGCATTTTTTATTGCATTTTCCGTCAATTTTTCTGAAATGCGTATGTTAGGCAGGTCTGAGCCGCTGCTCCACGGGTCCGCATTCTGCTGAACGAGAACAACATCGGCTTCTTTTGTTTGGACCCGCTTTTTACCATATTGATAAAGACCATAAAAATGGCTGATACAAAAAAGAATCAGTACAAAACAGGCACAATTCCTGTATGATAAAAGTTGACTTTTTGTTACTGTCGTGTATGAGCGCAAAAGCATAAGACCTTCGCCGGTTACGGCGGCAAAAAGTGCGAATAGGAACGAAATTCCCCATGTGCCCGTAATATCAACAATCTGTGTAAGCAGTTTCCAGCGGTAACTTGTCATAATGATAGTTCCCCATGGAAAGGCCAAAAATCCTATGGATTTGCTCCATTCCCACAAAGTCCATAGACTTGCAAACAAAAAAATGCGCAGGATTACAGCAAATCCTGACTTGCGGCTAAAAACAAACAATCCGTGGAAAAAGCATCCAAAGCAGATTCCCATGCCTATGTAGACTAAAACAGGTCCGCCGATTGTAAATATGGCAAAATCCCTAAAATAGCCCAGCCAGAAATTTGACAAAAGTGTTATTATCGAAAAATGAAAAGCGGTTAAAAAAGCACTCCAGCGGTATGAGGTTGCCTGGTATAAAGCCGCATAAAACGGCACAAGAGCGAACAGTCCGAGAATCGGAGAACCAAAGTTGTATAGCTCATTTGGAATAGCCAGAACCATTACAAGTGCGGAAAAAAGGATATAAAAAACTTGTAAAAATCGCTTCATTAGATTATTATTATAATAAATTCTGCTGATAATAATCAACAAAATTCAATTGAAAGGTAAGTTAAAAAACTGATGGAAAAGGCCCTCGAAGCCCATAAATCTGAATATAAATCTCAACCCGATGTAATTTTTTCTGCGCCGGCACGAATCCATCTTTTGGGTGAGCATGCATGGTATTTTAAGGACAAAACTATTTCAATGGGCGTAAATTTGCCTGTTTATATTGCAATATCATTACGTAACGATTCTTCAGTCAATTTTTATTTTCCGCAGCTTAATGAGCGAAAAAAGACACTGATTCAAAATCTGCGTTTTAAAAAAGAAGACCGTTGGGCTAACGGCATAAAATCAGTTTTATATGCATTTATAAGCGAAGAAAAAACTTGTTCCGGAATGGATATTACTGTTTATTCCGATATTCTTCCGAACGCCGGATTCGGTATTACAACTGCTATTCAGGCAGCTTCTGCAGGTGCTTTCAGGGCTTTGTTCGCACCTGATCTGACCGACAGACAACTGATCAGTTTTATTGACAGGGGTAACCACAACTTCCTTAACACCATTACCTACTATTCAGACATATATACGGCCGTCTACAGCAAAAAAAACTCATGCTTGCTCATTAATCACAACAATTCCGAAGTTGAATACCTTCCGTTCGTTTTCCCAGGTACAAAGATTATCCTTACAGACGCGCAGGTTCCGAGAATCTCGGTTTGGAAGGAAGATACATTATGGAAACCGGATTATGCATGTCTGCTGGGTGATTTAAAAATAAGCAGAAACGGCATTATTATGTATGATGATTCCGATACGGAGATAAATGAAATTCTTTCGGCCGTAAAAAACGAAGATTACCGCAGAAGGCTGCTTTGTATAATAAAAGAGCAGCATTTGCTTGTTGATGCCTGTGAGTCGTTGAAAAACGAAAATTTTGCGGGTTTTGCCCGTTCTGTAAACAAGTCTCATGAGCTTTTGCGCGATTTGTTCTCAATTTCATGTCCGGAAATAGACTGGATAGTAAAACGTGTACAGGAAAACGATTTCCTTGCAGGAAGACCTGCAACGGCATGTTCAAGAATAACCGGTAAAGGATTCGGGCGATGTACGTACACCATGATTCCTGAAGCTGAGGTAGAAAATTACAAAAACAAATTGCTTGAATATGAAAAAATTTTCGGGTTTCATCCCTCTGTTTATGAGGTTGAGACTGCAGATGGTCTTACCCGGGTGATGTGAGTTTGCAATGCGTATTTTATTGACTAATGATGACGGTATAACATGTGACGGAATAAGAATTTTGGCAGAAAAACTATCGGTGGAACATGAGGTTTGGCTTGTAGCGCCTGACCGGAACAGGTCCGCCGTATCGAATGCCGTTACCTTGTTTGAACCGCTTTGCATAAAAAAAGTGTATGAAAGGGCGTATACATGTTCGGGGCTTCCTGCGGATTGTACGATAAACGGAGTTTATGCTGTTATGAAGGACAATCCGCCTGATATTATTATTTCAGGAATAAATAAAGGCGGAAACCTCGGTACTGATTTGGTTTATTCAGGAACAGCCGCTGCCGCAAGACAAGCCGCTGTTATGGGCTTTTCCTCAATGGCTGTAAGTCTTGTTGAAACGAATAACATCTGGAATTATGAACCTTTGGCTGATTTTATCCTCAGAAATCTTTCAAAACTGAAAGCTATGACCGGCAAAGGGTATTTTTTGAATATCAATGCGATCTCGATTGACCGCTATAAGGGTGTAAAGTTTACAGAACCGGCGGAATTGACATATAATGACAAAATCGAGCTTTACAAAGCTCCTGACGGAAATCTTTACAGTTTTTTTTGTGGTGGTAAAGAAAACGATGACGGCAACCAAAAATCGGATTATACGGCTGTAAAAGACGGATACATATCTGTATCACTTATTCTTATACATCCAAAATCTGCGGATAAATGCGAAGATTTTGCAAATTTTGATGATATAAATCTGAAAATATGATATGATAGCACATATTATTATTGATTTTTTCAGTGAGATATACGGGAGGGGATTATGACAAAATTATTGGATGAGGGAATCACTCTTTATTCCCAGAAAAAGTATTCGGATGCTCTTCAGTTTTTTAAATCAATACTGCCTCAGGAGGCGTCGTCTCTTTCACTAGAATTGGCATATTACATAGGTTTTTGTTATGTACGTCTAAATCAGCCGGATGAGGCAATGTCTTATCTGGAACATTTTGTAACGAATAGTACCAATGAACAGCGTGTAAACCAGTGTCGTCTTGTTCTTGCTGTTATTTATTCACAGACAGGTCGTGTCAGTCTTGCAGATTTTGAACTCCAAAAGCTGTTGGAAAACGGATGTCAGACAGTCAATGTGCTTTCTGCACTGGGATACTCTGCCTGGGTTCAGGAAAAAAACTCCGAAGCCGCAGAATGGTATGAAAAAGCATTGCAGATAGACCCTGAAAATCCTACTGCTCTTAACGGATTCGGTTATGTTCTCGCTTCCGGCGGAAAAGATCTTACCAGGGCACTTTCGATGTGCAAAAAGGCACTTGATATAATACCCGAATATCCAGCCTATTTGGATTCTATGGCATGGATTTATTACAAACTCGGTCTGCTGAAAGAAGCAAAACAGTATATTAAAAAAGCAAAAAAGAAAAATCCAGGAAATAACGAGATTGCTAGTCATTACAGAGTTATATATGAACAGATGAATGACAACCGGAACGCTACAGGAACAAGAGCTGCCGCCGGAGGAAAGAATTGATGCGCAATCTTAAAACGATTTTTTCCGCTCTTGTTTTTTTTCTGATATCCGTTTGTATAGTTTTTGCGGCTGAGCCGACTGCTGCTGACAGAGGTTTTGCTGCGGAACAGTTCAGGCTTGGTGTTCAATCATTTTACCGCGGTTCTTACAATGACTCGATTCTGCTTTTTGAAAAAGCTCTTTCATATCTGCCGAACGAAAGCAAAATTTTGGAATGGCTTGGAAATGCATATTTTCAGTCAGGAATCGAAGGCGCTGCCATAAACTACTGGAAGGAATCTCTTGACAAGGGTTTTGAAGGCGATGCTCTTCTGATGCAGAACCGGATAGATACGATTCTTGAGAGACGGACAGTTGGCCGTGATCTTGAGGCGGGAATTCGTTTTGTCGAGTCAGGTTCTTTTCCTGGAAAAGAAGGTGCAAATTTTTATTACAGTCAGCCAATTTCTGCATTACCGGAAAAAGACGGCAGCTGTTGGGTTCTTGCATACGGTTCTAACGAGATGCTGCATTTTTCTGCAAACGGTCTTCTAAAAGAAAGAGTCCGTGGTTCTATGGCCGGTTTTGACAGGCCTATGGATTTGATTCGCCAGTCTTCCGGAAACATTCTTGTTACTGAATATGCCGGAGACAGAATTTCCCAGTTTACTCCCGACGGTAAGTTCATAAAATCCTTCGGGAAAAAAGGCCGGGGAAACGGAGAACTCCTCGGACCTCAGTACATGGATATGGATGCTTCGGGTAACATTTATGTAACCGATTTTGGAAATGCAAGAGTTGTCGTGTTTTCTTCCGAGGGCGAGCCTTTGTTTACCTTTGGAGAAACTTCGGCATTTTTTAAGGGTTTTAAGGCTCCTACCGGAATTGCCGTTATTAATGAAACAATCTATGTTACTGATGCGGTGAACGGCGGCATATACATGTTTGATACAGCCGGAAACTATCTTGATATCCTTGTTCCCGAAAATACCTTTGTTTACCCTGAATCTATGAAACATTGGCAAAATTATCTGCTTGTAACGGACAGCAACAGGGTTTTTGTTGTGGATACTTCAAGAGGTGCTATTCTTGAAGCGGCAAATACCGGTAATGCTCCTTCAAAGCTGACGTGTGCGGTGCCTGATGCAAATGGTAACCTGCTTGTAACCGACTTTAAGTCCAATGAAGTGTTTATCATGTCAAAAATGTCGGAACTTGTCGGTGGCTTTTTTGTTCAGATTGAGCGGATTAATGCAGACAAGTTCCCCGAAGTTACTGTAGAAGTAAGGGTCTCTACCAGAGAAAATCAGCCGGTTGTCGGACTTGAAGCCAACAATTTTTTGATTACGGAAGGAAAACGGACTGTATCAAACCAGCGTCTGACGAGTATATCATCCACGGCAGAATCTTGTGATGTTTCGATTGTCATTGACCGTTCCATTTCAATCCGTGAATACGGCGAATCACTGCAGTCCGCTGTTCGTGATATAGCAGCATCCATGGAAGGGAAAGGAACTTTGCATATTATTTCTGCAGGAGATGTTCCGGTTCTGGAACAGACAACAAATCCTATTCAGGTCGCAAATTTTACACCGGCTTCGTTAAAGTCACCAACATCCAGAAATGTTTCTGTGGATCTTGCTGTCAGACTTGCTGTAAACAAGCTTGTTTCCGGTGATAAAAAACGTGCTGTTGTGTATATAACTGCCGGTTCTGACAATTCAACAACATTCGACAATTACGGTCTTTCTGATTTGGTTTCTTACATGAACAACAACGGTGTTTCGTTTGCTTCTGTAAATTTGTCACAAAAAGCTCTGTCGGATGAAATTGATTTTCTTACAAGAAAAACCGGCGGTGCAGAGTATTATGTTTTCAGACCTGACGGGCTTAAAGGCATTGTCAGAGATTTGATAGAAGTTCCGGTAGGTTCATACCAGCTTAAATATGTTTCTTCCCTTTCAACGAATTTTGGAAGGGATTTTCTGCCGATTGAGGTTGAAACATATCTGCTTAACAGATCCGGAAGGGCTGAAACAGGTTATTTTGCTCCTTTGGAGTAGAACTTGGCTTATATTTGTTTGAGGTTTGTTTTTTATGGCAAAAGAATGTGGAAAGTGTTTGCTGCGTGATGATCAGGAAGTGTCAACGCAGGAAATTTCTCTTATAGCCAGATATTTGCCCTATCGCGTTGTTGTTCAGATAGGAAATCCTGAATGCTGTGTATTTGAAAATAAGATAGAACATTATTATGGTTCTGTTGCCTATCTGGATATTGTCGGATTCACGCATATTGTTTCAACTTATGTAAACACAAAAAAAGATGTTGCGGAACTTTCCGACATCTTTTCTTCATATTACTCGGTCATAATTGAAACCGTAAGAGAGTTCAACGGTTCTGTATTCCAGTTTGCCGGTGATTCAATTTTGATTTGTTTTGATCAACCTGAAAATGAGACAAAAGAACAAAACTGGCGCCGTAGTATGGCTGCTATGGCAAGAATCTTTGAATTGAGTACAAACTATAATTCAATTTTGGAAAGTGCAAATGGTTTTGCGTTGCAACCAAAAATCGGGATGAGCTACGGAAAAATATCCCAAATAATGCTGGGTGATGAAAACCATTACATTACGCCTGTTTTGACAGGTTCTACAGTAAAGCAGGCTGTAGCATGCGAAAAGTTCTGTTCTTCACAGGAATTTATTGTAGGAGCAAATGCGGCTGAATGTATTGAACTATGCGGTATGAGTGACTGGTTTGAAAAAAAAGAATCAGTATTCAAACTAATTTCCGTCCCTGAGGGGTTTGTGGATTCCGTTGAACGTCCTGATTATATTTTTGCTGAGTCCTTGTATGACAACCCTAAGTATTATAACCGTATACATGCCTTTATAAATCCACTCATTCTGGAACAGGTCAAAAATGCCTATGAGGGCTTTAACGGTGACTACAGGGAAGCCACCTGTGTAATGGTACGCTTTGACGGTGATTTTACCAAGACAGGCAATGATGAAACTATTAAAGACGGTTTTGATGATTTTAATTATGTATACATGATGCTGCAGGATGTGGCGAACAAATACGGCGGTTTTTGCAACAAACCGGATTTGTCCGATAAAGGTTTGTGCTTTCCGATTTTGTTCGGTGTTCCTACAGTTCTGGAAGAAAAAGAAAAAACAGCTGTTTTGTTTGCCGCCGAACTGTTGCAGAAAGTAAAGACGATAAAATGCCTTACGGCTGTAAACGTAGGTATTGCTTCTGGTACAGTTTATTCGGGTGAATTTGGCGCATCAATGCGAAAGGATTTTACCCTTATAGGCAACATAATAAACTTTGCAGCGCGCCTTATGATGTACAATATTTCCGAAAAGTATTCCTTTTATATGGAAGAGCAGACATATTCAAAAGTAGCTTCTTATTTTGAAGTTCAGCCGTTGGAATCAATTACGCTCAAAGGATTTACTGAAAAAAAGAAAATATTCGCCTATCTCGGAAAAAAGAAAAGACAGGCAAAAAAAGATATAAGCGATGTTTTGATAGGTCGTGATGAAGAACTTGAACAGCTCAAAAAGCTTTATGCACAGGCTGCTTCCGGAAAAATAGCGTTTGCACCCGTTACCGGAGAGGCAGGAATGGGAAAATCATTCTTGGTCAACAAGTTTATTTCTGACGTCTCTTCTTCTAATCCTTCTCCAGTGATTGTAGACAGTGCCTGCTATCAATACGAGGAGGCAACGCCGTTCTTTTGCTGGAGAAGTATAGTTTCCTCTATTCTTGGTATTTCCGAAAATGATCGAAAACCTGAGGTTTATCGTGAAAAAATCACAGAGTTGGTAGCTGAAGAAAAAAACTGGATAAACCTGTTTCTTATGATGATGGGATTTGATTATTCAGATGATGAAACACTGAAAGATATAGATCCTTCAGTAAAGCAGAAACATTTGTCACAAATCCTGAATACGATTCTGCTTAAAAAATCCGGTCCGGATAACCCTCTCGTTATTTTGATTGATGATTTCCAATGGGCGGATACTATCTCTCTGCTTATGATCTCAAACCTGTTATCTTCCTCGGAATCTGCACATATCATGTTTATTCTTGTGTTCAGGGAAAATGACCGACTGTCAAATCTCTTTGCAATTTACTCGATTCCTGTTATGGAATTACTGCCGCTTGATGATTCCGAAGCATATGATTTGGCTGAAAATCTTGTAAAAACAGATGAAGATTCTACATCGCTCGTAATAAAAATAGTAACCGCATCAGAAGGCAATCCATTTTTTATTGAAAGCATTGTCCAGAATCTTATTAAAAACGGCATACTGGTTAAACAAAAAAAAGGTGTTTACCATCTGACTAAAGATGTTGACAGTGTAGAGATTCCATCTTCAATTCACAATCTTGTTCTTGCAAGGTTGAATGATTTGGATTTTGACGGCAAGATTATTTGTAAAACAGCATCTGTAATCGGAAGAACTTTTGAACGTTCTGTTCTGGAACAACTGCTGCCTGATGATATGCCCGAAGAAACTCTTACGGAAACTCTGCGAAATCTTGAAGAAAACAATCTTATCATATGCGAAGACAAAGAACTCCAAAAATACAGCTTTAAGAATTTTACAATCCGGGATGTTGTCTACGATACAATTCTCGAAAGTACAAAGCGCGAGCTGAACCTTGCAATGTTTTCGTATTTGGAAAATATTGATACCGAAAACCGTACATCACGAATAGAGCGTCTTTTGTATTACGGACTCGAAGCTAAAGCTTACGACCGTATCTATGAGTATGCGATATTTGCGGCAAAAAATGCGGACAGCCAGGGACTCTGGAAAGAAGCAGCCGTGGATTATAGTGCAGCGATAGAAGCGCTTTCGAGTGCCGGAGAAGATTTTGGTGACAGTATCCATGGTATCAGGATTGATCTTGCAAATGCATACAGAAAGAATACGGATTATGAATCTGCAATCGAGAATTTTATGATTGTTGCAAGAGAAGCAAAATCTGATTTGCGAAAAGCAGAAGCGCTTCAAGGGGTTGCAAACTGTTACATACAAGAAGGAATGTTTGAGAAGGCTGCACAAGAGCTTGAAGCAGCTGTAGAATTTGTGGGTAAAAAAATCCCGGAAACTAAATCCAAATTAAATATTTCCTTTGTTAAGGAATGGGTTCTGTTCCTGTTTAATTACCTTATTAAAAAACAAAAGGTAAAACCGTATTCCGGTGCGACGCTGTCCAATGCGGAGCTTTATACTGATATCTTGAATTCATTGAACAGACTATACTCTTTTGATGATTACAAAAAGGCATTGTGGGGTTCGTTATCAAATTATAATAACGTTATCCACATGCCGCAAAGCAATAGATATGCTACTGTTATTGGCGATCTAGCGGTTATGCTTATAACTTCCGGCTATATAAAAATGGGACAAAAGCTTTTTACTTCAGTTTCGGCACAGACTGAATCACTTACTGCTTCTTCAGATACAAATGTTTTCCGTGCCAGATACGCATTCAGCATTTTGCTTTTTGACAAATTGTATAACTCCATTGTCCAACTGGAAAATGTTTCGGAGAATTTTAAGAACGCAGGTGAAAATTGGGAATTGATGAATGCGCAATCATCGCTTGCGCAGGACTATCTGGTAATAAACCAGCTTGAAAAAGCGGAAAATGCTTTTCTTGAAGTTCAAAAGCTTGCTGAAAAACTTAATTCCAAAATGCATATGGGTAGAGCATACACAGGTATAGCGTTCTGCCGTTATGTACGCGGCTTGATTACGGCTCAGGAAGCCGAGCGTATGTTGTGTGAAAGTGTAACTGTGTGTGAAGAAACTAAAGATTATATGACACTTTGTGTAAATACCGGTTATTTGTCTTACATTGCCGTAAGATCAAAAAATCCTGTCTCTGCATTTGAGTATGCAAAAAAAGTTCTTTATGCAAACAAGATGTACCGAATCCCTGTACCTTATGTAAAAGAGTCATTGGGATATGCGATGGAAGCATTTTTGTTTGCAGCAGATTCAAAAGAACTTTCGGATGATATGAGGTATCAAGCCGAAAAACTCGCATATAAAACCGGAAAAACTATCATGGCAATAAAGTCCAAATCCTCGCTTATAAATGCTGTCGAGCTTAAAGCAGCTGCGCTTGCTGCCCGTTATAAAGGAAAACAGCGGGAGGCTGTTCTGTTGGCAAGAAAGCTTGTTGATGTTCTCAAGAATTCTCCATATGAACTGGAATTTGTACGTTCTGTTTCGTTTGCGGTTTCGCTTGGAGTAAAGAACGCTGAAAGCTTAAAAGATTTGGCATTGAAAATTATTACAGATCGGGATCTTTGCAAAGATTTGTTTTTTGAAAACTGATTTGTAGCTATATTAGCAGCCTTGCATTTTGAACAGGACTGTCAGGATTTTTTTTGTTAATCTCAATAACGGTTTTTTCTACAAGCTGTTGTTTTTTGTTTCCAAAGTCAAATAATTCTCCCTGCAATTCTGTGTTCTTTTCTAGGTTTTGCATGGAAATACCAAGCAGTCTTATACCTTTTTTTGAATCCCATTTTGCGATAAACAGTTTTTTTATTTCTTCAAAAAGACTTTTTGAGGTAAAAAAATAGCTGCCGAATGTCTTTCGTGCAGATACAGTAGTAAAATCTTCATAGCGGATTTTAAGACAGATTGTTCTGCTTGTCAGTTCTTCCGAAACAACCCGGAATATCACATCCTGCGAAAGCTGCAATAATTCAGTTTCGATAATAAAAAGTTCCGACAAATCATACGAAAAAGTTTTTTCGGAACTGATGGATTTGGATTTTGAAAGTGTGTCAAATTTCTCTACATCCAACCCTCTTACGGCATTATACAAAAAGGTTCCGCAGGCATTGCCAAAAAGCTGTGAGAGGGTTTCTATGCTTACTGCATGAATATCCCTTGTTGTTTTAAAACCGGAGCTTTGCAATTTTTGCAGAGTTTTTTCTCCGACACCCCAAAGTTTTTTTAGAGGAAGGCTTAGCATAAATTGTTCTTCTTCACCCGGTTTTATATGGCAGAACCCATCCGGTTTGTTCATACCGGAGGCTATTTTAGCCAGATATTTGTTGGATGCCAGACCGGCTGAAACCGTAAGTCCGGTTCTTTCTTTTACCTGTTGCTTTAATTTTATTGCTGTTTCCTGCGGAGGTCCGAAAAGACGTTCCGTTCCTGTAAGGTCGATAAATGCCTCATCTATGGAAATCTGCTGAATATCCGGTGAAAACTCCAAAAAAATACTCATAACTTCTTTTGATTTTTCATGATAGCGGCTCATTCTTCCATGTCTGAAAATGCCCTGGGGACATAACCTTGCTGCCTGAGCCGATGGCATTGCGGAATGAACACCGAATTTCCGTGCCTCGTAGGAACAGGTTGAAACAACGCTTCGTCTGTCTGTCGGAAGTCCGCCAATTATAACAGGTTTGCCTGCAAGTTCGGGAAAATCCAGCTGTTCAACGGATGCAAAAAATGCATCCAAATCCACATGCAAAAAATGGTTCATACTATTATTCGATTTGAAGAAGGTTTGTTTCTTTAAAAAGATTACCGTTGTTGTCTTTCATGTAGGTGGTTACCAAAACTTCGCAATCAGTATCTTTTTCACAAGTATATACTATGTTCAGTGGATTCGGTGGAAATTCATCAAGCAAAAACTCTGTTTTTTCGTTGTTCGAAAACGGATAATTACTGTCATAAATTATCATCCCTGCATCTGATGTGACAGAAACCTCGGTTTTAACAGGTTGCAGTTGCGATTCAAGATTCAGTTCAATGCGGCTCCTGTCCAAAAATGATTCTCTTTTGCTTGTACAGTTAACCATTCCGGTACAGTCTGCCACAGTTATTCTTTGTCTTTCAGTCTGATTGGTTTTGATCAGGCTGGAGCAAATGATTCCGATTGCAGATATTAAAATTACAGTTGCAATTATAAAAGGAAATGAAAAACGGGCTTTATTGCCGAACAACCGTAGTCTTACAAGGATTCGAATCCACATGAATTCCGCAGGAACCAACAGGAAAGCGATAAGTATATTTTCATACAAAGTGGCGTTTGCAAAGCGTAAGTATATGGTTTCATGCGGAATTCTGCTGAGGGAAAGAATAAAAGGAACAAAGGTCAATGTTATTACCAATGCGGACAGCAGCAAATATCTTGTCTTGCGCAAGTATGAGGCCAAAAAGTAAATTATAAACTGTATTGCAAAGAACATTATCAGTGATAGTTCCAGAGAAGCAAATATAAAAAGGTTTATAAACGAAATAATATTTGAGAGCCACGCATATACATAATCATTCGTAGGAAAATGAATGAACTTATGCAGCAGAGAGGCTAATGCGGCAAAAAGAACAGCAAGCGAAACTTTAAGGGCTGCAGCGGTCAGTGGTTGTGCGATTCTGAGTGGGATAACCTTTTTAACGATTATTTGTCCGGTACAAAGGCACAACGCAGTAAAGACCAGCAACAACGGAATTAGGAACCATGTTTTTTTCAAATCGTCAAGATGAAGAATCCTTGTTTTTTCTTTGAAAAACGAAAACAGACAAAAGAAAAGCAGAATGATGATTGCCATCAGAATCAGTAGAATTACGAATACCTGTTCAGGAATAAAGAATACTCTATTTTTTAACTGTAAAAGACCATAATGGTTATCCCAAATCCGCATTCCGTTTTTTTCAAGTCTGTCCAGGAGAGGCGGAAAAATTTTGCATACATTGGAAGTAGTACATTGTAGTTGGATAGCAGGAATCTGTGCAGAATAATATTGCATCAATGGCAGGTTTGTAAAAATTAGACCAAGTCTGTAGGCGGTCAGATTGCCACCGTATATTTCAGCATTTGTATTTGATTTTTTTACCGCATAAAAAAAACTGTCCAAAAGCCAATGCGTTGTGGTTCTTTTTGTGATTCCTGCAGTAACAGAAAGCTCTGCTCTTTGAGGAGTTTGCGCTTTTTTAAGCAGTACAGCCGCCATACTTTGTGATGTATCTATATTTTCAAGGAATGTGGATGTTCCTGTCGGTGACGGTAATGATACATATGCCGGAAGGTATGCGGTATCTCCAGCCGTAAAAACAATAATGACTTCTGTTTCTCTGGCAAAATTCTTCAATTCCTTTGCAAACTCAACAATGCTTTCAAGAAAAAAAGGTGCCTCATCCTGTTGTATGCTTATAATAAGAACTGATGAATCCAATGGTGAAATAGAAGGAAAATCGAGATAAATGTTATATGGAAAGTCTTTTGACTGAGTCCTGTTCAGAATGATATGAGGAGCAAAGCCTTCACTCTGTAAATATGAGTAAATGTTGTCGGAATTATTGCCCTGATCAGCTCTTAGCGGTAGCAGCAAAACAATAAAAAAAAGCAGAACACAAAAACAAATCCGTTTCATTTTAGACCAATATTAATAGGTGATTCTAACACATCCGAGATATTTTAACGGACCTTGTTGTGGAGAAGAAACTCCATTTTCTGAGATTATTGAACAGGCAAAAGCTGATACATACCAAGGACCGGCAGATGTTTCTGTACCTTCAAAATCAGTTTCAAGTTGTTGATGGGGGTAATATGTGTTGGAAAACTTAAAATTTCCGTAGGAGAACCTTGTTGGAATTGATGGAATATCATTTGGATTCCCGCTTACTACAATTGCTGCGGTGTACGAGGTTTCATCAGACAGCCTTATTTCTACATAACGATTTGCATTGTGAGCCGGTATTAATCTCTCTAATCCATTCAACATTTTGTATCCAAGGCTTGTCATCTTGTTTATTCTTGGTTGATAATTGCTATCAGTACCTTGGTTCATTATTTCGGACTGGTCCTGGTATAATTTGCTTTCGTCCGTGTATATTCTATAATAAACAGTAGTACCAGTAGTATTAAGATCTTCTGCAGTCGTAAAACGGAATAAGTTTTGAGAAGGGTCAGCATAAGAAGGTGAAATAACATCTGACGGCGGTGCGGCGGAGTAAGAAACGGACTCGCCGCATGAGACCGACAAAAAGCAGAGTATTATAATAAAAACGAGTAAGGATGTTTTTTTTATAAGACTCTGCATGTTGATGCTCTGCATCTTTTAGTTTGTCTTACCTTCTACAGACAGTGTGATTAATCTTGTCTTTGCAAGTGTTGTCCATGCATCAGACGGATATGAAGCTGCAAGTTCTTCATAATTCTTTGCTGCCTGTTCAAAATTGTTGCGCTGTTCTTCAATTCTTCCGAGTGAAAACAATGCGCGGGGTTTTAACGGGAAGTTTTCTGCTTGTGTTGTGAGTGTAAGATACTTTACTGCTTCGTCATAGTCTTTCATTTCTTCAGCGCAAACACCGACGTTGTAGTAGCAGTATGCGGCTGTATATGCTTTGGGATTTGCTTCGGCTGCTGCAATCCATGCTGTTTTTGCATCATTCCAGTTTTTTCTTGCATACTGGATTTCTGCCATAAGCATGTATGCGCGTGAAGTTGTTATATTGTTTTTATTTTTTTCTGCAACGGCTTTTGCCTTTTCAAACAATTCGTCTTCTTTTGCTGTCAGCGCATCATCTTTAAGGTCTGTTCTGGCAGCGGCAAGTTCTGTTGTTATAGCGTCAACTTCGGTAAGACCGGCTTTTGTTGATTTGTCTTTAACCGTCAATACAATGCCTGCTATGATTGCAACTGCAAAAAGCGCTCCGATAATACCCAAAAAAATAAAACGGGTTTTTACAAAAAATGCGCTCAGTTTTGTATCAAATGATTTTTTTTCTTCGTTTTTCTTGTCTGCATTTGCTGACATAAAAATCTCCTGTTATTTAATATCTAATTCTTTAATTAAACGTGATAAATATGTTCTTTGAATATCCAAAACTTTTGCAGCTTCTGTCTGATTCCATCGAACTTCAATTAAGACCTGTTCAATGTATTGTTTTTTGAAACAATCTATAGCAGCTTTTAATGATTTATCACCATCTATGAAAATACCAGAAACCTGCGATATATTCAAGCGCAAATCGCTTTTTTCCAGAACAGGCGGTGTACCTGCTGCAACCGCTCTTTCTATGCACATTTCAAGTTCTGTTATATTGTTCTGCCAAAAGGCGTTTTTTAGCGTATCAGATGATTCTTTTGAAATCTCCGTAAAGAATTTGTTGTATTTTTTGCCGTATTTTCTGAGGAAAAAGCAGCTTAGTGCGGCAATGTCTTCTTTTCTCTCACGTAAAGGCGGAACATTAACGGGGAGCGTAGAAAGTACAAAATACAGTTCCCTGTTAAAACGGTTTGTCTGTACCAGTTGTTCCAGATTTTGTGAAGATGAACAGCATATTCTGGTTTTACCGCCGGTCTGGTTGGAATTTGAGATATAGTAGAGCAGCGCGGTTTGCAGGGCGTTGTCGGATTCGCCTATTTCGTCAAAAAAGAGCATGTCGGGCTTTGTGTCCAGTGTGGAAATGAATAGGTCAACACTTGCTTTCGAAGCCTGCAGGCGGATAAAAGTCTTTTCGCCGGAACTGCCTGTATTGCAAAGCAATTCTGCAAGAAAAGCGCGGCCTGTGCCTTTTTCGCCGTTAAAAAGTACAGGAGTTGAAGAAGCGGAAAGCTGTCTTATAACTGACAGAACGCTTTTCATTGAGGAATCTCTGAGGTTGTCTGACATTTCAAAAATTATGTCTGTATCCAAGATTTCTCCTTTTGTTAAAAAAAATGCACTGTACAGATGTACAATGCATTTTTGTCAGAAAATCATTGAAAATGATTAACTATTTTTTATCTTTTATCATATCACCAAGTGTATATGTGCCTTCGTCCTCATCCTGATTAGAAGTCATATACTGTGATATTTCATCACGCTGTACTTTGCGCTTGAATTCTTTTACTGAGAAAGCAGCCTTTTGTTTGCTTGGATTTACGTCAACAACAAAAACGTTGATTTTGTCGCCAACCTTGTATTTTTGTACTGCTTCTTCAAAAGGCTCATCCTTGTTTTCAGAAAGATTTGCTTTGTTGACAAGTCCTTCGATACCACATGGAGCTTTTACAAACAGACCAAAATCTGTAATTGAAACAATCTCGCCTTCAAGAGTTGAGCCGGGTTTGTATTCATTTGTAAAGTTAACCCATGGATCGTCTGTAAGCTGTTTGATTCCAAGCTTGATTTTGTGATTTTCCGTATCATTCTCGATAACTACTGTTTCAACTTCCTGACCTACAGTAAGCTCGCTGCCCGGGTGCTTAACTTTCTTTGTCCAAGAAATATCATCCGCATGCAGGAATCCGTCAATACCATCTTCAAGTTCGATAAATGCACCGGAATTGGTAATCTTAACAACCTTGCGTGTAAGTTTTGTTCCGACCGGATATTTTTCGCCGATTTTTTCCCATGGATTTTCAGTTACCTGTTTTAATCCGAGAGAAACACGACCAGCCTGGATATCGTAGCCAAGAATCATGCATTCAACTTCGTCACCAATTTTTACCATATCTTCGGGCTTGTTAACTTTCTTTACCCATGAGAATTCACTGATATGTGCAAGACCTTCAATTCCTTCTTCAAGTTCAATGAAAGCACCGAATTCTGTAAGTTTTGTAACTTTGCCTTTTACAATGTCGTTGACATGATATTTGTTTTCAAAATGAAGCCAAGGATCTTCGGTAAAGTGCTTGAGTGAAAGATTAATCCGCTTTTCATTAGGATCAAGGCGGATAACCTTTAATTCAATTTCCTGACCTTTCTTAACAAAATCTTTAGGTCTTGTAACATGACCCCAGCTCATATCATTGATATGAAGCAATCCGTCAAAACCACCGAGGTCTATGAAAGCACCGAAACTTGTAAAGCTTTTTACTTCGCCTTTTACAACATCACCAATCTTGACATTGTTGAAGAATGCTTCGCGGTTTTCTTCGATTGATTTTTCCAAATATTTTCTGCGGTTTACAACGATATTGATTTTATTGTCAGAATAAAGCCGTTCTATATAAAATTTACTTTTTACACCGATAAGTTTTTCTGCTTTTTCAACTTTTTGACTGTCAGACTGGCTGATCGGCAGGAATGCGTGGGAGTTACCGCCCAGATTTACATCAAATCCGCCTTTTACAATCTTTTCAATTACACCGTCAACAGGAGCCTTGTCCTGAAAAGCCTGCCTTAAAAGTTTCCATGAAGCCTTAACATCTGCTTTCTGTTTTGAAACAATAACTTCGCCCTGTTTGTTCTCTTTTGTTACAAGAACAACACTTACTTTGTCACCGACCTTCGGTACTACCGAAAACTCCGTTATCGGAATTTTACCCTCTGATTTGTAACCAACATCAACAAACACCTGATCAGGGGTAACCTGAATAACAACACCATCTACCAGTTGTCCCTCTTCAAGTGATTCGAGACTTTTTAGATATTCTTCCTGTAATTGTGTTTGAACGTTCTCCTTGGAGTCCTGAGATTCATTCATTACCACGTCCTTCTCTGCCATAATAAACCCTTATATATGAATTTTGTCTAAAATTATCGCACAAACCTGCTCTATAGTCAAGTCTGAAGTATCGATATAATGTGCATCTTCTGCAATTTTTAGGGA
>JAEEQG010000056.1 GCA_016285185.1 Spirochaetota bacterium
CACAATCGAAAAACAGGCATTGTCAAAGGAAGAAGACGAAGCTTCAAAAGAACGGCTTGCTAAGATTACGTCTGAACTGGAAGAACTGTCTTCAAAGCGGGATGCGATGAAACTCCAGTGGCAGACTGAAAAACAGCGTATCGATGAGAACCGCAAGTTAAAGGAAGAACTTGAACAGCTCAAAATTGAAGAAACAAAGTACACTCGTGAAGGAGACTTGAACAAAGCAGCCGAAATCAAATACGGCAAGATTCCTGAAGCGGAACGTAAACTTGCGCAAATTGCTTCTGAAATTGAAAAAGCCGGAAAAGACAGCGAAAAACGTCAGCTGTTGCGAGAGGAAGTTTGCGAAGAAGATATTGCTTCTGTTATATCAACCTGGACAGGCATTCCTGTAAGCAAGATGCTTTCCAGTGAATCACAGAAATACATTGAACTTGAAGATGTTCTGCACAAACGTGTTATCGGACAGGACAAAGCCGTTAGCGCCGTTGCTGACGCAATAAGACGCAACCGAGCGGGCTTAAGCGACGAAAACAGACCATTGGGCAGCTTCCTCTTTATAGGTCCCACAGGCGTTGGTAAAACAGAACTTGCCAAAACTCTGGCGGATTTTCTCTTTAACGATGAAAAAGCCCTTACGCGTATTGATATGAGTGAGTACATGGAAAAGTTCTCAGTCAGCAGGCTTATCGGCGCACCTCCGGGATATGTTGGCTATGACGAAGGCGGACAGCTTACCGAAGCAGTCAGAAGACGGCCTTACAGTGTTGTTCTTTTTGATGAGATTGAAAAAGCACACAGCGATGTATTCAATATTCTGCTGCAGGTTCTTGATGACGGCAGGCTTACGGACAGTCAGGGACGTGTTGTTGACTTTAAGAACACCATCATAATCATGACGAGTAACCTTGGTTCTGATTTGATTCTTGGAACGGAAGATATGAATTCCATAAAAGACGAGATTGACAAACTCTTAAAAGCCACTTTCCGTCCGGAATTTTTGAACAGGATTGACGAAACAATTATGTTCAGCCGTCTTGACCGCTCATTTATCAACAAAATCGTTCAAAAGCAGCTGGATTTACTTGCTTCACGCCTTGAAAGCAGACACATCAAACTGTCTGTATCACATGAAGCAGTCGACTACATTTCAGAAGTCGGCTATGACCCGATGTTCGGGGCACGTCCGCTCAAGCGCGCAATACAGAATCTCGTGGAAAATCCGCTTGCCAAGGAGATTCTTCAGGGCAAGTATCCTGAAGGCTCTACAATAAGCGTTGATTTGGATTTACAGACAAAATCAATAGTCTTCAAATAATTCATAAAGGCTGTCTTTTGTAAAACAAAGGACAGCCTTTTTTTCCTTTCAAGCAAATATATAAATTTGTAACTTTTTACCATCGACTTTTCTTTATTTGTATAGTATAATTAAACGTAAGACTGTTCTTCTAACCGTCTTTTTTAACTATGAAGCATATAAAAAAAATTGTTTTTTTAATAATATTCACATTCTGTACTCTTTTTGCACTTTCTGCACAGGTATCGGTAATGCCGAACGATCCTGTGTATACGGATATAATAAACTGGGAAAACCTTGGAATCATCCGCAATGTTCCTCCCCTCCGTCCTTATCCGCTTGCTCTTATAACATCATTTCTTGAAGAAGTCATGGAATGCGAATATACAGATCAGGCGGCAAAAGCATATGCTCACTATGAGCGTATATTCGGCAAATCTGTTGATGTCGGTTTTGAAGTTTCGGACAATTTTAAAAAACCAAAAGATAATACAGATAATCCCGGCAGTGACAAAGCTTTTACGAATGAACTCGACATTTACCTTAAAGCGGCCGGTGACATAAAAGCCACTGATTATTTGAGCGTCGGTATAAACACTAATATTCTTGTTACAACGGAACTTGAAAAAGACGCACGCCCTGCATTCGATCATAAACCCTATGATGCCGTAAACGATACGACTGACCTGAAATTTGCCCAAGCATTCCTGGATATGAATGCAACAGCCGCTATCGGTAATGACAAGATATATTTTCAAGGTGGAATAAGTCGCAATACATTCGGCCCTTTTAATGACACCAGTTTATCGCTTGGTCCGGGAGCATTCCATTCCGGAAATGCTTCGATTGTATTCCGCGAGAACAAGTGGTCATACACACAGGCAATGTTTATTCTTGGTGCAACTAACGACCTGGGCCTTAGAAGTTCCGTTAAGCCGAACAAGTTCCTTATGCTGCACTCTATCGACTTTACGCCGAACAAATGGCTTACAATGTCATACTACGAAAACGTAGTTTACGGTAACAGATTCGATCCAATTTATATGCTTCCTTTTGTTCCTTACATGGTTGCACAGGGAATCGGTTCTTTCGGTGATAATATCCAGATGGGTGTTACCTTCAAAGTTCGTCCTATAAACGGATTTACATGGCTTACGGATGTCTTTGTAGATGATATGGCTGCGAGTGATCTTGTAAAACTGAAGTTTGATACAAAACTGCGTTTTGCTGCACAAACCGGTTTTCTATATTCACCGGTCGACTCCATATTTGACCAGATTTCTACGGACTACACGTTTGTTTCACCATATATGTATTCTCATGAGGAATTTACTGATGAGACCAAAACAAGAAGTGTTGGCAGTCAGGGTATAAATTACCAGAATTATACAAACAATGGTGTCGGTATGGGTTCAAATCTTCCGCCTAATTCCGACAGATTCGCATTTAAAATAAAGGCAACTCCTATAAAAGACCTTAATATTACTTTCAGTGCAAACATGATCCGTCATGCTAACATAAACGAACTGTTGATAACAAATGCACCGGAGGAAGCTGTAAAATATTTGGGAATGCCGGCAGGATATCTTTTGACGGACGGCAGTGTATTTAACCACCCCTACAGCGACGGAGCATATGATTATGCATGGAATCACTTTATGTTCATGCAGTCACCGACAAAAATGTATGTATGGCAGGCAGGACTTGACGCAGGATATACTATTCCAAAACAAAGCATAGGAAAGTTTACCATTAATATGGGATATACTTTTGAATTTATAAAAAATCACGGTGTTCAAAACAATATTCTTCCTGGCGGTGGTGTTTACTCAGCAGACGCTGCTGGTTTGGCCTCGGCATATGATAATTGGAAGAGCAAACTTCATAACGATGTAAACCACTATTTCAGAGTTTCATTCAAGTATCTTTATGGCCTGTAATAACAAAGAAAACTATCTTTTTTTGTATCTCAACACAGGAAGCGGCCACAGAACACCTGCTGCAATACTTAAAAAAGCTATTGAAGAAACCTACGGTGACACCGTTTATCTTGAAAACGGTTTTTCTCCAAAACAGCATATTGCACACGCTTTTTTTGAAATGGGTTATCATTCATCTTCAGCCACGTTTCCAGCAATTTATTCCTTAACATATGACCTCTCCTCATTGATGCCCGTAATGAAGATTTTAAGCTTTTTCACATCGTTATATACAAAGTATCATATTGCCAATCTTATAAAAAAATATAACATAACAAAAATCTTAAGCTTTCACTTTGCGCTTACACCGTCTGCTGCCGCAGCCATAAAGCTCACAAACAAAAAGATCCCTCTTATCACCGATATAACGGATCCCTATTCGGCGCATCCTTCGTGGTATCTCGAAAAAAGTTCGACCTTTATCGTTCATTCACAGGAATTGGAGAATCATATTCTAAAAAATCATCTGCTTAATCAGAACCAAATAATTCTCAAACCTTTCATATTTGATAAAAAGTTTAATGCAGATTATACGGAATCTGACATTTATGAATTAAAAAACAAACACGGAATTCCAAAGAATGATAAAGTTATTCTTATCGCAGGTGGCGGCGAAGGTCTCCCCGGTGTAATAAATCTTGTAACACAGTTCAGTTTGTCAAAAGACATTACTGAAGCAGTAAGCATTATCGTTGTGTGCGGCCATAATGCAAGTTCAAGAACTATTTTGGAAGGGCTTTCCATTATTAATCCGCGTATAAAGCTCAACATTTTGGGTTATGTAAACTGCATGGACGAGCTTATAAAACTCTCTGACTGCGTTATTACTAAGGCTGGTGCTTCGATGCTGATGCAGGTTATGGCATGCAAAAAACCGGTTATTTTTTCCATGTTTATGCACGGACAGGAACTCGGTAATGTACAGTTTGCCATACGAAACAAAGTTGGATGGCTTTTCAGAAATCCTGCCGACATTTTAAGACAGGCTCTCAGACTATGCTACGATACTGAATATAAAACAACCATAAGACAGAATTTTGATCGTCTCAACATTGTAAGTAATGTTAAGACAACTGCAGATTTTATTCATAACTTTAAAGGTTAGCCCGATGGCAGAAAAATGCTGGGCGTGTTTCAGACCGTTGTCTTCCTGCTATTGCAGATATATTGAAAAGATAGAGACAGAAGTTCATTTTGTATTTTTAATGCATCCCAAGGAAGCTTATCATCAAAAAACCGGCACAGGACGGCTTGCACATCTAACACTGACAAATTCTGAAATCATTATTGGTATTGATTTTACAACTAATGCAAGAATAAAAGAACTCCTTTCTTCACACGATTATTTTCCGTTGTTACTTTATCCCGATAAAAACGCATGGACTGCAAACAGCACCAATGAAGAAAACCTCACACTCAAACAAAAAATTGGCCAAAGAAAACTGCTTGTTTTTGTTGTAGATTCCACATGGTTTTTTGCCAAGAAAATCCTTAGGCTCAGCCCTAACATCTACAATCTTCCCAAAATTTCGTTCGAAGGCAGATATCTTTCACAGTTTGAATTCAAAACCCAACCCGCACCGGAATGTGTTTCGACGATAGAATCGTGCTATTATCTTCTTAATGAGCTTGCAGCGGCAAATGTAATAGAAGCGGTAAACACTGCTCCGTTAATGAATATTTTTAAACGTATGGTCACATTTCAGATTGAAAGCCAAAAACAACGCGAAATAAACGGCGAACTCAACAGATATTCAGAATCGTGCCGACTGCGTACAAAGAAACAGCGACACAATCGTGAATAACTTTACAGCACTATTGCTTTATTGTATAATAAAAGTATGATAAAAAAGAAAATACCGGCTGCACCGTCAATCAGAAGACTCCCGTCTTATCTTCATCTTATACGCCAGGCACAGTCCGATGGTTTTGAGTTTATTTCCGCTACTACTATTGCAAACGAACTTGTACTTGAACCGATTCAAGTACGAAAAGACCTTGCAATGACAGGTATTACCGGAAAACCTAAACGCGGATATTCGGTTATTAAACTCATTACAGCAATAGAGCACTTTTTAGGCTGGGATTCGGTAAAAAATGCCATTTTGATAGGAGCAGGAAATCTCGGAACAGCTCTTACCGGTTATCAGGAATTTGTAAAACATGGATTAGTTTTTGTTGCCGCGTTCGATAATAACGAGGAAAAAATAGGTACAATAATTCATAATGTACCGGTATATTCATTTGACGACCTAAAAACGAAACTTAAACGCCTTAATGTATCAATAGCCGTTCTAACCGTTCCATCTTCACAGGCACAGGCAATAACTGACAAACTTGTTGAAGCTGGTATAAAAGCTATATGGAATTTTACAAACATAAAGCTAAAAGTTCCTGAAAACGTAGTTGTACAGAGAGATGACTTAACATCCGGCTATGCACTGCTTAGCTTTGTTTTGGGAAAAGCAGACTAAAGTGCCGGACATCAATAATACCACTGGTACCGAAAAACAGGCGGAGTTTTTTTTTAACCGACTGCAAAAAAGATACAAACATCTTAATAAATGGGCAAAACGTACTAATACCGGCTGTTTCAGACTCTACGATAAAGATATTCCTGAGATTCCTCTTGCAGTAGACATATATAATTCTGTTGACAATGATGAGCGACATGGATTATATGCGCACATTTTTTTATACGAAAGACCTTATGAAAAAAATCAGGAAGAAGAACAGAACTGGCTTGCAATTATGCAAAATACTGCATCCAAAGCATTAGATATTCCAGAAGAACGCATATTTATAAAAATCAAAAAAAAACAGAAAGGAGAATCCGCCCAATACGAAAAACTTGCAGAAAAACATTTTTGTATTACGGTAAATGAATCAGGCCTTCTATTCAGGATAAATTTATCGGACTACCTTGATACAGGTTTGTTTTTTGATCATAGACAATTACGGAACATTGTAAAAGAAAACTGTAACGGCAAAAAGGTCCTCAATCTGTTCTGTTATACAGGCTCATTTTCATGCTATGCGGCTGCAGGAAAAGCTGAATCCGTTGATTCAGTGGATCTTTCAAAAAATTATCTTCAATGGGCAGAAGATAACTTTAAGCTGAATGGTTTGGAAAATCCCAAATACCGTTTTATCCAAAATGATGCTGTTAGTTTTATAGATACAGCACTAAAATCCAAAACAAAATGGGATATTATCATCCTGGATCCGCCGACTTTTTCCAATTCAAAAAGAATGAGTGATTTTTTTGATATAAACCGATGTTGGAATACACTTGTTAATAACTGCCTCGGTCTGCTTAATCCAGACGGTGTCTTATACTTCTCCACCAATTCCCGGAAACTTAAATTTGATTCAAATCTTATAAATGGAACTGTCAAGGACATTACACCATCAACAATTCCCGAAGACTTCCGCAATATACACATTCACCGTTGTTGGAAAATAACACATTAAATAATACTTTCCGGCAAACTGCGCATATTATTGCAAGTACTTCCATAAAAACATTCAAGTAGATATAATACAAATCATGTTAGACTACAGATTTATTAAAGAAAACCTTGATGCTGTAAAGGCAAACATTGTTGCACGCAATATGAAAGCCGACGCAGATCTTGTTGTTGAATTATTTGACAAACGTACATCGTTGGTTACATCTTTGCAGTCACTGCAGACAAAGCGCAACGAAAACGCCGCCGCAATGAAAGGCAAACTTGATAATGATACACGACAAAAGCTTATTGCAGAAGGAAAATCCATAAAAGAGCAGATTGCAAAAGCTGAAGCGGATTTGGTTGAAGCAGAAAAAGAGCTCGAAACGGCCGCCCGCCAGATTCCTAATATGGCACATCCTGACGCACCTGTTGGTGCTGTTGATACAGAAAACCTCGAAGTAAAAAGAGTCGGCACTCCGCGTAAATTCACATTTGAGCCAAAAGACCATGTTCAGCTTGGACAGGCTCTTGATTTAATAGATTTTGATGCTGCAACAAAAGTTTCCGGTCCAAAGTTCTACTACCTCAAGAACGAGGCTGTTTTTCTTGAACAGGCACTCGTTATGTATGCGCTCAATATACTGCGCAAACATGGTTTTACTCCGTTTATTACTCCTGACGTAGCTCGTGAGGAAATTCTTGCAGGAATCGGCTTTAATCCGCGCGGAAACGAATCAAACGTATACGCACTTGAAGGCGACGGAACCTGCCTTGTTGCAACCGCCGAAATTACACTTGGCGGCTATCACTCAAATGAGATTCTCTCAAAGGACAAGCTCCCGCTCAAATATTGTGGACTTTCACATTGCTTCAGAAAAGAAGCCGGTGCCGCAGGTCAATTCTCTAAGGGATTGTACCGCGTTCACCAGTTTACAAAACTCGAAATGTTTGTCTATTGTCTGCCGGAAGATTCCGACAAGATTCACGAACAGCTCCGTCTTATCGAAGAAGAAATATTCACAGGTCTTGGTCTTCCGTTCCGTGTTGTAGACACTTGTACCGGTGACCTTGGCGCACCAGCCTACCGCAAGTGGGATTTGGAAGCATGGATGCCCGGACGCAACGGCGGTGAATGGGGCGAAGTTACATCAACTTCAAACTGTACTGATTTTCAGGCACGCAGGTTGAACGTTCGCTACAAGGACGACGACGGAAAGAACAAGTATGTGCATATGCTCAACGGAACTGCGGTTGCTGTTTCACGCGCAATGGTTGCCGTAATGGAGAACTATCAGAACGAGGACGGCTCAATTACTGTTCCGCCAGCTCTCGTTCCTTACTGCGGTTTTGACATAATTAAACGCTGATCAATTACTACAGACAAGAGGATTGAATGAAACCACCCAAAAGATTTGCATCTGCAAGTTTTTTTCTTATACTGTTCATTGCAATTATAATTGCACTTGCCGTATTAAAGGTTGCTTCTTCAGTCCTTATCCCTATAGTAGTGGCAGTTTTACTTTCTTTTGTATTTGAACCTATCATTACATATCTTAACGAGAAAATAAAACTGCCTAAAATCCTTTCAATCATACTGGTAATGTTCATACTTATTGCAGTTATATTTTTTGCAGGAACACTGCTGGTTACCAGTATGCGTACAATTCTTTCCCAATACCCCAAGTATGAACAGAGATTCATGGTTATCTACGAATATATAGCGGATTTGTTCAATCTGCCGTTTGACGCCGAAAGAAGCCTGTTCAAGAACCTTTGGGAAACTGCAGGCATCCGCTCATTCGTACAGAATTACGCTTTTTCGTTTTCAAATTCGCTGATTGATTTTCTGAAAGATACAGCAATGGTATTCCTGTTCATATTCTTTTTTCTTTCGGAAATGCGATTTTTCAGAGACAAGGTGGAAATTGCGTTTGCGGATATATTCCCTACCAAAATACGCAAGGTTTTTACGGATATAGTTAATCAGATTACAAGATATATTTCCGTAAAATTCTTTGTTTCACTTCTTACCGGTATTCTTGTATTCGGCGGCACACTGCTTTTCAAGCTGGACTTTCCGATTGTATGGGGATTTTTGGCCTTTATAATGAACTTTATCCCAAACTTTGGTTCCATTATTTCCGCTCTGCTTACATCCATTTTTGCACTTATCCAGTTCTGGCCTAATACAACGCCATTTTTTCTCACGCTCACATTGCTGGTTCTTGTAAATATGGTTCTCGGAACCTTTGTGGAACCCAAGATTCAGGGACGCAATCTGGGGCTTTCGCCTTTTGTGATTATTACTTCACTCTCAATATGGGGCTGGATATGGGGATTTGCCGGTCTTGTTCTCGGTGTTCCCCTCATGGTGGTTCTTAAAATTATCTGTGAGAACGTTGAGATTCTTTATCCGGTTTCTGTAATGCTGGGTTCAAAACCCAAAGAAAAACCCGTTGAAAAACAGGATAACACTCCAGAACAAACACAGGATCAATCACCCGTCATTTCATAGAAATAAAGGCGGATTTCCGCTTTTTATTTTGTAATCAATTTCTTTTCAAGAAGTTTATCAACAATAAGCTCAACAATCTGCTCCGGATTGTATTTATCTGTGTCTATAATTAAATTGCAGAACTGATAATCATTGTTGTCTATTGAATAAAGTTTATCGTATCTTGCAGTGTCCTGACTGTCACGCATTTTTGTAAAATCAATTATTTCCTGGAGATCGCCGCCTTCCCTGTTCAAAATCCGTTTAGCACGTACTGTTTCGTCCGCGAAAAGATAAACTCGGAAATCTGCCTTTTTTAGCATCCATATTGCAAGTCGTGAACCGAGTACACAGGAATCTTCCATAGCGAGTTCAACCTGACGTGTATCCACACACTTATCATAAGAATCATCAGTCTTTGCCTTTTCAAGAATTTGTGCAAGAGTAAGTCCCTTTTCTTGAGCAAGCTGTCGGAAAGTATAGTTTATCAACCGAACACCTAATGTTTCTGCAAGCATTGTACTTACGGTAGTGTTGCCACAACCGCTTTTGCCTGAAATTGCGATTCTAAGCTTTTTTCCGTCCGGTATTTTATATGTACTCATCTTCTTTCTCCTGATTATTCGATATTACGGATTTGTTCACGAATATTTTCCAAAGCATCTTTTGCTTCTATTACAGCCTGTCCTACTTCCACAATCTGGTTTTTGGAGCCTATTGTGTTTATTTCGCGGTTAATTTCCTGACAGATAAAATCTAGTTTTTTGCCTGGAGCCGGATTGCTTTCAATTTCAGCTTTTAAAGCCTTAAGATGGCTGTCGAGCCGGACAATTTCTTCATTGATTGTGTATTTTACGAGCAAAGCGGCAATTTCCTGCATAACGCGCTGTTCATCAACAGCATCACCAAGGATTTCGTTAAAACGCTTCTGAATGTTTTCGCGGAAGATTACTTCCATTTTGTCCTGCCAGTCGGCAAAAACTTTTGCACAGTTTTCAAGCTTTTCAACCTTCTGTTCAATATCCTTTTTGAGGTTTTCGCCTTCACGTTTGCGATCGGAACAGAACTTACCCATTGCAGTGTCAAATATCGGTTCAATCAACTTCCAGTACGAGTCAACGTCAAATTCTTTCTGCGCATTGAGAACACCTTCCTGCGAAACAATCAGGCTTAAAGGTATCTTTTCCGTATATCCCAAAGTCTGTGAAACTTTCTCAATCTCCGCATAATATTCTTTTGCGGCTTCTACATCAGCACTGACGGTTACAGGCATATTCTTTTCGCGCAGTTTTACGGCAACTTCCACCTTACCGCGGCAAATATTTTTTGAAACCTTTTCGCGCAGGGGCATTTCAAGTCTGCTTAAAAAAGACGGAATAATAACAGACAAATCCAGATATTTGGAATTATATGACTTTATCTCCACCGAAAGGTTTAAATCGTCCTTGTTAAGTTCCTCATATGCATAACCAGTCATGCTGTTCATAGTTTTTTTCCTTTTTCAATAAAAGCTTTTCCAAGTTTCCAGTTATCGCCGGCACCCATCGTAATAAAAAGGTCTCCATCTTTTAGAGAACTTCTTACATAATCTTCCGCATCCATTACTTCTTCAAAATAATGCACATTACTGTGATATTCCTTTGTTTTTTCATACAAGGCTCTGCCAGTTACAGTACCGTCGTATTTTTCGCGGGCGGAAGGATAAATCTTATGTAGAATTACTTCATCGGCGGCATCAAATGCATGGGCAAAATCATCAAACAGGGCTGCGGTTCTCGTGTATGTATGCGACATAAAGTCGACAACAAGCCTGCGCGAAGGATAAAACGCCTTTAAGCCCTGTAGAGTAGTTTTTATTGCGGTTGGATGATGAGCGTAATCGTCCATTACAAGAACATCACCTACTTTACCTACAATTTCGCTGCGGCGTTTTGCTCCGCAAAAACTGCTTATTCCCTTGCGTATTTTTTCTATATTGTCTGCGGAAACCGGCAGCTTTTCCTGTTTGAGCAGTTCAACCGCAAGTGCGATTGCCGCTGTACAGTTACGTACAATGTGTTTTCCGGGCATTCGGGTATAAAACTCAACGTCAAAGCCTTTGAGCGTAAAGTATTGTTTTTCGTCCTTAACATTGCCAAAAGTAATCTGAAAATCGCCCTGTGCGGAATCACCGTAAGGAATAATCGTAATATCAGGTCTTTGTTGCTTTATAATACCGACTGTTTCAGCAGCCCCCGAATCATCAGCGCAGTAAATGAGCTTTCCTGTATCTTTTGGAAGCTTTAGCGCATAATCAACAAATGCGTTTTGTATGTCTTTAAAAGTTGGATAATAATCTTCATGGTCACTCTCAACACTTGTAAGGATAATTATCTGCGGACAAAACGCCATAAAATGCCGCTGGTACTCACAGGTTTCGGCGACAAAATACTTGTGACCTCTTGTAATTGTACAAGTATCACCAAAGCTGCCTATTACGCTGCCTGCCAGTGCCTGAAAAGGCAATTCCAGCTCGTTAAGAACGGTACCGCAAATACCTGTTGTAGTTGTTTTGCCATGAACACCGCAGATTCCGCAGCTGAAAGATGTTTCAGAAATTGCACCCAAGGCTTCAGAATAAAGCATAAGCGGTATATGCTTTTTTTCAGCTGCGGCAAGTTCAGGGTTTGTTTCTTTTTTGTACGCCGCCGAATAAATGACAAGTTTTGTATCATCTGTTACATTTTTGGCGTCAAATGTTGTGTACGGTATTATGTGTAATTTAGAAAGGATTTCATCAGTATAAAAATGTTCGGGAACATCGCTGCCTGTTATTACCGCACCGCGGGAATGCACTATTTCCACAAGGGCAGCCATGCCGGTTCCTTTTATTCCCACAAAATGTATATGAAAACCAGTAAGATCTTTTTTTAAAATATTATCCGACATACAATAACCCTAACGACAGAATAAATAATTTTCAATACCGGCTGTCTGACTCCGCCAACTGTTTAACAAGTTGCATCGTTTTTTCCGCAGTTTTTGTCCATGAAAAACGCCGTATTCTTTCAAATCCGCCGTCAATCAGTTTTTTACGCAGGTTTTCGTCCGTGAGAACTTGTTCTATTACAGCTGCCATTTCTTCGGTATTGTTTGCATCAAAAAATACAGCATCATTTCCTGCAATTTCGGGCAGAGCACCGGCTTTTGCACACATGACAGGAACACCGCATGCCATTGCCTCTAAAACAGGGAGTCCGAAACCTTCTACAACAGAGGGCATTATACAAGCATCAGAACAGGCGTATAGTTTTGGCAGATTTTGATGCGGAAAATATCCGGTAAGAATTATGTCTGAACTATACGGAGAATCCAATACAGCTTTCTGAACAATGTCTGCACTGATACTTTCAGCCCCTGCAAGAACAAGCTTGCATGCAAGACCAGTTTTTTGACGGAACAAATTATAGGCTTTGATAAGCTCCACATGCTTTTTTTCAGGATGACGGATACTCGAAGGATAAATAATATAAGGACGTTTTATGGCAAAAGGCTGTATCAGAACGACATCACCGTTATAATTCTGTCTTGGGAAAAAGAGGTTCTGGTCTACCCCGTCATAAATTACTTCTATCTTTGAAGAATCTATTCCAAGAGAGGTTATTTCTTTTTTTATGTACTGACTGGCCGCAATAATTGCCGCAGCTTTTTTCAGACAACGTTTTACAAAGTAGCTTTTGTTTTTCTCTATTACATCATTTACAACAAGAATAGCCGGAACTTTTTTTACAACAGGCAGAAATGTCATTGATGCAGGAAAAAGAACCGCATCGTATTTTCTTCTTTTTATGAATTTTCTAAGTGAAAAAATATGCCATAGCTTTTCAGCAAAAAGACTGTCATAAACAGGAAGCCCCACAAAAGAATCCGTGTTTTTTCCTGAATCGTATAGATACCTGTCTGTTTCAAGACCAAACAGTTCGATTTTGCATTCCTTAACAGGTGAAACATTTTTTAAAAGCGAAACTAAGTATGAACCGGAACCTGATCGCCCATGGTTACAACCAAATGTATCAATACCTATAAGCATATTTTCTATTATAGCACAGAAAAGCCATTTGTGCTATAGTCGGGATATGGACACTTTTGAAGCGTTGCCGGTCTCCGGTATTCTGACCAATACTCTTAAAGAAAAAAACATTACAAAGCCTACTCCTGTTCAGGAAGCTCTCATTCCAGCAATTTATGAAGGCAAAAACATAATTTTTCAGTCCGAGACAGGTACAGGAAAGACTTTCGCATTTCTGCTCCCTTTAATTACAAAAATCATTGAGGAACATGAAACTCTGCTCGCACAAAAAATACAGCCCTCGCCTCAGCCGCGCATTCTGATAATAGCACCTACACACGAACTCTGTTCGCAGATAAAATCACAGGCAGAAATACTTTGCGAGCCTTTAAAAAACACAGAATACAAAATAAAACCGGCACTTTTTATCGGCGGTTCGTCCATAACAAGGCAGATTGAATTATTAAAAACAAAACCGCTTATTCTTATTGGCGGTCCTGCGCGTATTCTAGAGTTGATTCACCTTAAAAAGCTTAAAACCGACAAGCTTACAGCCATTGTTCTTGACGAAGTTGACCGCCTGTTTTCACCTGAACTGCGCGACATAACAACAGAACTGTTGCATTCGGTACCAGAAGATATTCAGGTTGCCGCCTGTTCCGCCACCATAAAAGATACTCACGCCGCCATTCTTGAGAAAGAAACCGGGAAAAAGCTTATAACACAAATAATGCCACCTGAAAACATTCTTGCCGGTAACATAAAACACTGGGTGTTTCATGCTGAAAAACGCGATAAAATTGATTTACTGCGGAGTATCCTTAATGCGGAAAAGCCGGCAAAAGCCATGGTTTTTTCAGCGGAAACAGGGCAGATTGCCAATATTGTTTCAAAGCTTCAGTACAAAAAGATAAACTGTGCCGGTCTGCACGCCAAAACAGACAAGGCTGCAAGAAAAATGGCAATTGATGATTTCCGCTCCGGTAAATGCCCTATCCTTGTAACGAGTGATTTAGCCGCACGCGGTCTGGATATTCAGGGAATTACTCATATCATTCAGATGGATGTGCCTGACAAAGGAAACAAAGATTTTTTTATACACCGTGCCGGACGAACGGCAAGAGCCGGAAATGAAGGTATAAACATAATCATCGGTGACGAATACGAATTACGTGCGCTTTCACGAATGGAAAAAAGGCTCGGAATAACTATTGTTCCCAAGCAGATGTACGGTGGAAAGATAACCGAACCTAAAGTTTTTTAACACATTCAATCAGCTCAAACGGCGTCATGGCGTAATCACATTCAACCTTGCACGAAGCAAGCGCGTGCGCCAGACTAGCAGTCTGAGCCGCTTTCAGCGCATCGTACCCTTGTGCAAGTAAAGCGCCGACAAGCCCTGAGAGAACGTCGCCGGACCCCGCCTTTGCAAGGCAAGGCCTTCCCCACGGATTAAGATACGCAACAGGTTTTCCGTCATTAAACGCCAAAATAACAGGTACAGCACCTTTCAAAATCAAAACAGCATCAGGAAATTTGGTGCAAAACTCTCCGGCTAGTCCGATACGGTTTTGCTGTACCTGTTCCACTGTGTATTTGCCCAAACCGCATATTTCAAGCACATCCGCAAATTCTTTGGGATGCGGAGTTAATACGGTATTTGCAAGATTTTTACGTACAAAAAGCAGCTCTGGCAGTTTTACGCTGTGACACAAATCAGCGTCTATTACACACGGCACTTTAGGATTTGCACACAAATACGACACCGCTGTATCACAAAAAGCACCGAGCCCCATTCCTGCAGCAACCGCGGAAACCTTTGTAGGTACGCTATTTGAACACAAAATGTCTTCTGGATCTGCAAAACCGCCATTGTCTGCGTTATCTACAAGCGTTACAAGTCCTGTACCGAACGCAAAAGCCGCTTTTGAAGCTATAACGGCTGCACCTCGTTTTTCACCGCCCAAAACCGCAAGATGACCGAAAGTTCCCTTATTAACATTATTCTTTTCTCTGTGCGGAAGGCGCAAATCATCTTTTTCCAGCAAATACGCTTCAGGTTGCACTGCAGAATCTGAAAGTTCAAAACAGTCCCGGCTTATACCCAAATCGGCGCATACAATCGTACCCGCAGAATCCTTGCCGTTTTCGCAAAAGAGCTGCATTTTAAGAGCGCCCATTGTAACGGTTTTGTCAGCGACAAAAAAAGTATCACTTTGAGCAGACAAGCCGCTCGGAACATCGCATGCGATTTTAAAAGCTTGTATTTCGTTCAGTCGTTTAACGAGGTTTTCAGCATCCTGTGTCAGCTTTCCTGACAAACCGCTGCCGAGAAAGCAGTCCACCAAAACATCGGGTTTAGCGTTTTCAAGTGTATCTACAAACGTTACACCGGTTTTTACGGCAGTATCTTTTTGAAAAACCGCAATTTCTGTTTTGGGAGGTTTGGGCGCAAAAATGCAAACGTTAATTTTTCTGCCGTCAGAAAGTGTTTTGCCGCAAAGTCTTCGTGCCAGTGCATAACCATCTCCGCCGTTGTTTCCTGTTCCGGCAACGATAAGCACAACAGGCTTTGGAGTGGAACAGCCGGCGAGGAAGTCAAGAACTTCTTTTTCCAATGCGGCAGCGGCGTTTTCCATCATCACATCTTCCGTTATGGAATACTTTTTACGTGCGGCTGCATCCAAAACTCTGATATCGGTAAATACTTTCTGCATAAGGTTTCTTTTTAAAACTGGCAGTAATAAAGCAGACCTGACGGCATTGCATCAAATCTTTCTGCAATAACCGCTTCAACAGGATTTGGAGAAGCTTTGAAAGACATTTCCGCATCCTTTAAAAGATCAAGGAAGGTCTTTTTTCTCTGCTTTTCAATAACATTCACATCTATATCACTACTTTCAATATCAGGAAAACATGTGCTTTTCATAGCATCCAATGCTGAATCATACGAACAGATATCGTCTATCAAATGATTATACAACGCCTGATTTGCGGTATAAACACGACCGTCCGCAATCTGTCTTACCTCATACAATGGGAGTTTTCTGCTGTCTGCAACTATTCCCGTAAACTGGTCATAAGCTTCATCAACAATGGACTGCATGATTGCAGCGTGTTCTTCTGTAACCGGAGAGTTATAATTAAGCATATTTTTGTTTTTTCCGGCTTTAAAAGTCGTCATTTTTATACCGTACTTGTCAAACAGTTCGGTCAAATCAACGGCAGGTCCGTAGAGAACACCAATTGAACCTGTAAGAGTGTTGCGGTTTGCCGATATGTGGTCCGCCGCACAGCCGATGTAGTAACCGCCTGATGCCGCCATAGAACCGAAATAAGCCCAAACCGGACGTTCTGTAGTTTTTTTGTAATCCAACAGTGCAAGATACATTTCATCAGCTTCATAAACTGTTCCGCCGGGAGAATCGATAAAAAGCATCAGGCCCTTGTTCAAATTATCATCCTGCAAATCAGTGATGGATGACAAAAGCCAGTCCTGATCATAGGTCTGATTCATTTTTTCTATTGTACCTTCAATTTTAAGGACGGCTATGTATTCCTTTTTGAATGTACCTATTTCGGAAACGTCTTCTTTTTTGTTGAATATTTTGACGATGTTACGGCTTTCTTTTAATATGTTTCTGTCATAAGATTTTTTTCCGTTTGCCACTGAATAGATTCCACAGGCAAGCGCAATCAACAGAATAACAATAAAAACACAAAGACCGCTGTTCTTTTTAAACCATGAAGTTCCTGCGGATTTTTTTTCTTTGCGTGAAGTTGTAAAATCATCAGTTTTTTCATCTTGTGCTACCGCAATAACTGGCTCCGGTACAGAGAACTCCTCTACAACGGACGCAGGCACATTCTGGGAATCCGTTATCTCATTCTGTTGTACAGGTTTTTCAATATTATCCTGTGTATTTTCAAATTCATCACTCATTTTATATATCTCCCTGTGTCATATGTAGAACTTGTAAAATCTTCCGCATCAAGAGTACCACAAGCAATTGCCTGTGATTTAAGGTAATAATATGCGTTTACCGCTGTCAGCTGTATATAAGGAAGTGTCCAAACAAAAAGAATACCTGCTGTCAGGCAGGATAGAATAAACCAGCCCAAAAAGCTTAAGTACATCATAAAAAGTTCGCTCTTATGTCCCTGAGTCATATAAATACTCATCCGTAATGCTTTACGTACGGAAATATCAGGGTTCTCCGCAAGAATATAGAACATCTGTGAATATGCGATTATTTTTATGAGTCCCGGAATAACAAAACACAATGTCCAAAGAGCTATCCACAATCTTTCCCATAAACAGGCGCAAAGTGCTTTGAACCAGTAATTAAAACCGTCAAAAAAGATCCTTATTCCGGGTTTGTCATCTTCAGGGGCATTTTTAAATGAAACATAATAATATGCAAGTGCAAAACTTATTATTCCTGTAATAATAATACCCAATAATGAAGGAAAAATTGTTCTTTCATCCGGTTTATCTGTAGCACCAACAAAAGAATATAGTATTGCGATAATAACAACTGCGATTATTGTAATTATTGCAGGAACGGTTCTGTTTCCCTTCAGTTGTTTACGTGCATCGGCTTTCATTGCAAGCCTGTCGAACATGGTGATACTCCTTGCGATTAATGATAAATGAAAAACTACTTATAGTAAAGTGAAAAAAGTATCGCAAATATCCGACAGCATAGCGTATTTTTACTTTTTTTCCTCCAAAACGTACAAAAACAACTTTTTAAAACTATATAAATTGTGAGACTTTAATAAGGAGTTCACAATGAAAACAGTAGAAGAACTGACTTTTACCGATGATTTCATGTTCGGGAAGGTAATGAAGGATGAAAAAATCTGCAAAGGCGTGATAGAGCGTCTTTTGCACATCAAAATTGATCATCTTGAACTGATTACCCTGCAAAAAGACATTTCACCGTATTACGAAACACGCGGCGTTCGATACGATGTTTACGTCAAAGATTCTGACAAAGTGTATGAAATTGAGATGCAGAACCAAAGGTATACCGAAATTGAAAAGCGCACACGCTACTATCAGTCGATGCTTGATGTTGATATGCTTGCGAAGGGTGCGAACATTAAAGAGCTTAAAGAAAGCTTTATTATTTTCATTTGCAAGACAGCCCCTTTTAAATTAGGAGAACCTTGTTACGAGACAAAGACTGTTTTTAAAAACCATCCCGAGAAAATATTCGATGACAAAACCAGAAGGATATTTTATAATGCAAGTGCATATAAAAAAGAAACCGACCCGGAATTATATGCATTTCTTCACTTTGTAAGCACATATATTCCGGAAGATGATTTTACCGGTAAAATCTTTTCACTGGTAGAAAAGAACAAACAGGATGAAAAGTTCAGGAGCGAATATATGAGATGTAATCTTCATGACTATGACATTATGGAAGAAGCAAAAACAGAAGCCAAGCTTGAAGCGGCACGGAATATGTTGGCAGATAATATACCTGAATCCACCATTGCAAAATATACTGCCCTTCCGCTGGAAACTATAGAACAGCTCGCCGCAGAACACCAGTCTGTCACAAAATAAATGCAGAAACTTGCGGGAAAAAATGTGGAAGCCCCCTATGGGAAGGCTTCCACATTTTTTCCGTTACTTGTTGTGTTATTTTATTTCATTTGTAAATCCAATATTTACATTACAGCCATAAAAGTTTACAAATATTTCGTTTCCTTCAAATACATATTCTTCGTCAGCTACTATTAAGGCTATTCTATCTTCATAAGGACTTTTAATATAAGCAGTCGGCATTGCATAATCACACATTTTATTCTCAATTTTACTAAGCAATTTGAACTTATTATTTTTTATTGCAATAATGTCATAATCCATGTGTGGTAAACCAAATTCTCCATCATATTCTTTACTATTAGATATTTGAAAATTTATTTTATTTCCATTTTTATCCAATGCAGGTAACCATTCAACCTTTACCGGATTTAAAATGATTTTGTATTCCGTTAATTCATTATTAAACTCATTGGAATTATTTAATATGCATTCTTTAAATGTTTGAGCAAGTTCAGGATTTTCTCCATCGTTATCATCATCATACCATTTGATTTTTTTATAATAAACATTTTCGTCTTCTACCATGTCTTGAATTGTAAAATGAAGATCATGACCACCTCTACCATCAATACTTCTATTTTCAATAAATGCAAGCTTTCCGTCTCTTGACCAGCCTAATACATATATATTGTTATTTTGCTGATAAATATGGGAGTATTCATTATCTTTTATTTCGTCTACAAGAATTGATGTAATTTTTGGATCAAGTTTATATTCTTCAATATTTATTTTTGTTAAATCTTGAGAATATAGATTTACAGACAATAAAACCAATAAAAATATAAGAATTCTTTTTTGCATCTTTTCTCCTTGAAAATTTTCCAATTCATTTCAAATACATTACATAAATCTGGCATGGGTTTTCATCGTCCCAGATTTCGTTGATGACTTCCAGCTCCTTGAACCCACAGGAAAGGTAAAAACGGTTGGTGATATCATAATCCGGGTATACACCCATCTTCACAGTTTTTACTTGCATGAAAGAATAACCAGCGTCACTTGCGATTTTCTTTGCTGCTTCAAAAAGTTGTCTCCCAAGCCCATGGCGATGGAACTCTTTAAAGACTCCCATAACCGCAAGCTCAACAGTATCTTTGCCTGTTTCTTTAAGACATAAAAATCCAGCATATTCATCATTTTCTTTTGCAGCCAGAAAAATCCAGTCTTTGCAGTCTGAAATATATTTTTCCCGGCTTTCATCAACTTCAAACCAGTCGTGTAAAGCTTCGAGAATTTTTCTTGCAATAATTCTTTTAGTTTCCGAGTCTTTTATCTGTTCAATCATAGTTGTTGTTCCTTAATTTTTTGTTGTCTCGTCCGGATAATCCCAGAATTTACCTTTGTGAAAATTTGGATTTCCAAGAGGTTTTGCCGTCAGCTTGAATATTACACAGCCGTCCGGACATACAATCGTTTTTGTGTATTTACTGTCGCCGCCAAGATTTCCCAGATCACCGCCGCTGCGAACTGCCTCCATTAATGGATATAGCATCATCATAGTTTTTGAACATATTCCATATCCGTTTTGATTTACAGGACAGCCGTAGGTACAAGTGTACTTGTCGCCAGGTTCTTCTCCATTACGGCAATAGCGTTCTGTGTGGTCACCGTGAAGGAAACCAGTAACTTCCACGGTAAATTCATATTCTTCGTCGTACCATTTTTTCATTTTTATGTTTCTCCTTTTAAACTAAAATGATAAACCCTGACAGATTTATCCATCTCTTCATAATCAATATTAAAGCCACACTTCTTTGTATAAAAGTTAATGTTTTTTTCTTTGTCAGCAGGGGTTATTAATTCGATTTTTTTCCAGCCTTTGTATTGGTCTTTAATGAACTCAAGCAATTTATGACCGATTCCTTTCCGCTGATATTCGGGGATTACACAAAGACTGCCTATATAATAAATGCCTTCCTGCTTTTGTAAAACAGATATAGCCCCAACCGGATTTGAATCAACATATGCAATATATTTTGGACTCTCATTAATTGATTTTATCATATCGCTGACAGACTTGCCGTAACCGGGACATTCACCATATTTTACATAATCATCATAGAAGGCTTTGTTGTAAATATCAACGAGAATTTTTGCATCTTCGGTTGTGGCAGTTTTGATTTCTATATTCATATAAAAACTCTGTGTTTTTTTATTATAAATCTCCGGACACTTTGATGGCTTTTGTTGCCATTGATGTGTTGATGTAGTTATCGAAAAGCCAGCAGCCTCTATCTTCGTAAAAACCTGCAATAACAAAGCCGGCAGAAATCTGTCCCTGAATCTGTTCCTCTATTGGATGTCCCCAGGAAAAGCCTTCTTCTGCAGAAAGCTCGCGGACTGCCTTGTCATCCTGATGGTCTATATCCGCATACGGAATTGAGTATTTTAATTCAAGCTCGCCTTTTTCAAATTTCTTGAGATCAAAAATATATTCGAGCGGACTCCCAAAACCAGCAAGAAGAGTGCCGCCTTTTTTAAGAACGCGAGAGCATTCCTTCCAGACAATAAGAATATCATCTACATAATTGTTAGACCACGGATGAACAATCAAATCAAATGAAGCGTCGGCAAACATCGACAAATCCTGCATGTTTCCCTGAACTGTATTTATTGTAAGCCCGTCGCGTTTTGCTACGTACAGGTCTTTTTCCAGCTGCCCCTGGCTGTTGTCAAAAACAGTGTCATCCCCATCGATTGCCGCAAGAATAGGTCCCTGCTGACCACCACCACTCGCCAGACACAGCACCTTTAAGCCTTTCATATCGGATGGAAACCAATCGCGTGGAACAGGTTTTTCTGGAGTTAATATGATATGCCAGTCGCCTTTTCGAGCCTTTGCAACCTCTTCAACCGTAACAACTGTAGACCATCTGTCATTATTTTCTGCGCGTTTATCCCAAATTCGTGAGTTTTCTTCTACATATTTCATTTTATTTTCACCAAGAGATTTTTTATAACCTTTGTGATTTTTGATTCGCCGCCTTTGTGATTCCAGCTGAACTGGACATCGCTGCCGGCTGCAGGTGTTTGCGAAAGTTCTTCTGAAAGTCTGCACGGGATTATAAGCTCCCAGTAACGAACATTGTAGATTTCTCCATCCACAGATTCCACAATACCAAGGTGCTGATTAAAAATCTGCATGAAACCTTCCTGAACTTTCACCTTACGGTATGCAGGAAACTCTTTACTGATTTTATCAAGTGCGGCAGGATCTTGTATTTTTTCAAAATCCGGGCTTTCTTCAAAATGGCCTTTATAGGTTGCAAACTCGTCAATCAGCGGATAACACAAATATGCATCGTAGCTGTTGTCCTCTGCATCTGTAATTCCAAAATCCTTCATAAGCTTAAAGCCAAACTTAGGATAATAACCTGGTTCACCGCAAAGAATTATTCCCGCAAGGCCTGTTGCTTTTGCAAGACGTATTGTTTCGCAAATCAGCGCACCGCCAATATTGTTACCTTCCAGAGTCGGTTCAACGGAAAGAGGCCCAAGCATTGCAACTTCATGCCGAATGCCATCCTCACCGACAATCCAGGCTCTTGTGTAAAAAGCTGCACCCACGATTTTTCCGTCCAACTCTGCAACACGACTGATTTGGGGCAGATAATCCTCAGACTCCCTTATAACCCGAAGCATGTTATGTTCAACACAACCCGGAAAATATTTATTCCAGAAACTGCGCATAGTCATGAGTTCAGTGTTTTTATAATCTTCCGCTTTTTCCGGACGAATAATTAAATTGTTCATCTTTTTGCTCCCACATAAATTGCAAATTACAGCTTATACTGCATAAAGTTTCCGTTGAGAACAAAGCCACAGGCGGTGTAGAGCTTTACTCCCATATCAGAGGCTGTAATCTGGACTGCGCCACAACCATAAGCGCGGGCTTCTTCTACAACGCGGTGGAGCAATTCTTTTGCAATTCCTTTTCGGCGATATGCGGGATTTGTGAACATGCTGGAAAGAAGTCCGAGTTTTCCCGACGGGCATCCAAAGTATGGTGGTTTTTCTACAAATGACATTCCACTTGTACCGATTATTTTTTCGCCATCTAGTGCCAGCCAGGAAACAAAAGTTTCGTCGGTAAGGTGGCGGTGATAGTAATCTTTGAGTGCTGGAACAAGGTCAAAATCCTCTGTGGCACCTTCTTCGCGCAGCTGAGTGATGCGCATTTGAATGAAAGTGTCCAGGTCGCGCTCTGTTAGTTTTCGATAATTTATCCCGTTGTTAGTCATTTCCTATTCCTTCATTATAATAAAACCACTTTGTTCTGAATGTCCATGTGGCCGATATAGCCAGGCATCCCACCTGATATTTAATTCATCATAGGAGTACTCTGTAACGACATTAGCCGGATCATTTACGAAAATTGTCCGGGCGTTTTTATCATACCCAACGGCCAGAAGTGCATGAGTATAATTTTGATTTGGGTCTGGTCGTATATTCAAAATAACCGGATTTTGATGTGCCAGATAGTATTGAATAACATCAATATTCATTTTATTGAGGAATTTATATTTTACTGAATACTTTTTGCAGACACGCATTAACCCCTTCATATCATTACCAGATTTTCGAGCTGTTTCAATTTTTGTTCCAGTGAGCTTCCATGTTTCCTCTTCTGATAAAACAATTTTATTATTTGTGGCATATTTTATTGCCATTCTAAGAGACTCTGTTGCACATGTATAATTATTAGTCTGGTATTGTGATTTAATATCCAACATAACCTTATCAGGAATACTATTTAATTCTGCCAATGAAATGGTATTTTTATAATCATTTGAATTGCAACTAATGAACAATATAGCAAGTAGACATGCCAGATAGCATTTTTTCATTTTTCTTTTCCCAAAATCATAAGTGATAATTTAATTATGCGGCTCTAAGTATACAAACTCATATTCCAAAGGATTTACATATGATCCAATATTTTGCACGGTTCATTTTGGAATAGAATTGATTTGATTTATAGCCGGGTGGACCTTCAAGGGCTAGAGCACCGACTTGTACATCGGTTTCGAAAGCCCATTTGGAAAAGGCGGTGAGCATCATTACGTCCTTTATTTGGGCCGGTTGAAGCTTTGTATTTGCGTAGGTCATGCGGTTTCTCCTCTCCTGTGTTCGTGATATCTGCAACGCGTTACAAGATTTATAATATCACAGGGGAAATTAAAACTCCAACAACTGACAAATGCTTTTTTGTGAAGTTGCACAACTTGAAGTTGCAATTTGTTAACAGCCTGAATTATGGTAAAGAAAAAAATAAATTGCAAAATCCGAATACTGTAATATAATTACAGTAATGAAAAAGTTATATCTTTTCAATCGAATCTATAATGAATTAGTTTATGCCGGACTTAGCAAGGAAGATTTTCAGAGAGTAAAGAAACCTATTGCTGAGGAAAATCGAAAGAACCTGATTCTAGTATCATTTTTTTTAGCATTGTGTTGGCTTACAAGCTGGTTTGTTTTTCGTGCACCGGAATATGATGCTGCCCGAAAAGTAATCATCATCTCTGTCGTTTTCTGCTTGATAATATGGA
>JAEEQG010000057.1 GCA_016285185.1 Spirochaetota bacterium
GTTCGCGATAGATTCACCAACCAATTTTGCACCCTGAGCAAAAACGCGGCCGCAACCCATAGCGTTGTGACCAACTTCAGAGTTACCCATATCATCATCGCTTGGAAGACCAACGGCAGTTCCGTGAGCCTTGAGCTTTGTATGTGGACAATTTGCTGTAAACCAGTCAAGGTACTTCATACGGCTTGCCTTTACAGCATCGCCTTCTTCATACTTACCATATCCAACGCCGTCCATAATTACCAGGACAACCGGACCACGACGACCCTTCCAGTTAGGGTTCTTCTCCAATGCATGCATTGTGTCTGCCATATATATATTCTCCTATTAAGTACTAATTCTTTATTTAATATACTGAATTGGAGAAACTTTTACAACGTAGCAGAATAATGTTTCCGTATGAGGTTTTTTGTAGCTACATTTCTTTTATTCAAGCACACTGTTTACAAGTCTGCCGTTTTGGTATTCAAGTTTGAGGGAAAAGAAAGGTACATTTTTATCCAGCAAATCAAGGAAAATCTCGTCGCCCTTCCAGTGAGGAAGCTTGTTCATCTCCGACTTCGGGACCCACTCAAGGTCGCCTTCGTCGCAGACAACCGGCAAGGCAGGTTCTTCAAAATCACCACACCAAAAGAGATGCATCAGTTCATAATATGTTTGGTTTTCCTCATGTGAAACAAAGGTAACGATTCCCCTGTACTCCGCTTTTTTAAGGATTATACCGGTTTCTTCGCGCACTTCACGGCGCACGCAGTCCCACGGACTTTCGCCGTCTTCAAACTTTCCACCTATGCCTATCCATTTGTCTTTATTCACATCATTAGTTTTCTTTGTGCGGTGAATCATCAGATACGAGGCGTTCTTTTCAAGATAGCATAAGGTTGTGTTAATCATAGCAATGAGACTATTATAGCACGGAAAAGCTGCCTTTAAAACTGTACTAAATGATTATAATTACGGTTTTATTCTGACAGCTCCAACAAACAGAATCTTTCATTTTCAAAAAAGACTTTATTTGAATTCCGCAATTCATTCTGGACAACAGCCTGCTCATCCGTAAGCTCTGAAGCAGCATCTTTGTCTATAACAAAAATCTTTATTGCCTGTTCATTCAAATTGGGAAACATTGTGTTTAATTCAGTCTTATTATCTATTTTATAAACTTTCTTACGAGAAACAGCCAGTTCCTGCGGCGGATTTGTCGGAAGATTATAAGTAAAAGAAAAACACACATGTTCATAAGAAGTATTATCTCTCAAGATTTTAGCAAGCGTTAAATCATATAATTCATGATCTTCTCTTTTCTGAAACTCCATAGATGAAAAAGGAACACCCGTTATGAACACAACACAAAGGAAACTTGCTATAAAACACTTTAAAAATGGGTAATCGTTAGTTTTTTCCAATAACGATTTTTGATTTTCAATGTCTATAGTCTTATAATATATTACAGAAAAAACAACAGGAAATATTGCAAAAATCCAGGCAATTTTTATCTGAGAGAAAGGATGCATGGCTGAATGGTTTCTCAAAAAGATGATTTGAAATATAGGAGCGATTATCCCTAATAGAATTACAATACCATTCTTAGTAAGGATAGATTTTCTTAGTATTGTACAATTATTTTTAATTTTTATAAGACTTTCACTATGGAAACATAAAATGAGCAGTAATAATACAACAGCACTCAGATTTGTTTTTAACCCAAAGCCATCAACAAAATATGAATATAATCTATTAGGTATTTTTGCATCAAATTCACTGTTTGAAACTCCTGTCCTGAATAACAATTGATACAACAGCATGCTCTGCCAATTTGGAACTGAAATCAGCTGACATATAAAAACAGCTACTCCCAAAATAACAGGCACTACATACCACAATGAATTTTTTATTATATCAACCAGAGTTTTTTTGCTCTTTATAGAATAAATAATGCTCAATACAAAAGCCACAAATGTTAAAATCCAAAAATAATAATCGATGAGAACCCCTGCAAAAATCAAAAGAGCTTTTATGGAATTGAGTATAATTGCCGTCCCCTTATTTTGGCAGCAGTAACTCTCATATTCAACCAAAAGAAAAGCCAGTACAAAAAGAGTAATACACTCGTCAGCAAAATAAACATTTGCAAGATACCAGACATTAATCGGTATCCATGCCCAGATAATCGCTGTCAAAAAGGCTGCTACGGTTATTTCAAGTTCTGATTTGATACCGTTATTTTTCAAAAAACGATATACAAAAAAAGCAAACAACAGCGTTTCAAACCAGTAACAAATCATCTGAAAATGTTTTAAAAAACTTATATCTATAGTCTGCCTGCCAAGTATTTTCGCAAAAATATAGACAAAGAATGTACAACCGGATGGATAAGAAATGTATGGCTCCCGTTCTGCAAGTTCATTAAATTCAATAGAATCCGGCAATTCAATATTCAAAAAATGAAGCTTCTGGGGCGTTTCGATAAGCCAGTTATTAACAAATTTTATAGTAGAACCGGAACAAAATGAAAAGAAACCATAAAATTTGTCATAATGGACTTTGAATTTTGTTTTGAAACTGACTGTAAATGTGAGTGTTAATATTATAAAAAGCAGAATAACACATATTTTGGATTTATTTGCAATCAATCGCTCATCTATTTTTCTTTTCATGACTTTCATTCTCTGAATTATCTACCGCAGCATTTTACGACTCTTCCCAGTCCTGCAAGATGTCATGAATAAGAGTTTCAACGGTTTTTACGACGGCATGTTTTAATTCTGCTATAGATTCAGACTGTATTGCAAGTTTTTGAGGGACAAAAAGACGATACATTTCAACTTCAAGCGCATTCGCCATTTTTGCTAAAGTCTTGTCACTTGGCCAAAGTCGCAAACCTTCTATTGAGTTTACAGTCTGCTCAGAGATTTCTGCCTTTTCCGCCAGTTCAAACTGCGACAAGCCTTTTATTTTGCGATATTTCTTTAAATTATAACTCAACGCCTCTCTTAGATTTTGTGATTCCATACATTTAGTGTCATTTTGCATTGAAAAGAGCCTCTTTTTAAACTTAGTTAGAATACAAATTGAAAAGAAACACATATTGACAATGAGTCTTTATTGTATTACAAGTGAATATTGATGGATGGATTTGTATTAAACGTAAGTGAAACGACAAAAACGGATTACTTTATATGAAAGACCGTAAATATAACAACGCCAAAACTGAAAATATAAATGAATTAGTACGGAATAAGGGAAATAGTTTCAAGAATTTTATATCACTATTCTTTGCTTTCTCGCTTGTTTCAATTTTAGCAGTTAGCACGTATGCGATTGTGAAACTTCCAGCTAATGCATTAGTTTTTTCTTTATTTGCGGGTCTTTCAATTCTTTTTATTTCATTTTTAGTAATTAAAGAATTTACACAAGAAACAATAATGATTGCAACTCTTGCAATTATTGGTAGTTTTTACTTTATTTCATGCCCTTTTCAAATGCTGCCAGATGAAAATGAACACTTTTTGAGGGCGTTTGAGATTTCTACAGGACGTTTTTTTTCAAAACAACTTTCATCAGGACAATTCGGAGACATTTTGCCTAAAGCCTTGGGGACAAGAACCGGACTTTTAGACTGGAACAATAGATCCGAAATGAGTTTTACAAATACAGCTATGTATTCATTTATAAATTATTTCCCGCAATCACTAGGGATTTTTCTTGTTCGTATTTTTACAAAAAATGTTGCGATAATTTATTATGCCGGCAGGTTATGTAACTTCCTTTGTGCTTTTGCATTGTGCATGTTTGCAATCAAAAAGATGCCGTTTGCGAAAAAAATTTTATTTATAACTATGCTTTTTCCAATGACATTACAAGAAATGATTTCTATGGCTCCAGATGCATTGCTAAACTCTCTTTCTTTTGCATTTATTGCCTTTGTTTTACATTGTGCATATAGAAAAGAAGAAATAAAACAAAAAGATATTGTTATAATTGGTATACTTTTAATTCTGATTGCATTATGCAAAATTGTATATTTAGGAGCTTTGTTCCTCATATATTTAATTCCAAACGAAAAAATTAAAGATGAAAAAGAAAAAAAACTTTTAAAATTCGGAATCCCTTTAATTGCGATTTTATTAAATATGAGTTTTTTGATTATTTCTATGAGAATTCTTTCATCATCAAAATTCTATGTTACAAACTCTGGTGAACAGATAAAATTCATATTGTTAAATCCAGTTCGATATATTTTGATTTTTACAAAATCAGTTATTTATAATGCAAAACGCTGTATAGAAAATTGCATTGGTTCTTCGTTAGGTTGTTACACTATTGGAAATGATTCTTGGTTATTCTTTTTGGTATTGGTATGCTATTTTACGTTGACTTGCAATGATATTGATGTAAATATCAGAAAAACAGATGTAATTATTTATTTTCTATATGTTATAACTGAAATCGGATTAATTTTTTCAAGTGAGTATATAGGTTACACTGCGCCAGGAGAACCTTTGATATCAGGAGTTCAGGGAAGATATTTTATTCCACTTGTAGGATTTTTTTTGATTCCGATTGCTTACAAGAATTATTTTGAGCATAGGAGTTTTGGAAATATGAATTCTGAAAAAATACAATCATCGTATTTATATATCTTTGGTTTGGTTTTCAATTTTTACGCTCTTGTAAAAGTTTTACTCTTTTTACAGTCAACAAGATAAATAAAATTATTTATTCGAAAGATTACTTCAATATTATCCCATAGTGTTTAATTGATCATCATAAAAAAAGCCCGCAAATCCAGTTGCGAGCTTCGTGTTTTTTTTGAGATTCAGACTAATATCCATTATTTCAATTCAAAAACAACGGAAACGTTTGCCGTTACTGAATCCTGACCGGCAGAAATTGTTGTGGCATTTGCAGTAGCCATTTTTGCGTCCGTCGCGTATTCACGTACAACAGGATACGAACCGGAGTTTTCCATGATGTTAATAACCTTGCCAAGCTTGCAGCCGGCTTCTTTTGCAAAAAGTTCAGCCTTTTCCTTTGCCTGCTGAAACGCCAAAATGCGCGCCTGCTCAAGCGCTTTCTTTGAGTCTTTTACAAGGAACGAGATTCCGTTCATCTGATTTACACCAGCACCTATTGCAGTATCGATAACAAGACCGGCTTTTTCCACATTGTCAAGCACTACAATGATATTGTTCGATGTAACATAAAGCCCCGGATAGTCCTTGCCGTCTTTCCAGTAATTTTCCTGATACAAGCTGTAGTTCGATGTTGAGATGTTATCTTCAGATATACCGATTTTTTTTAAGGCATCGTATACTTTGTTCATTTTGGCGGCGTTGTTCTGCACCGAATCAAGCGCAGTCTGCTCTTTTGTGAGTACAGAAAAAGTCAGTTTTGCCATGTCAGCCGGAACTTTTACAGAACCTGAGCCAGAAACAGAAATCGTGCGGTTTGAAGACTGTGCAAAAACAGCTGCTGCACAGATAAATACAACAAAAAGAGAGAGTGTAATTTTTTTCATTAAAAGATTCTCCTTGAAACTCAGATACAATGATAACAACCATAATCAACATAAGTTTCTTGTATTTGAACACAAAAAAAGGCTGCCTTAAACAAGACAGCCTTTTTAACGGTTATTACCGGTTATTTATTTTTTTGACTTTGATTGTTTTGCAAAAGTCTGGATTCCTTCAATAACAAGGATAACAGCAAGAACAACCATTGCAAGAGCAAAAATCAGCTGGAACCAGTCACCCCAAGGAGCACCCTTTGCAACAGCACCGCATTTCGCGATTACTGTCTTAACAAGGAATGTTAATGTTGCGGCAAGCATGAATACCATAGGGATATAGAACATCTTGTTGTTCTTTCCAACTTCACCCAGCCATGCGGCAACAGCCATCAAAGCAATACCTGCAAGAAGCTGGTTTGCAGCACCGAACAATCCCCAAATCTGTGAGAGTGAAAGACCGCCGAGAATACAACCTACAACAACCATCAATGTTGTTCCGAACAAAGGATGAGCAAGAAGCTTGCGTACGCCTTTTGCGTCTTTCCATGTGTTTTCATCGTCCTTAAGGAACAATTCGCTGAACATAAAGCGGCTGAGACGTGTACCTGTATCGAGTGATGTAAGGGCAAATACAGAAACGGCAAGTGTGAGCAATGCGTTGATTGTGCTGTATATACCCGTACCCTCTTTACCGAACATTGTTGCAATACCTGCACCGAAAGCAGCGGAAGGTGAACCGAACCCCTTGTTTGTCCATTTGTCCCATACCATACCAACAGCAATCAAAGAAATGATACCAAGAGCTGATTCGATAAGCATTGAACCGTAACCGATAGCCTTAGCGTTCTTTTCGTTGTCAAGCTGTTTTGAAGAAGTACCTGTAGAAATCAATGAGTGGAAACCGGAACATGCACCACAAGCTACAGTAATAAACAAGGTTGGGAATAATGTGGAAGACATTTTTCCATTGAATGCAGGGATAGCAAAAACAACATCTTTATTTCCTGTGCAAAGTATAATACCTACAATTGCTACAATCATCATTGCATACAAAAGGAATGATGAAAGGTAGTCACGAGGCTGGAGCATAATCCAAACAGGAATGAGTGAAGCAACTGCAATGTAAATACCGATGAAAACAATCCATGATGTACGTGTCATTGCGAAACCGTAGTTCAAACCGAACCAGATTGAAAGGATAATTCCAACAATACCGATGATTGTTGCGGGAACAATTTTAATTCCGCATTTATTGGTAAGAATACCGTAAACTATAGCAAGGATGATGAACAACAAAGAAATAATAGCTGTTGTCTGATTGCTTGTAGGATTTGCAACAATTCCGAATTTTACGGCAGCATCAGCCTTTGTAAAGAAAGTACCTGCTACAACGTTAACAAATGAGGCAATAACCAGAATCAATACAAGTAATGCAAAAATGATAAACAATTTTTTTGCTTTGTTTCCCATTGAAGCCTGGATGATTTCACCTACTGATTTTCCGTCATTGCGGATTGAAGCGAACAAAGAACCAAAGTCCTGAAGACCACCGAAGAATATACCTCCGATAACACACCACAGGAATACTGGAACCCAGCCGAATACAGCTGCCTGAATAGGACCGTTGATAGGACCTGCACCAGCGATTGATGAGAAGTGATGTCCCATCAAAACTACAGGTTTTGCAGCACAATAGTCTACGCCGTCTTCTTTAGTAAAGGCAGGTGTTTTTTTTGAAGGGTCAATACCCCACTGTTTTGCAAGCCAGGAACCGTAAAAAACGTAGCCGATTACAAGCAAAACAATTGCAGCAATAATAATAAGTAATGCTGTCATTTTTTCCTCCGTATATTTTTTTTATGTAAAGTCGCTAAAACAACCAACAATCCGTATAAAATTATAATCCGTTTCTTTTAAAAGTTTTTATCAAATCCTTTCCGTGATAATTACACGCAAATTTTTTTGACTGAGCTTCATAACACAAAAGTCTGAAATTGCTCCAGCCGCAAAAACTGAAACTGTAGGATTTTGAATAGCGTATCTTTTTTGCCGCTTTTTCAAGCCCGTCAACAAAAGTATTTGCAACAACAACAAGTGTAACGTCCGAATTGCGGTGTGAAAAGGACGGTTCTACCTTTGAAAGCCCGTCTTCCCATGCTTTTTGGGCAGCATCCGCAAGTTGTTGAACATCAAGGGTTTCGGCCAAAAGAAAATACACGTATTCATTTGAATCAATATCCGCGATTTTTGCTTTTTTCACCAATACAAACTGTTCATTATGCGAATGGAATTCTGCCTGAGCCGTAAAAGGAGCCAGAACGTCGTCCCGTTTTATAGTATAATAGCGAACATAAGAATTGAGTATTTTTTCAAGAATATCTTCAGGCATTTTTTTTTGTTCTGTACTTTCCATGATGAGCCTTTGAGATTTACATTTCCATTTTCTGCTGTTTTTTACATTAAGTCAATAAAAAAAATACATTTTTATTGAAATAATGTAAAAAATAGTAAAGCCATAAAGTGAAACTTGGCATAAAATAAAAAAGATGATAAACTTCGAGGGAGGAGTTTATATTATGAAGAAGTCCTTTGTATTTGTACTGGCTGCTTTTTTAGTTTTTACATCATGTACCGCAAAAAACAAGGATACCCACCTTGCAGTTGATAAAAACGGAAAAACCGTAGTAGAACGTTACGGCAACCTTCAAATTCTAAAGAACACACTTTGCGACCAAAACGGTAATCCCGTCCAGCTGCGGGGCATGAGTTCGCACGGTTTGCAATGGTACGGGAAATATGCAAATAACAATGTCATAAGATGGCTTCGGGAGGATTGGAACTGCCAAATATTCCGTACAGCACTTTATCTTGGTGAAGGTGGTTTTATCAATAACGGCTCATTGAAATTCCTCGTTTTTGAATCAATAGAATCATGTATTAAAAATGGTATGTATGTGCTTGTTGACTGGCACGTGCTTTCTGACAAAGATCCGATGTTGTACAAAAACAGAGCTGTTGAGTTTTTTTCCGAAATCGCCGAAAAATACGGTTCATACCCTAATATTATCTATGAAATCTGCAACGAACCCAACGGAAGGAATGTTACCTGGGACAATAACATAAAACCGTATGCGGAAGAAGTAATCGCCACTATCAGAAAATATGATCCCGACAACATTATAATAGTAGGAACTCCAAACTGGAGTCAGGACGTAGATGTTGCCGCAAAAAATCCAATTACAGAACAAAAAAACATAATGTACACACTGCATTTTTATGCAGGTTCGCACGGGGACAAGCTTAGAAGAAAAGCTTCGAAAGCATTAAAAGCAGGAATCCCTTTGTTTGTAACAGAATGGGGGACAACTAAAGACTCCGGCGACGGTGGTGTGTTTGAAAAAGAAACTTTGGAATGGATGGAATTCTTACAGAAAAACAATATTTCATGGGTCAATTGGTCTATAAACAATAAGGGAGAAGATTCAGGAATCTTGAAATATAACGCCGACAAATCCGGTGATGGAAACTGGAATGAAGACGATTTATCTCCATCCGGTATTTTTGTAAGAAAAATTCTTCGCAATGAGATAGATATAAAATAAAGCTATGAACTCAATTCGAATATAGAAGAATTATAAAAAAAGCGGGAACCCGGATCTCCGATTTCCCGCTTTTTTTACGCTTTAGATTGTTTAAAGTGTAGGATATTTATCAAAGTATTTTTTTGTCTCTTTTGCAACAACACCACTCAGAACAATCAGGGCAATACAGTTAGGAATTGCCATCAAACCATTGAAGATATCAGCGATGTCAAATACAGTTGTAACAGTAAAGTAGGGTCCGATTGCAATAGCAATGATATAAAGAATACGATAAACCATCACAATACCCATCTTTCCGTTTGTAAGATATTCAAGACACTTTTCTGAGTAGTAGTCCCAGCCAAGAATTGTAGTAAATGCAAAGAATGCAAGACAAAGCATAAGCAGGAAGTGAACAGAAACGCCGTCACCACCAAGAACCTTTGAAAGTGCGTTGGCTGTAAGCTCAATTCCAGCCCAGCCGTTTGCATTATACAAATCCATAAATCCGGCATCTGTCATAGCAAGAACAATAGCAAGACCAGTCATTGTACAAACAATCAAAGTATCGATTACAGTACCGGTCATGTTTACAAGCCCCTGCTCTACAGGCTCATTTGTCTGTACAGGAGCGGCAGCAATAGGAGCAGAACCAAGACCAGCCTCGTTAGAGAAGATACCGCGGGCAATACCCTTGCGCATAGAATCAAGTACTTGCTTCATAACCCAGCCGGCAGCACCACCAGCCATTGCCTTCCATCCGAATGCGGACTTAAAGATAAGCGCAAATGCAGCAGGAATCTTAGAGGCATTCATGATGATTACAGAAAGACCAAGGAAGATGTATACGATTGCCATTGCAGGAACAACTTTTTCCGCAACTTTGGAAATACGTTTAAGACCACCGATGATTACAAGAGCGGCAAACAAAGTTACAACAATTCCACCAATTACCGTTGCCCATGAATAAGCGTTTTCACCGATTGTAAATGCGGTACCGGAATTGCTGAATGTCATATTAACGGCAGAAGTAATACCGTTAATCTGTGTCATTGTACCAATACCCATGAGACCAGCAAGAGCACCAAATACGGCAAACAAAACAGCAAGCCACTTCCACTTTGCGCCCATACCTTTTTCGATTGTATAGAAAGGTCCGCCAAGTACATGTCCATCTGCTTTTACTTCACGATATTTAATTGCAAGCATACATTCCGCATATTTTGTCGCTGTACCAAGGATGGCGGCAATCCACATCCAGAAAAGCGCACCTGGACCACCTGCTGCAAGAGCGGTTCCAACACCGACAATGTTACCTGTACCGATAGTAGCTGAAAGTGCGGTGCAAAGAGCAGCAAAACCGGAAAGCTCACCTTCACCTTCGTTCTTTTTGAAGATACCCTTAAAAGCTCTTCCCAATTTGGTAAACTGAATACCTCTTGAACTGATAGTCAAAATTAAACCAGTTGCAAGAATGAGGACGATTGTCGGAACACCCCAGACAAAATCGTCGATTTTTGTAACAATTGAGCTAAATGACATTTTTTCCTCTCTAGGTTATATAAATTACAAATAAAATCTTCTATTATTATCGTATTTTTTCAACAATAACACAAGATTGATTTTAAGTTTTGAGGAACCGATACCAAAAATGAATTTGGAGATTTTATACAAATCCAATACTTAAAGATTAAAATAAGATTAAAATAACCTGAAAATCAGATTTTACCAGTAATAAAAACTTGTAAAAAAGAAATTTCAGTGATATTCTAAATTCAAGACTGGATATAACAGGCTTATAATCTCTTTCGAGGAGTTACTAATATGAAATTTTTAACAAAACGCGGACTGTTTATTCTTTTGGTAGTTTTTGCCGCTTCTTGCCTGTTCGCATTAGACGGTAAAGTTGTTTCAGTTACAGGTAAAGTTGAAATGCAAGCAAACGGTGACAACTGGGTTCAGCTTAAAGAAGGCGACGTTGTTCCGCAGGGCGCAATCATTTCATCCGGTTTTAAATCACAGGCAGACATAAAACTTGGCGGTTCTTTGCTGACAGTATATCAGCTTACAAGAGTAAGCCTCAGAGAACTTTCTGAATCTACAGACAAAGTAACAACAGACTTGTATCTGGATGCGGGTTCCGTAAGAGCAGATGTAAAACCACTTAACAATAAGGCAAACGGTTTTCAGGTACGTACACCTGTCGTAACCGCTTCTGTCCGTGGTACTGAACTCGGTGTTACCGGTGACGGAGGTCTTAACGTTTACAGAGGTTCTGTTGCATTGATTCCGATGGATACAGGAACAACACGCTTTATAAATGGTGGACAGGAAATAAAAGCTGATAATGGTAACATTCCTTCTCCATTTGCAAAGGGTAATCAATCATTCAATGTAAGTATCTCCGGTCAGTCACCTACCGACAAGCCAACTACAGATATGCAGATTACCGGTGGAGAGCTCGGCGACGGAATTGTAACAATTCCTTCTACAGGTTTTGAAGATTCTGTTGAGTATGCAGTATTTGAACTTCAGAACGGAGAATCATCAATAATTACTGTTGTTAACTAAACATCTGATATTACTGGATTTAAGGATCGCCATAACAGGCGGTCCTTTTTTTATACCACTTGGAAAAACTAAAAACTCCTTGAAGTTAGGAGAAAATAGCTGTATCATATATGCAGCTTAAGTCAAACAATTATGAGGTTATTATGAATTTTATTTTTTTGGGACCTCCCGGTGCGGGAAAAGGTACCCTTGCTGCAAAAGTTGCGGAATCGTATAAAATTCCGCATATTTCAACCGGTGAAATCTTCCGCGCTGCAATAAAAGCGCAGACACCACTTGGACAAAAAGTAAAAGCTATTTTGGATTCCGGCGCATTAGTAAGTGATGATATCACAATAGAGCTTGTAAAAGACAGGCTTTCTCAACCCGATACAAAAAACGGTTTTATTTTGGACGGTTTTCCAAGAACAATCCCACAAGCAGAAGCTCTTGAAAATATCGTAAAAATTGATGCTGCAGTTAATTTTGATATTTCCGATGAAGGAGTGATCGAACGTCTTTCAGGACGTCGTGTATGTAAGAACTGTTCACAGAATTATCATATTAAATTTCTTAAACCTGCAAAAGAAAATGTGTGTGACAAATGTGGCGGAGAACTTTTCATACGTGACGATGATAAACCCGAATCCATTGCGCACCGTCTTGAAGTATACCGTTCACAAACAGCACCCTTAATCGATTTTTACAAAAACAAAAAACTTCTTGTAGATATCGATGCAAAACCAGCTGCTGATATAATTCTTGCGGAATTCAAGAAAAAGTTTTAGAATATAAACAGTGCTGTTTGTTCTCAGGCAGCACTGCTGTTTATTACAGCAATGTTTGCTGAAAGCTGTGTCTAACCGGATATGAAAAATAGTTTTTTCTGGAAACTTTTGAGTCTGTTTATAGCTTTATTTTTTCTCTGCTGTGCAGGATTGGTTATCCTGACGCTTAGCTTTTCCACGATACAAACATCACAGAGTCTTAAACTTGAGGCAGAATCAAAAAAAGATCTGGAAGGGGCAATAACAAAAAATCCCGAAAAACAATGGATGCGACAGCTAGAGATGGGTGCACAATTTGACGGAGTCCTTAAAAACAATACACCTTCTGAAATTTCCAAATGGAAAGTAATAATCGAAATTCCACCTAAATCCTATATAGACAGTTCTTGGAACGGTGAATATACAGTTACCGATCACCAGATACAAATTCTTCCACCATCCGATTACAATCAAATAATACCTCCAAACGGCAGTATCACCTTTGGTTTTATATTGTACTCACAGCCTTCTTTCCAGGCAGATGATGTTACTGTAGAATATTATATAACAAAAAAAGTAACTGAACTTACAGGATTCAGAATTCTTTATTATTCTGCGATTATCCTGTTAATTGTTATTTTTGTTTATTTAATATTCATGTTCAAGCTGCGTTCTCTGCAGAAAAAACATGAATATGACAGACAGTTTATCGAACAAACTCTTAAACTCTTTGCAAACACAATCGAAGCAAAAGATGTTTACACACGCGGTCATTCAGTACGTGTTAGTATCTACGCAAAAGAAATAGCAAAACGTCTGGGACTTCCTGAAGAAGAACAGATGAACATTTACTATATATCACTTTTGCATGATATTGGTAAAATTGGTATTAAAGATTCAATTCTAACAAAACCCGGAAGACTGGATTCAGATGAATATGCAATTATGAAAAGCCACGTCATTAAAAGTGGCGAGATTCTATCGGATTTTGTTTCATTACCGGGAGCTTCAGAAATCGTCCGACATCACCATGAAAGATACGACGGAAACGGTTATCCTGACCAACTGAAAGGCAACTTTATACCGCTTTTCTCAAGAATAATATGTATTGCAGACTCTTTTGACGCAATGACGTCGGATCGATGTTACAGGAAACAGCTTACAAAAGAAGAAGTAATTGTGGAATTGAAAAAAAATTCCGGCACCCAGTTTGATCCGCAACTCGTTCCAATTATGCTAGATATGCTGGAATGCGGTGTTGCACCTGTCGAACTACAAAACTAATTCTCATCAGGATGCTTTCCTAACGGTGCGTTGGATAAAAGCAGTTTAAGCCTGTTGAGCTGGTTAACTTCACTTGAACCAGGATCGTAATCAATTGCCGAAATATTTGCTCCCGGAAATCTATAACGTAATTCCTTAATCATTCCTTTACCGGTTACATGATTAGGCAGACATGCGAACGGTTGAACACAGGCAATACTCAGAACTCCAGACTCAATCAATTCAACCATTTCTGCAGTTAAAAACCAGCCCTCACCTGTTATATTACCAAGTTGAACAATATCATTGACACCTTGCATCAAAGTATAAATAGATTTAGGAGGTTCAAAACGGCGGCTTTTTGCAAGACGTTTTTTTATGTATCTGCGATAAAGCTCTACAGCTGATACAAGCAGTTTTGCATTTCGTTCTGTTTTTCGGGGAAACGATAACTTTTCATAACGATAAATACCAGTAGAAAATGAATAGAAGAAAAAATCCGCCAAATCAGGCATAACACATTCCGCACCTTCGTTTTCGATGGTATGAACGATATTATTATTTGCAGTAGGATGAAACTTTACCAAAATTTCGCCAACAACACCTACTCTTGGTTTTCGCCCCTCTTTAAGAGGCAGTTTGTCAAAATCGGAAATAATATTTCGTATTACTTTATGATATTTAAAAATGGAAGCATATTTCAGTTGCTTTTCCAAAATATTATCCCATTTTTCATACAATGCATTTGCTGAACCAGGGACCTTTTCATATGGACGCACACGATAAAGTACACGCATGAGCAGATCACCGAGCATAATTGCCATAAGAGAGCGATGCAAAAGAAGCGGAGTAATCTTAAAGCCAGGATTTTTTTCAAATCCTTGTACACTCAATGACAAAACAGGAATATTCGGCCAACCGGCATCATTGAGCGCACGGCGGATAAATCCGATATAATTTGTGGCGCGACACCCGCCACCAGTTTGTGTTATCAAAAGACTAACTTTATCCAGATCGTATTTCCCTGACTTTAAGGCAGAAATCAATTGCCCTGCAACAAGTATTGACGGGTAACAGGCATCGTTATTTACAAACTGAAGCCCTGTATCAACCGCCTGATTATCAACCTCAGGGAGAATAACAAAGTTGTAACCGGAATATTCAAATGCCTTCTGCACCAGCCTAAAATGAATCGGTGACATTTGCGGAGCAAGGATTGTATGAGTCTTTCGCATCTGTTTTGTAAAAATTGAACGCTTGTATGCAGAAGATTTTTCTGTTGTGTTGCGTCTGCGGTTTCTTTCACGTTCTTTTACAGCAGCTATCAAACTGCGTATACGAATGCGTACTGCTCCAAGATTTGAACCTTCGTCGATTTTCAGCAATGTATACATTCTGTTCTTTGATTTAAGGATTTCATCAACCTGATCTGCGGTTACAGCATCCAATCCACAACCAAAACTGGTCAGCTGAACTAATTCAAGATTTGGACTTTCTGATACAAAACTGGCAGCCCTATACAGGCGGTTATGATAAGTCCATTGGTCTATTATCCTCAAAGGACGGTCTACAGCACCAAGATGCGCCACACTGTCTTCCGTAAAAACAGCCAGTCCCAAACCTGAAATAAGCTCTGGAATTCCGTGATTTATCTCAGGATCCAAATGATACGGGCGACCAGCAAGAACAATTCCTGATGAACCTGATCGAATTATCTGTTCAAGCCCTTCCTCACCTTTTTCCTTTACTTCTTCACGGAATTTTCTCTGTTCCGCCCATGCAACGTCGACAGCTTTGTTTATTTCATCCCGGCTTATTGAGAAACGTTGTCCAAGTTCTTCATACAAACGTTCCGCTAACCGGTATTTATTATCAATCGGAAGGAAAGGATTGAGGAATGTTACATTATGATCACGCCGCAGAGCCTCGACATTATTACGCAGAACTTCAGGATAACTTGTGACAATAGGACAATTGTAATGGTTGCCAGCGCCAGCATCTTCCTTGACCTCATACGGAGCACAAGGATAAAAAATAAACTTTATTCCTGCCTTTAAAAGCGATTCGATATGCCCATGTGAAATTTTTCCAGGGTAACATACAGATTCTGAAGGAATTGTTTCCAGACCGAGTTCATAAACTGAGCGGGTGGAACGAGGTGAAAGCCGGACTCTGAAACCAAGCTGCGTAAAAAAAGTAAACCACAAGGGATAATTTTCATACATGTTCAGGACTCTGGGCAAACCCACCTCGCCTCTTGGAGCCTTATCAATGGTCAGAGGAACATAACTGAATAAACGTTTGTATTTCCAGGCAAAAAGATTCGGAAGTTCCGCATCTTCATCCTCTGAAAGCTTTGCATTTGAAGCATCTATTGTTTTTACATGCTTGGTATCATCTGTTTCAGCCCCACGTTCACAGCGGTTACCGGTGACAAAACGGCGTACAGAACCGGCAGAATCATTTCCATTGGAAAAAGTATTTATTGTAAGCAGACAGTTGTTTGCACATCTTCCGCATCGTTTCAGTTCAAGCGAAACAGAAAAGTTTTCAAGCTCAGAGATGGAAGCAATTTTAGAATGGATGACAGGTATATCCGTCCTGGAAGAGAGTTCTTCCGACAAAGAGATTTCAGGATTGTAGTTTTCATCACCAGGTTTTAACCTGACAACATCATACCACTGATCCCTCGCTATAAGAGCAGCTCCGTATGCACCCATTAAGCCCGCAACATCCGGTCTGAAGACATTTACACCGGCTATTTTTTCAAAAGCTCTTAGGACTGCATCATTATTGAATGTTCCACCCTGAACAACAACTTTTGAACCAATTTCAGATGCGCGACGCAGCTTAATAACCTTAAACAGCGCATTCTTTATAACCGAATAAGACAATCCGGCTGAAATATCCGCAACGGTAGCACCTTCTTTTTGAGCTTGTTTTACACGGCTGTTCATGAATACAGTACACCGACTGCCTAAATCCACGGGATTTTTTGCTAGTAAGGCTTTTCTGCTGAATTCACGGATATCCATTCCAAGAGACCGTGCAAAATTGTCAAGGAAACTACCACAACCGGAAGAACACGCCTCATTCAGCTGAATCGAAGTGATTGCACCATCTTTCATACACAAACACTTCATATCCTGTCCGCCGATATCAAGCAGGAATTCTACACCCGGCACAAAAAAATCAGCTGCCCTGTAATGAGCTATAGTTTCAACTTCTCCATCATCAACACCCAAGGCTGCCTGAAACAAAGCTTCGCCGTAACCTGTCGAAATAGAACGGGCAATGTAAACATCTTTAGGCAGTTTTGTATAAAGATCTTTAAGAACTTTTACCGCTAAATCAACTGGATTACCAGCATTGACATCATAAAAACGCCAAAGGATTCGGCCTTCACGATCAATCAAAACTGCTTTTGTAGTTGTTGAACCGGCATCAAGCCCAAGAAAGACAGCACCTGTTGCTTTTTCCAAATCAGCTGTTTGAGCCATCTCGGCAGCATGACGGGCATGAAATTCTTCAAGTTCTTTTTCGTTTGCAAACAAAGGCTCCAAACGCTGAACTTCCGTCATTTCGGCATCCACCAGATTTTTCAGCGAATCACGGAACTCTGCTATAGTGCGTAAAGCAACTTTTTCGTCAGAATTATCACTGTCAGCAGAATAAGCCGCACCGGCCGCTACAAATAGCTGGGAATCAGGCGGGACAATAATTGCATCGCCTTCGAGTTTTAATGTTGTAATGAATCTGTAACGAAGCTGGTCAAGAAAATGAAGAGGCCCTCCCAAGAAAGCAACACGACCGCGAATCGGCTTACCACATGCCAATCCGGAAATAGTCTGGCTTACAACTGCTTGGAAAATACTTGCCGCAATATCTTCCCTCCGGGCACCTTCATTTATAAGTGGTTGAATGTCCGTTTTTGCAAAAACACCACAACGTGCAGCTATCGGATAAATTGTTGTTGCACCTTTTGCGAGTTCGTTCAGTCCGGAAGCATCCGTTTCAAGCAGAGCTGCCATCTGGTCAATAAAAGCACCTGTACCGCCAGCGCATGTACCGTTCATACGCTGCTCAACTCCGCCCGTAAAATATGTTATTTTAGCGTCTTCTCCGCCAAGCTCAATAACAACATCCGTCTGTGGAATTATTTTTTTTACGGCTGTTGTGGAAGCAACAACTTCCTGTATAAAAGGAATAGAAAGCCACTGAGAAACAGAAAAACCGCCACTGCCTGTTACTTTTACAGAAATCGGACAATCTGCTCCCTGCGGAACTTTTTTTTCTACAGTATCAAGCGCACGCTTTACTACAGTAATAATTGTACTGCGTATATCAGCCCGGTGACGTTCATATTCACCATACAAGATTTCATCATTATCATTAATAATTACAACCTTGACAGTTGTTGAACCGACATCGATGCCTGCACGCAAATGAGAAACTGTATTTGTTTTAATCATAAATCAAAATTTTACCTTATTCGTAAATGCCTAACAAAATTACAAAAATTGTATCAATATCAGACATTTTATACTTTATTCCGTCCGCTTTCAATGCCGCCGCAATATCTTTTTTGGTAATATTTTTATTTTCGTTATATTTGTTTTTAACATACTGAATCAAGCTTTCATCAACTTGATAAGGTTTTGCATAAAAACCTTTTTGAGAGAGAGCAAGCAACGCTTTTTCCAGACGTTCAACCCGTTTTACGAGATCATTATCATACATATACAAATCAGGAACAATCGTTGCCTTATACAGAGCAGACACCAAATCATCCGGCGATACATAAGCACCTGTAACACGAGGTACCAAATCCCGTACTTTAAGAACTATGTCATAAAACAATGCAGTGTTATATGTAAATGTAAGACCAGACGGAAGATATTCTACCAGTTGTGTAGTACCGTATACCAATGAAGAAGGATAAAGTACAAATCTAAAATTCTTGTCGTTTTCAACAAAAACAGTCGCCAGTTTTACATCCAACCCGGGTACAGCCCATGCAATATCAAGAGCACGTCCTACGTTTTCAAGCTGAGTATCTGTCAAAAGGCCACTGCTCATTATCACAGTCGCTTTTTTTCCGTCAAAGGTACCTATTTCACAGCGATTGCTGCTTTCCGCCGTTGCAGGAACAGTGATTTTCCAACCGGCATAATATGGATCCTCTTCCGGCTCAGCAACTTCAACACTATCAAGTTCCGTTACCGGTATTTGGGCATCCGTTTTTTCGGAACTTTCTGTATATTCTGTATTTTCCTGTAATACTTCTTCCAAAGGTTCCTCTGCAAACAGAGCGAAAATCATCATAAAAAAAACTATTATTGAAAAAAATCTTTTTGTTTTACTCATTACCAACTCCTTGTTTATTATTCATATCAATCATAATGCGGTCACCCGGCTGTATCAAACGGCCAACTGCTTCAGAATCCGGCACAGCCACAAAATTTACAGCTTCTTTTACCAAAACAACGGAACCGATATACTCGTCAGCTTTTCTGAAAATAAAAGCCTTGGTATTGTCAACATCAGCAGAATACAACGGCGAAAGATACACAACGATTTTCTGAGGATTTCGCGGATCAAGAACATATCCCGCATCGCCTGCCGATTTTAACTGTGTATCAATATAAAAATTATAGGCATCTACCAATTTTTTCAAATTTAATGCCTCATCCTGCGCACTGGATCTGACAGCTATAAGCTCTCCTACAAGTAATTCCATGTCATTTCCCATGGAATTTGTAAGCTCCTGCATTGCCTTGGAGAAAGAGGGAATACTGTTTTCCTGCGGCAATCCTGTTACAAATGCAGAGATGTAATTAAAATTGTTATATTTTTGCTGAATAGAATCGAGAAGGAATTTTGTTTTTTCAGACAGAGTTTCATTCATCAATATAGAAGAAAAATCCGGTTGTTCCTCATTTGCAAAGTTCTTGTTTGCTGCGGATACATATGAATTTGCAGTTTCATCCCGTATTATAGGATCAAGGGCGTTTATTTCGGCACGATATTTTGCTGTAATTGTATCAACAGCCTTTTTACGCTCTTCAAAACTTGTTTCGCGAACTTCCTGCATTTGTGCATTCAAATTTGAAATCAACGATTCATACTCAGTAACCAGCTGATTTTTTTCCAATTCATATACCTGCCGCTGAGAATCAAGTTCTGCCTGCTGTTGTTGAGCCCGTTCAAGGTTTGCACTGTCAAGCGCAGCAAGCTGGTTGGTCAAGTCTGCGATTTTGCGGTCAATGTCTGCAGAATCCTTTTCATACTTTTCATCAAGATCCAGTATAATATTTTTGCAACGACCTACAATTTCAGCCTTCCTGGTATTGAGCTCAGCTTTTGAGAGCTTCATCGAATCAAGAACATAAATATCAGAATCACGAGTCTGCTCAGCTTTTTCTACTTCGGACTTATATGTTGCATCAATTTTACTTTTTTCTGTCAATGCAAGATTAAGTTCGTTCTGAATTCGGGAAACAGAATCAAGCAACTGCTTGAGATTCAAATCATCAAAAGCTTCAACATTTACAGAAACTTTCTCATTCTGCTTTTTGATATAAACAGAAACAAAGAAAGATAACAACCCGATACAAACAGCTGTTATTATCAGTGTTACTATAACGGTATTTGATTTGTTCCGTTTTGTTTTTGCAAACTCAGATTCCAAATCATATGTGTTTGCAGATCTTAAATCCGAAGGACAAACCTGATCACCAAGAAACAGTTTTACTTCTGGTTTTGAAATATTTATTTTGAAGTCATCGTCCATATTCCACTCCAATCACGAGGTTTGGTATGATTCATTCTCTCAATGAAAACTCCCGCAAGCTCAAGGCCACAGTCACGCATATAAGGTTTTGCATCATCCCAGTCACCTTTATAATAAGCCGTCAAGCCTTTTGAAAAAATCTCAAATTTGTTTTCAAGTTCCTTGTCACCCGAAACAACATCATACGGGAAGTATATTCGTTTTCCTTCCGTCTTCCCTTTAACCTGAACAGTATCAATCTCAAAAAACTTATACTGTCCTGTTACAGAAAGCACATCGTCCTTTACAAATTCCGAAACTATAACAGGTAAATGATAAATTCTTGTAAGTCCTTCGAGACGGGAAGCAGAGTTTACGTTGTCACCGATTACAGTTGTAGTCATTCTTTCAACAGAACCAATGTTTCCATAGAATACAGTTCCACCGTCAATACCGACACCAACATCAATCAGTACAGCTTTGAAGACCCTTTCTTCAGAATCAGTAAGCGGACGCTCAAGTTCTATTTCCTTTCGGCGGGCTTTCATTTTTTCACGCAGTTTAGCGGTTTCTTCGGTAATTGTCCATGCACTGTGCAAAGCCTGAAGAGATTTATTTTTTCCGGTATCAAGCGCACCGTATATTGCAAGAACCGCATCTCCAATAATAGAACCGATAATACCGTCCTGTTCGTGAACTCCATTAATTGCTCTTGAATAATGTATGTTAAGAAGATTGATAATATCATTTCCGAGAGTTTCAGTCATATATGTAAAACCACGAATATCAGAGAAAAGAATTGTCAAATCACGCTGTGTACCTTCAAGACCTACATGGTGTTCACGATATGCCTGTTCAACAACGTCACGTGTGGTAAAACGTCTGAAAATCGAAAGCAGATTGTTGATTGTGGACGAAAGAGAGTTGAACGACGCACCGAGATATGTAATATCATCGTTAGGAGCACCTTTCAGATCCAATAGTTCAAGAGACTGCTTTTTCTGCATCGCATAAAGACTTTCAGTCATCTGTCTTACATACTTAAGTATGCGGGAGAACATAAAGAAACCGAGAATAATGAAGATTATTGTCAAGACTACAATTATTCCTGATATTACAAGAAAAACAGTATTTGACTCACTGTGCATATCCGAAACAAGTTCTGCGCGTATCAGATAACACTGCCAGTCATCGTGGTATTTGTAAACAGCAAGATAACGTCCGTTTGAAGAGTTGAAATATACGGAACCTTCGCTCGTTCCTTCTCTCTTTGCCTTGGTTATATCGTCAAGAGCGTCTGTATCAGGGAAAGATGTCAGTTTTTGACCACTTCCTACAGTAATGAAAAGCAGGTCACCATTTTCTTTAGCACCAAGCGCCATACTATGCTTACGGGTAAAGCCCTTTTCGGCGGCACGGCTGATAGAATCAAGACAAGCGGCTTCATCACCCGAAAACTTGTAAATTTCATACTGGTTTCCGGCCTGTGTGTACATTTCTTTGAGTTCTTTGACCAAAAGCTGGTTCGTCAAAGAAATAACCTGTTTTTGATTTAAAAGAATGTTGATGTAATTTGTCGCAAAATTAGAAAACAACAGCAAGCAAAGAAAAACGCCAAGGATCTTGACAGATATTGGAATAATAGGCGTATTTCCTACTTTTTGAAAAAGAAACGGCTTCTCAGACATCAAAACCCCCTTTATTTAATAATACACTGATTGCAATAAATTCGCAACCTTAGTATTCTAATATATATGAAGAAAAAAACGTTAGCCGAAAAAGGAATTGCATTATCAGTTCTTACTTTGATTTCACGTATCCTCGGGGTTCTAAGAGAAACAACAAAAGCTTCTTTCCTGGGAACTTCCGCTCTGGCTGACGCTTTTACCGTTGCATTCCAGCTCCCAAACCTGTTCAGACGGCTTTTTGCCGAAAACAGTATTTCAGTCGCTTTTATTCCCACATTCCGCTCATATCTTGAAGAAAACGACAACAAAAAAACACAGGAACTCATATATTCAATCTTTACTATAATATCGTTTCTCACAACAATCGTAGTTTTGCTCGGTATCATCTTTGCCCCGCAGATAGTTCCTTTATTTACCGACAATCCAGAAGCCGATATTCTTCCCGAAATGGCGCTTTTAACCCGAATAATGTTTCCTTATCTTATTGTTATTTCCATCGCTGCGCTTTTTCAGGGGATTCTTAACAGCCTTAAAATATTTTCACCATCGGGCTTTACTCCAATTCTTTTTAACATCTGCGTAATCGGCGCAACTTATATTTTTGCACCCCATTTTGCAAATCCAGCGAGAGCAATGGCTCTTGGTGTAATGACCGGAGGTACAATTCAGGCATTGTTCCAACTGCCTTTTGTTCTCAAACAAAACTGGAAAATTGGTTTCACATCTCTGCGAAAAGCTTTTGCAAATCCAGGAACAAAAACAATTCTGCGCCTTATTGGTCCGACAGTAGTGGGCATGGCCGCATACCAGCTCAACACACTGGTTTCACAATGGCTGGCAGGAAGAGCCGGAACTGGAATCGTTTCGAGTCTTTCATATTCCCTTCGTTTGCAGGAACTTATACTCGGTGTTTTTGCAGTTACAATAGGATCAATTATCCTGCCCGATCTTTCGGGCTTGGCAAAAAGGGAGGAATGGGATTCTTTCAACACAATGCTTGAACAGGCAATGAACATTATTGCGCTCATAACAATTCCAATAACAGCATATTCTCTCATATTCGGTGAGAATATCATCATTTTTGTATTTAAAAGCAAAAACTTTACTGATCATTCTGTACAACTTACACTGCAGGCTTTTACATGGCACATAGCTGGTTTGTATTTTATTGCGCTTAACAGAATAATTGCCCCGGCGTTTTATGCCCAAAAACAGACAAAGTTACCTTCGCTTGCAGGGATTATCAGTGTAGGCGTAAATATCGTTCTTGCCGCAATTCTCGTAAGATATTACAAGGGTGCAGGAATTGCTTTTGCTCTTTCTGCAGCAAGCTTTGTAAACACTATTCTGCTTTTTGTATTTATGAAAAATTGCAACGGCATACAGACAGGCAGCATTATAGCCCATACCGTAAAATATCTTTTGAAAATAACTGTTTTTTCGATAATAGCACTAATCCCCGCCAAACTGCTCAAACCCGTCGTCGTTAACACTTTTTCTAATTACAACCGTTTTATAGCACAGGGGATTCCGCTTGTCGCCGGAGCAATTGTATTTTTTGCCACAGGGCTTATTCTTTTATGGATTTTCAAAGATCCAATGCTTATTACCGGAATTAATCTGCTCAAACAAAGGATAAAAAAATAACCCTCTGCTGCAAAATCCACATAGTAAACTACTAAGACAGCTTTATATCAGTATCTGACGGAAGATTAAGCTTGTACTTACCTTTTTCTACCTTTACGATAATCTTTGGCTTGCGCTTATCATCCCCGAGAGTACACCTAAGTTTGTGTATATAACCATATGTCGTATTGAGGTGTTTTTCGGTAACTGTCCCAAAAATATACTCACAAAGCTCAGATAAACAGATACATTTATCCGGTTTTGAAGCAAATGCATCGAATACACGCTTCGAAATATTTTCACTTTCCACTTCATATTCCGATGTAAAATACTCCATACACTTATTATACAAAGCTATCCCCACTGAATCTTTCGGGAGCATTTCTAACGCGTACAGATTAATAAAATTACAATACATTTTGTATTTTGACACGGAAAAATACGGCACAGGAAGATTGTAAGGTATTATAAGGATGCTTTTATCATATTCCTGAATAAGCGAAAAGATTCTGTTGAGAGGCGGATCAACTACAGCACAATCTACTAATATCAGCTTTATGTCTGTTCTGTAAAGCAAAAAAAGGATTTCTGTAATATCTTTCTCAAAATAAAACAAATCTGAGGCAAGCAGATAATTATTTTTCAATCGAAAATAATCAAAATAAGAATCCAGTACCATTAAAATTTTCATTTTTCTTCTCTCCTATACAATGTACTTGACCTTACAAAGCCCCTCTGATAAACTATTGGCAATACGGGCGATTAGCTCAGTTGGTTAGAGTACAAGCATGACACGCTTGGGGTCACAGATTCGATTTCTGTATCGCCCATTTGCAAAGACACAGTAAAAAACTGTGTCTTTTTTTCTCTCCGCAAAAAACGTGATAAATTAGGATACCACACTCTGTGACAGGACGCAAGATTTTGTCATAAATATTATTAAAATTTATTTATTAAAAATGTACAAGCAAATAGAAAACGACAAAAAAAGACCGTTTTCTGTAAGCTGACTCACAAAAAACGGCCGTTCAAAACATGGATTAGTATTAGTTGTTAATACGCTCTACATATTCGTTTGTTTCGGTATTAACCATAATGCGTTCATCCTGCTTGATAAAAAGCGGAACACGAACAGTCAAGCCTGTTTCCGTAACAATCGGCTTTGTTGCACCGGAAACTGTATCACCTTTAACATAGTTTTCACTTTCAGCAACGGTGAAAATCATTTTCTGCGGAATCTTAACGTCAATCGGATTTTCTTCCCAAATAAGGATAGGATATTCATCGCCTTCCTTGAGATAATACTGAAGGTTTTCATTCAATGACGCAGGAACCATAATCGTTTCAAAACTTGTGGTATCCATAAAATAGTGACCTTCTGAATCCGAATACTGATACTGTCCTGTAATTGTATCAACAGTTGCGTCTTCAACCATATCAGGAGTTTTAATTGTCTGGGTAAGAACAGAACCATCCTTAAGGTTCTTCATCTTTACGCGTGCAAAAGCAGAACCCTTTCCAGGATTTACAAATTCTCTTTCAACAACAAGATATGGGGCATTCTTAATCAGGAGAACTGTTCCCTTTCCAATATCGCCGCCTCTAATCATTCTATTTTCCTCACTCTAATACACAGCATAACGCTGATAATTTTCACTTATTTTGTTCAGTATATAAAAAACAAAGAAGTATGACTAGTCCATTACATCAATTTTAAACGGCAGAACACTATCAATCGATTTTTTACCGGCAAGGCACATTACAAGCCTGTCAACACCCATTGCTACACCCGAGCAACGTGGAAATCCGTTAAACATCTTCCAATAGTTTCCATCCACCCTGTGAGGCACCACAGCATCTTTACATTTAAGGCCGCCCTCCCGCTCAAAGTATTCCTTTACTTTTTGAGGATCGGTTTCTTCGCTGTAACAATTCGCAAGCTCAATTCCGTTTATGTATAATTCCCAGCGTTCTTTGCAGTCAGGACTTCCCGCCGAATCCTGTGCAAGACACGGAACTTTCTTTGGATAGTCCATCAAAAACAAAGGTTTTTTTGTTATTTGCGCAAGATTAGGTTCAACTTTGTGAACGAAAATCATTTCATACAAATCATCCCAACCGTAGGAATCATCAGTCTCAAGCCCAAAACCGGCCGCTTTTTCTGCAAGCTGCTCTGGTTCCGGGCAGTCCGACAACCTGAAACCGGCAGTTTTAAGGAAAGCCTCATCCATTGTAATTCTTTCAAAGGGAAGAGACACTCCTTCAACTTGTTCCAGTTTAAGTTCCGACAGAATTGAAGAGAACAGGTTTTCCGTTATCGTTAGCGAATCACGATAATCCGCGTTCATTGTGTAATATTCCAGCATTGTAAATTCAGGATTATGTGTCCGTCCCACCGATTCCACATTCCGGTAGCATTTGGAAATCTGAAAAACAGAAACCTTGTGCCGCGCAATCAGTTTTTTCATATAAATTTCAGGTGAGGGAACAAGATACAAGTCCTGTCTTTTTTCGGACCATGGGACCAAATACTGGGTTTTGAAAACTTCAAGACAAGTTTCGGGAATAAGATCGGGAGAAAGCGCGGGAGTATCTGTTTCAAGGTACCCGTTTCTGATAAAAAAGCTTCTTATACTCTGAATAATCTTTGCGCGAAACTGCAATAATTCTAAATCCATATTAATGATTATACAGAAAAAACTGAATTTGCAAAAGTAAAGATTGTGGTGTTATAATTATCAAATGCCGCAACCCAAACTGTTTCGCATAATTGATAAAGCCGTGATGGACTACGATATGATAAGGGATGGCGATTCAATTTTAATTGGTGCTTCAGGAGGCAAAGATTCCACGGCACTGGTTGAATATTTTGCATACCGAAAAAAACAAAAACGGGAAAACTTTTCGTTCACGGCGCTTCATGTTGAAACAGAAATAGGAGGACCTCTGAATCCTCAACTTAAACAGCTGTTCAATACTTGGGATGTAGAGCCTGTAATTGTTCCGGTAAAAGTACTTGAGCGGCTCAAACCGGATAAAAAAATGAACTGCTGGTGGTGTTCAACACAAAGGAGAACAGAGCTGAACAACTATGCCATTGAACACGGCTTTAACAAAATTGCGCTCGGTCATCATCTTGATGATATTTTGGAAACTCTGCTTATGAACATGCTTGAAAAAGGTGAGCTATCCACAATGCCACCGTCGCTAAAATACAACAAATACCCTGTCACCGTCATACGACCGCTTTGTATGGCAACAGTAGACACAATAATAGAACACGCCAAGACACATAAATACATCTCTGCCACTTGCACCTGCAACTATCAGGAAAACTCCGGCAGAAAAAAAATGCGTGCAAAACTACAGGCTCTGACTAACGGCAATCCATCTGAAAAGCAAAAAATGTTCAACGCATTAAAAAATGTCCGTATGGAATATTTGGCATATTCAACAAAACCCGGAGAGTACAAATGATAACTGTTCCCGTTCTGTCCAAAACCGAAGCAATTACTCATGTTATCTCTGTTATGACTGAGGAATTTTCTATTTATTATGACACAATCTTTTTTGAAACAAAAGAAGATCTTGAAAAATATTCCCTGAAAAAAATACCGGAGCTAATCCTGTTGGATCTCACAGACCCCACAAATGACGGGGAAACTTTTCTCAGCTGGATAAAAGAACAAAAGCCACTTGAATTCACAAGTGTCGTTGCAATAGTACAGAATGACGGTGACCGCATGGCTCTTGAAATGGAACCAAACAAAAACCTCATGCTGAGCCTTACCGAAAGAGACTTTTTACGGAATTGCACACGCCTTTTCAAAATAATAAAACAGAACATTCAGTTCCTTTTCAACCGTAACGTACTGATAGACCTTAAGGTTCAAGAATCCGGAATATTCATCTGTGACAACGATTCTTTTGACATTATCGTTTATACAAACCTTTTGACAACCTACCTTGCGGAAACAGGAAGAATCGGGTTCGACACCAAATTCCAGCTGCAGACCGCGTTGATGGAAATGCTCCTGAATGCGCTGGAACACGGCAACTGCAACATCAACTACGATGAAAAAACCCAATGGCTTGAATCGGGCCGCGACATTCTTGAACTTATCAGTGAACGTAACAAAGACCCCGCAATAGCGGCAAAAAAAATCATACTTTCATACGATATTGACGTAAATGAAACACATTTTTCAATCAAAGACGAGGGAGACGGTTTTGACTGGCAGGACATGCTTCAGCGTGATATAGAACCGAATCTTCATGGTATGGGAATAAAAATGACCGAGAGCATGGTAAAAAGTCTTGCATACAACGAAAAAGGAAACGAAGTTTTCTTTTCTATTATAAATGAACCAGGCTCTGTTAATCCCGAAAGAATACCGTTCAAAATAAAATGGTACAAAGACAGGAGTGTAATAAAAAAAGCGTCAGAACCAAGCGACAGCATATATTTTCTGCTTACCGGCTCAATTTCGGTTACCCACTACAGACAGGTTGTCGGGCACTATGTTCCGGCAGATATTTTGATAGGATATTCAAATCCTTTTTCATCCAAGCCTTTTTCAGGAACAATGAAAGCCATAGATGAGGCAAAAATAATAAAAATATCAAAGCAGGATTTTGAAAAGTTTTTGGAACAATATCCGTCTTTCAAGGTTTTTACGGAAAGGCTTAAAACCCGCACATACAGCGCAGCAAACCCGGTTTAGGACTAGCACATTCCTACGCCGAGTTCCCCTGCCCTTGTGCGCATGGCAAGAATGCAGTTCTGAATAATGTCTTCCTGTGTAAGGTCGGGAATGCTGTCCATCATCATACTCATGCCCTTTTTAATAACATCGCGGTTGCAGCCTGCGGCAAAAGCAGGAGTTTTGAATTTTTTCATAACGGATTTAACTTCCATATCCATTACACTGCGTGAGGGACGTGCCATTGCACAGGCAAATATCAATCCTGTAAGCTCGTCAATCGTGAACAACACTTTTTCCATTCTGTGAACAGGCGCAACATCACAACAGATTTCCCATCCGTGACTCTGAACCGCATGTATCAGCTCATCAGTTATTTCGGGGTAGTTTGCCTTTTCTTTTTCAAGAATATCCTTTGCCTTTACACAGTGCTGATCAGGAAACTGCTCATAATCAATATCATGCAAAAGTCCTACACATTCCCAAAATTCTACGTCATCTTCTTTCAAAAGCTTCGCCCAGTAACCGAGAACAACAGAAACAGTAAGACAATGTCTTTGCAGGGTATTTGACGTAACATATTCAGAAAGCAGTTTTTTAGCATCAGATAATTTCATTGTATAACTCCGACCTCATTCCAAAAAGTAACTGCATGGTCTTAAAACGTCCGAGCAGCATTCGTATAACAAAAGACAGCAGAAAAGCAACAATGGCAACAACAAAGAACAGCACATACTGATTTGTGATAAACCGCATTGCAACAAGCGCAACAGCAATAACAAGCGTAAGTGCCGAATACATATTAAAAACAGTACATTCCGCAATAGTCTTCATAAAGCCGTTTGTTTTGTCAAAGTATCTTTTAAAAACAGCAATACCCGCAAGTAATCCGAGCCATATCAAAGCACGGCTTACAACATGTCGGGTAAGCGCATTTCCGTAACGCTCCGAAAAATTCAAAAATATATTAAAACAAAAAAGAGCCAAAAAACATGCAAAAAGCCAGTGTCTGTTGCGTTTTATCTTTTCCTGCACATTCTCATACTGAAACAGAAAAGCCCCGTACATAAAAGGCAGAAAAATATCCAAAAAATCAGCCGCATTATTAAAGAAAAAAACAGGCTTAAGAAAAAAAACAATTCCAGAAACAAAAATCAAAATAAAATGAACGTTTACATCATTCAGATTAAACTTTGCAAGAAGAGGTCTGCAAAAAAGCAGGATAAAGCAGGAAGCAGCAAGGTAAAAAAAGATCCAGAAATTTGAAAGAAAAATAATGCCGCCGTTATTAAAATATGCAGACAAATGCTGATAATATGCAGGAAGCGTTTTAAAAGCCATGTCTGAACCGGCAGTTCTCATTCCGGTAAAAATCTGAAACGGCACAAAAATAATCATACCGGTTGCAAACGGAATCAGCAGCGATTTTACAACAATCAGTACATATTTTTTTATTTCTGCATCAGAAAGCAGCTTTGCCGCACATATTCCCGTCAAAACCGAGAACATTGGGAATATCCACAGCAAAAGAAAATTTGAGACCTGCTGAATGATTAAATTTTCTCCTGCAAAAAGGAAGAAACTTTGTGCAGCATCAGAATACAGCAGCGATGAATAAAAGAAAAACAGCAGAATACCTGTAATAGCAAAAATATTGACAAAAAACAGCTTTTTCAAACTTTTATCCCCAAAACCCACATGTTGTTAAGCAGTCTAATTCATCAGTTCTTCAATATCCACTTCACCTGCAAAACACGGCATCGTAACAGCCCAGTTCTCAAGAACCTGAGGATGAACTTCTCCAAAGATACCGATTACCTTTTGAGAACCGTCCTTCTGCTTTTTAAGGATATTCGCCTGACGACCGGGAATAAAACGCGGGTCGTTGCTTTCGCTTACAATGTATTCATTGTCAAGGAAGTGCAGGATTGTGGCAACTTCACTGGCGGCACTGTTAAAGTTTGCGTCACTTGTAGAAGTTAAGAATCCCAAGCTCTGAACGGTTTTTGTTCCAGTGTTTTCAGACGAATCAAGATATGCGATTTTTCCGATTTCAAAGATTTTATGCGGATAAACGGCATTACCGGAAACAGCCTCAGCTCCGAGCAGCGAAGCAATAATTGACGGTCTGACAAACTGATAGTTTTCAGACATCGGATTTGCAATTTCAATAACTTTTTCGCCGCTTATATTCATCTTGTCAATAAAATCGCGTTTAGAACCGAGGTAGTTAAAAATCATTTCCTGATAACCCAGACCTACCATCAGGCTCTTTGCCTTGCGGCTGAACGTTGTAACCGCAGAAAGACGACCAATTGTAAAGTCATGTGGCTTTTCGGGCGGGAAAGAATTTAGTTCGTTACCCATCATTATGTCTTCAATAACGTCAACTTCATGCAAGAAGTCATTTCTATAAGCAGGCGGTGTTACAATTATTTTACCGCCGGAAACTTCAGCTTTAACATCCATCTTTGCAAGAGCCGCTACAGATTCTTTTTCGGAAAGGTCAGAACCCAAAAGCTTGTTGATTGCACCGATAGTTGTTGAAATTGGTTTTTGAAAATAGAACGGAGTTACGATTGATTTTCCAAAACCTGTATCATAAGGGTGATTTACCTGTACAGGCAGAATCGTGTATCCCGCATCCGCAAAATCACAGGCAACGATGTTTACGGCAAGCAAAAGAGAAGGCATATCGGTACCGGTCATCTCAACCATAAGGTCTTTGTCACCCACCTGAACAGCACCGAGAGTAGCACTGTTGATTATAGGAGCCATGGACATAACTTCGTTTTTTGCATCAACAAGGAGAGGAAACATTTTTTCATCCTTGAGAATCCAACCGTATTCCTTTCCTTTAGGGTGTTCTGAAAGAATCTGACGGCAGGTCATTTTTTCTTCGCAGGCAAGAGGAACAAAAGATGTTTTGTCAGGATCTACTGCTTTGTAATTTACAGGCCATGTAATATTGGCGGAACGATAAACCCCCATCGAAATTGAACGGCGTTTGCGGCCAAAGTTCCAGCAGAGCTTTTCCTGTGTCTGGATAATATCCAAAAGCATCGGCTCATCGATAGGTTTCCCGGAAATAACAAACGCTGCCATGTAGGGGCGAATGTCTTTCAGTCCCTTATCAACATTAACAACTCTGTTCCCAAAATCCTGAGTTTTTTTGTCGGTTGACATAAAAGAAGAATAATCAGTAAGTTTGCCACCGTTATGAACACGCAGACAACGGGCGATTCCTGCAGTTGACCACAAATCAGGACGGTTTGTGTCATTAAGTTCTATTTTTATAACCCGCTGGTCTTCGGGCAGAGATGTGTCCGGCTTTTCGTCAAGCTCGGCTTTTCCGCTTTCGAGACGGTATTCCAATGTTGCATAGTCATAACGAGTTCCAAGGAGATTAAAAAACAACTTTTCATTAACTTCAATCTTAGGCATTGTAATAAATCCTTTCTGATAGATTCTTCAATATTGTATATTATAGCGAAATCAGTATAAAACGTAAAGCATATTATTTTCCAAGGTTTTTCAAAAATACTTACCAGTTGTCAGATTAAATTGTTTTTGAAAGCATATTTTTGATACGGTTCAGTGCTCTTTTTTTATCCATTGTCCAAAGCGGTGCAACGAGAAGGCGTTTCGGCGGATCGCCCGTGAGCCTGTGAATCACCATTTTAGAAGGAATAAGCTTAAGGGCGCATTCCAAAAGATTGTAGTATTCGTCTTCATCAAGAACAGAAAAAGTACCTTTGTGGTATTCGAGTTCAAGGTCGGTGTTTTTAAGAACGTAAAGACATGTAATCTTTATGCCGTCAGCGCCGGAATCAATAACCGTACGCACGGTGTTCATCATCTGCTCAGGAGTTTCGCCGGGCAGCCCGAATATCACATGCGCAACAACATGAATCCGCGGATTCGCCCTGTGAAGTCGTTCAACAGCGTCAATAAATACGCTGTTGTCAAATCCGCGCCGTATGTATTTTGCCGTATCTTCGGCAGCTGTCTGAAAGCCGAGTTCCACCTGAACAAAAGTCTTTTCCGCAAGCCTGCCCAAATAATCCACACATTCTTTTGAGAGGCAGTCCGGCCTTGTTCCGAGAGCAAGCCCCACCACATCCGGCGCAGAAAGAGCCTGTTCCCACAAGGCGCAAAGCCTGTTCAAATCTCCGTAAGTATTCGTAAAACTCTGAAAATAAGCGATGTACTTTACAGGAACATCAGTGTTGATTTTACCTGCGACAATCCGCTTTGCCTTTTCTATGTCCTTTACGGCAAAATCACCGCTCCCGGCTCCGCTGCAAAAAATACAACCGCGCGTATCAAGCGTTCCGTCACGCGTAGGGCAGGTACAACCTGCATCAAGTGAAATCTTATATGTTTTGCAGTGGAACAAGGACTGATAAAAACTGTTTACCGTCATATTACAGCTTAAAGATGCTGATCTGTTCCTTCATCTTTTCAACGGCGGTATTGCTTCTGAAAATACTGTCGTTTACGGATTCAAACGCATCTGAAAGGGTTCGTGAGTTTTTGCTGTTTTCATCAAGAGCATTTGCAATATTCTCAGTTGATTCAACAAGAACATTAAATGCCGAAGCCATAGATTCTGCAGCTTCCCTTTGTTTTTGCGACAAATCCTTTATACGTCCGATTGCATTTACGATTTCGCCTGACGAAATAATCATATCCCTGGCACCCGTACGCTGTTTTTCCATAGAGGAAGAAATTGTTTCGATAAGCTTTGAAGTCTGCTCAACATCGGCGCTTATACTTTCAAAGGCTTTTCCTGCGGCAGCGATTGAAGCAACACCAAAATCAACTTTTTCAACCATTTCCTTGATGTAGGTTTGAATTTCCTTTGCACTCTTGGAAGAAGACGCCGCGAGGGAACGAACCTCATCCGCAACGACCGCAAATCCCGCTCCGAACTCGCCCGCATGAGCGGCTTCAATGGCGGCGTTCATTGCAAGCAGGTTTGTCTGAGATGAAATCTGCTGAATAACCTTTATTATTTCCTGAACTTCGTGAGATGAAGTCTGTATTTCCGCAATGGATTTTACTGCTGCCGAAAGAGCAGTTGCACCGGAAGAACTGGATTTTTGAAGGTTTTCCGAATACGAATTTGCTTTTTCTGACATTTCAGCAACGGAACTGATGCTCGCCGCCATTTCGCCTATGGCATTGGAACTTTGATGCACGGAATCAGTCTGCAGCAAAACCTGTTCTTCTACAAAGCGCGCATTATCGGCTATCTTTTTTATATTCTCACTATTGTCCGCAATTAATCGGTTCTGGTTGTTGCCTTCTTCATATATCCTCAATATGGATTCTTTCATAGCACAATGAGCTTTGTTGGAATTATCCGCTGCACCGGTCAAAAGCTGCACGGCCTCGGTTGTCATGTTTGTTTCGCTTACAAGGTTTTTTACAAGAGCCGAAAGCTGGTCAAGAAAACCGTTCAGTTTTTCGGTAAAATTACCAAAATCATCATTCATCGAGATATTTATGCGCGAGATTAGATCGCCGTTTTCACCAAGTTCTGAGATGATTTTTGTATTTTCTTTTATACGCCTGCGGATTTCCAAAGCAACAAGATTTATTGTGGCGATACAAGGAATAAAAGACCCAACAACGGCTTTTATGCTGCTTATATAGTATTCGGCGTAAATATCAGTCACGGGTGCGCCCTGATTGTAAATCAAGCCGTAGGGAGCCGTAAAACTGTTTACACCCATAAAAATCAGAGTAACAGTAGAAATTGCGATGATTCTTGAACTGAACGGCGAAAAACTCTTTTTGCCGAATTCTTTTAATGATCTGATTTGCAAAAGTTTGCGGTCTTCCGCCATAAAGTTGCTCAAGGCAAAAATTTCGTAAAACGCAGCCATGGTTCCGACAAGGGTTGCCTGAACCATAGTAAGTATGAGTCTTGACGCAATCGGCGGAGTGTCTTTTATTACGCATACACCCAGAATGAGAACAATTCCCTGTCCTATAAAAAATCCTATTACGTTTGTGAGGATAACAAAGAAAACAACTTTATTGTAAGCTTTAAGAGCCTTATCTTTTTCTTCGGCAGTAATGGTTCCGCCGTTTCTGAGCTTTTTAACGGTTTTTTCGTAAGGGATAAGAGCCCTGTAAATAAACGCACCTATTACAATGGAAAGAACTAAAGTAGATATAAGGGCAAGTGCTATTCCCGACCAATAAGCCTGCATATTCCTGTACATAAAGTCCAGAGCCAGCCATCGCAAAAAAAACATACCAAAAAAACTAATTCCAAAGAATGTAATTAAATACTTTTCCGTTAATCGCATTCTATAATTCTAAATCCGCATTTTGCAGCTGTCAAGAAAACACCACCTGCACGATAAACTTGCAAAAAATACACTACAGGTGTATAGTATTTTTATGCGACGAACAGGACATGCGGATCTGCCCCTGCACACAGGAACTGTGCCACGGTGGCTTGCAGACAGAATGAAGACGCTTGGAACACTTATAATCGAATCACTGGTTTTGAATTTCGGCAAAAACGAAGTTCTGTTGCGTCTCAGTGACCCGTTCTGGTTCCAGTCGTTCGGAGCGGTTCTAGGCATGGACTGGCATTCATCGGGAATAACAACAAGCGTTATGTACGCACTTAAACGCGGACTTAACCCGCGTGCCAAGGAACTGGGAATCTGTGTGTGCGGTGGTCGCGGAACATATTCGCGCAACACACCGGAAGAACTGCGATTCCTTTCGGAAGCAACCGGCTTGGATGGAGATTCTCTCATAAAAGCAAGCAAATTGTGCGCAAAGGTGGACAACACTGCAATCCAGGACGGTTTTCAGCTTTATCAGCACAATTTTATACTGACCAACAGCGGTGAATGGTGCGTTGTACAGCAGGGAATGAACACGCAGGCAAAAACCGCCCGCCGCTATCACTGGTGTTCGCTCAACTTTGACCGCCAAAAAACCGACTCATATCTGAACTCTCCCCACACCGCCATAATTGGTGAAAACAAGGGCGAAATTCTCAATCTTGCGGACACAAAGGCACACAATACGCGTTCACGCATTCTTGAGCTTTCAAAGGACAATCCCGACAAAGTAGTATCTGAGTTTTCAAAAATCTCCGGATACCGGCAGCTTGAAATGCCGCGGCACGAAGATGTACGCCCCGAAGATGTAAACCTTAAAAGACTCGGCGCAGTTCTCGCCACATCATACGAAAGTAACCCGAAAGACTTTGAAAGTCTGCTGCTTACACCGGGGCTCGGACCGCGTACATTGCAGTCGCTCACGCTGGTAAGCGAGGTTGTTTACGGAACACCCTCACGATTCAGTGATCCGGCGCGATTCTCGTTTGCGCACGGCGGCAAAGACGGACACCCCTTCCCTGTACCGGTAAAGATTTACGACGAAACAATCCGTGTTATGCAGGAAAGCATAGAAAAAGCAAAACTTAACTACACAGACAAGTCCTACTGCTTGCGACGGCTTCACCGAACAGCGGAAGAAATTGAAAATGCATTTCTTCCCAAAGCCAACTTTTACAAAACAATTGAACACGAAAAAGCCCATTCAGAAGAATGGGGCGGTCGCACAGTCTACGAATAAGATTTTGTAACAAATACCCACAAGACCCTTTGATCTCGCTTTTTAATATTTTTTCTTCAAAGCGTACAAAAACAACTTTTTAAAACTATATAAATAGCAGGAGGTCGTTTTATGTACACAATAAAACCGTTTGAAAAATTGACATATCACGATGATTTTATGTTCGGGGTAGTCATGCAGAACAAGGAAATCTGCCATGAATCTTTGGAATGTATGCTGGGGTTTAAGATTGACCACATTGAATATGCGGATCATCAGAAAACCATCGAACCGCTTTATACATCACACGGAATCAGGCTTGATGTTTACGTACAGGACGGAAGCCGTGTTTATGATGTGGAAATCCAGAACACTGACGAACAGGATCTGGGGAAAAGAACCCGGTACTACCAGAGCATGACGGACATGGACTCTTTATTAAAAGGACAGAACTACCGCGATTTAAAAGAAAGCATTATCATCTTTTTGTGCCGTTTTGACCCTTTCAAAAAACAAATTCCGTGTTATACTATATGCAGGTTATGTGAACAGGATGCGACTGTGAATGTTGATGATGCCGCAACTGTACACATCTTTAACTGTACCGCTTATAACAAGGTTAAATATGAAAACCTGCGTTCCTTTCTCAAATTCGTACAGACAAACAAGGCGGAATCTGACTTTACAAGGAGACTCGATTATATGGTAAAAACACAGAAAAAGATAGAAGAACTCAAACAGACATATCTTTCATGGAGTCTGCATGACAGTGATGTCCGCCATGAAGGCAGAAAGGAAGGAATGAAAGAAGCCAAGCTTGAAGACGCACAGAATCTTCTTGTTATGAATGTACTGACTCACGAACAGATTGCACAGGTTGTAGGTCTTCCACTGGAAACGATAGAAGAACTTGCCGCAAAGCTCCAGACTGTCGCAAAATAAACTGAACTGTTGCCGCAAAAATTTTCAGCTACGTGTTTAAAAATTTTTTCTCTAGAAATTCAGTTATAATTACGAGCGTGTTTAAAAATAATTTGGCTATGGCGGAACTTTGAGTAGCTAAGTAAATATTTTTAAATACGTACGTGCGCAAACTTAATTACGTACGTACATAAAAATTTTTCGCTACGTGCGCAAATTTAAATACGTACGTGCATAAAAATTTTTCGCTACACCGTAAAATATCTTGCTGTACGCTTATCAGGATTCTGTACTCAGACTGAGTACAGGTTGTACACAGCCTTAGTACAAGTTGTAGACAGGCTGACTACAAGTTGTACATAGCCTGAGTACAACTTGTAGATAGGCTATGTACAGACTATTTTACGTCTGTCAGCTGATATGCACCTGAATAATGACACAAAAAATAAAAGAACTGAATGAAAAGGGACACACTATATTCAGTGTCTGCTCCCATACGGGAACAGTTATGATTTACTACTGCATTA
>JAEEQG010000058.1 GCA_016285185.1 Spirochaetota bacterium
ATAGACGGGGCAAATTCTGTTCAGCGGTTTTTCAGGATTACACTTCCCATGATGCGCTCTACAATTGAGTCTATTCTTGTTCTTGGCTTTATTTATACATTCAAAGTTTATGATCTGGTCTGGGTTATGACAAGCGGCGGTCCGGTAAATGCAACGCATCTTATGTCAACGTACTCGTACAAGCTTTCGTTTGAAAAATTCCAGTACAGTATGGGTTCTGCGGTTGCAAATGTACTGCTGGTCGTTCTGCTTATTGTGGGTGTTTTATATCTGAAAATTACTATGAAGGGAGAAGAATCAAATGAAAGATAAAACAGTAGTTGTTAAAAAATTTGAAGTGCTTGCAAAAGAAAAGAGTGTATGGATGTGCGTTATTTCTGTATTTATTCTGCTTTTAATGCTGTTCCCTATTCTCTGGATGCTGAATACCTCTCTTAAAACAGAGTCTGAAATATTTCAGTATCCGCCCACATTCTATCCTCATGAGCTGAATAAAAAGTCCTATGCGGCTCAGGTGGAAACAGGTGACTTTAACATGTTCAAGTCCTTCGGAAACAGCATGATTATCTCTACCGGAGCCATGTTCATTGCTGTTTTGCTCGCAGTTCCGGGAGCGTATGCAATAGGAAGGTACCGCTTCAAGGGCCGGAAAGCTGTCCTCCTGGGGTTTCTGGTTTCTCAGATGCTGCCGGTATCGGTTCTGCTGACTCCAATGTTCATTATGTTCAAGAAAATGTACCTGTATAACACTTGGGGTTCCGCAATTTTGGCGGATGCAACAATCGGCATTCCTTTTTCCATTCTTATTTTGAAAAATTACTTTGCGGCTATCCCTAAAGAAATGGAAGAAGCGGCCTGCATTGACGGCTGTAGTACATTCGGGGCTTTTATCAGAGTACTTGTTCCGGTGGCTGTTCCAGGCATTGTAGTCTGTGCTATTTTTTCATTTCTGTACGCATGGGGCGATCTTGCCTATGGTATGACCTTTATTCTTGATCAGCCTATGAGGCCTATAACTGCTGGTATTTTCAATTTCATGGGACAGTACGGAACAAAGTGGAGCTATCTTTCCGCGTTCGCCATAGTAACTATTATTCCTGTCGCAATTATCTTTATTTTTATGCAAAAATATATAATTGCCGGTATGACGAGTGGTGCCGTAAAAGGGTAAAAAATGATACAATAGGAAACATGAAGCGCGGAACAGGAAAAAAATTAGGTCTCAGACTGGAACTGCTGGTATATTTCGGTATTCTTACCAGTGTGCAGGTTCTGGTATTGCTTGCCTATTCTGCTATTCATGTTTCTACGATACTGCAAAGAAATACCAGCCAGCTTACAGAAATAAATCTGGCTCAGACGGCTGCCAATCTTGATTTACGCACTCAGTCATATAAGGATTTAATCTACCAAATATGGACTGGAGATGATTTTGTCGCCTGGCTTGATGCAATAAATGCGGATACCAATGTCTCTGTTGTAACAAACCAGATGCGTCGTCAAATGCGGACAATTCTTAATTCAAAAGAGTATATCCGCTCAATTACCATAATCAGTGCGAACGGCAAGGTTATAACCTATGACACTCTGACGCCGGCGACCTACGAAAATTCGTGGTTGGGAAATTTCAGCCTGTCTCAAGATGAACTGTATTCGCTTGTTTCGCAGGATAATGTCATGCATCTGTTTCCGACAGAATATGCGACAACTTTCACAAACGAAGACCAGTACTTGTTTCATATTGGTCACCGCATAATCGACTGGAAAAAACTCGACAAGCAGTGCGGTATTGTTATTCTTTCACTGGATGAACGATTGCTTTCTGATATTATTGAACTTGAAAGTATATCTGAAGAAGACTATGCTCTGTTGACTGGAAAAGACGGAAAAATTATTTCTGCACAGGATAAATCAACTATAGGTTCTGTTTTTAGACAGGAAGAAATTCCATCTGCATATTCCGTCTATTCCTACACGCATGATGACCTTGGCTGGACTATCTTTCAGGTAAAAAATGAAACCCAAAACAAGAAAGTTATTACCCAGAATATCCTTATTTCAGGCAGTATCAGCTTAGGAAGTCTTTTGATAACACTGCTGTTTATCTGGAATATTTCCGGTCAGCTGACTCATTCTATACGCGCTGTTGTGCAGGGAATGCGCAGGATTCGTACCGGCAGTCTGCCCGAACCGCTCAACACTACAAAAGATATGTCGCCTGAAATAGTCAGTATAGTAAGTCAGTATAACAGGACAATTGACCGTCTTGAACAGGCTATTCAAAAAGAAAAAGAAGAAACTGCAAGCCGTCAACAGGCTGAAATACGAATGCTTGAAGCACGTATAAATCCTCATTTTATCTACAACACGCTCGATACGGTCAACTGGATGGCGATAGACAAAGAAGAATATGACATGAGTAATGCCATAAGTTCGCTTGCTACTATTCTGCGCTATGCTATAAGCAACAGCAACAAGATTGTAACTGTACGCGATGAGGTTGATTGGCTCAAGCGGTATATTTACTTGCAGCAGTACCGCATGAAAAATCAGTTTGTCTGCAATATCGATGCAGCGGAAAATGTTATGGATTGGCCGGTTCACAAACTGCTGATTCAGCCGTTTGTAGAAAATGCCATTATTCACGGGTTTGAAAATGCAGAGGGCGTTTCTGTGCTTGATGTCATTATGCGGAATGTAAATAATAAACTTTCTGTTGTTATTCGTGATAATGGAAAAGGTTTGGATGAAAATCTGACAAGGGTTATTAACTCTGGTCTCTGGAAACAGGACCGCGGTGTGCTGGGTATCGGTATTTACAATGCACTTATGAGATTGCATATGTATTGCGATGGGCAGGAAACGGTTTATGTGACATCTGCTCCGGGTAAGGGAACCGAAATTACTGTGGTTTTTCCGGTAGAAACAAAAAAATCAGTTTAGTTTTATCCACCTTTTTAAAGGTTTTTCAGATTTTTGGCTTTGAAAAGATGGATTTAGAATAACATTACAATCTTATATGGAATCAAAAAAAGGGGGATTATCATGAAAAGATTTGTGATGGTTTTAATGGTTGCATCTATTCTCTTCAGCGCATTTGCCGCTGGAAAGAAAGATGGTACAAAAACAACTACTTCGGCAGTTGCCGGTAGTCCGTCTGGAGATGTAGTAATCTGGTACTATTGGGAAACAATAGGTCATCAGAAGGCTTTGGATCACATTATTACGGAGTTCAATAAAAAGCAGAGTGCTATTAAGGTGAGCGCAAAGTATGTACCGTTTGCTGATTTCAAAAAACAGCTTTCGATTGGTGCAGCTGCTTCTGAACTGCCGGATTTGGTAATACTTGATAACCCTGATCATGCGTCTTATGCAAGCATGGGTATTTTTGCGGACATTACCGGTAAGTTTGATGTAAGTACCTACTATCCGGGACCTGTTAATTCCTGTACATTGAACGGACGCTTGTATGGTGTTCCGTTTGGAAGTAATGATTTGGTACTATTTTACAACGAGGATATGTTGAAAAAAGCTGGGGTTTCAGTTCCTACTACATGGGACGAATTGCTCAATGCTGCTGCTAAATGTACAAAAGGCAACGTATCAGGATTTGCACACAGCTCACTTCAGAATGAGGAAGGGACTTTCAACTTCCTTACCTGGCTCTGGTCAACAGGTGCGACTTCTTATGAAATCGGCACAGCAAACGGTATTAAAGCTTTGACTCAGGTTCAAAAAATGATACAAAACGGCGGCATGACCGTTGAAGCAATCAACTGGACACAGGGCGATACCATGCACCAGTTTATTTCTGGTAACCTTGCTATGATGATAAACGGGACTTGGCAAATTCCTACTATGCGTGAAGAAGTCCCTGATATGCACTGGAATGTTGCACCGATTCCTCAGGACAAAGTTCAGGCTTCTGGTCTTGGTGGTGAAAATTATGCTGTTATTGCAGGTGGTAATGAAGCTGCAGCAATTGAATTCCTGAAATATGCAACATCAAAAGATGTTTGTTTGTACATGATGGAAAAAATGGGATATATCTCATCTGATTCAACTATTGCAGAAGGACAATTCGGAAATGACCCTGTATACAAAGTATTTGTTGATGAAATGAAATACGCTGGTGCCCGCGGTCCGCTTCCTGAATGGCCGGATATTTCAGATGCTATTTCTCTTGCTTTCAACGAAGTAATGACAGGAGCAAGCACACCAAAAAAGGCGGCTGCCAAAGCACAGGCAACGATAGATGCAATTCTTGGAAAATAAAAAGGCGTGCCGTATGACGGCGTTGAACCTTTAATGAACAGGTAGCCATGGGTTTTTGCAAGCTCATGGCTATTTTTGTACTATAATAATCCAATATAAAATATATGCAGATGAGGAAAATATGCACACCATAAAAATTACAGATCGCTTTTTTACCAATTACCGTAATCTGGTGCGGGATAAAATGATTCCGTACCAATATAAAGTTTTGAACGATGAAATAGCCGTAAACATTGAACGAGAGCGGAACGATAATTCCATTCCGAACGAAAAAAGTCACTGCCTTGAAAATTTTAGAATTGCGGCAGGTCTTAAAAAAGGTGAGCATTACGGCTGGCAGTTTCAGGACAGCGATGTATATAAATGGCTTGAAGCAGTGTCATATTCTCTTATCGAAAAGCCTGATGACAACCTGAAAGCTATAGCAGACAGCGTGGTAGACCTTATTGCGCAGGCTCAGGAAGATGACGGTTATATTTCAACATATTTCCAGCTGAAATGCCCGGAACGCAAATTCAAGGACCTTGCGTGGAGCCATGAGCTGTACTGTGCAGGGCATTTGATGGAGGCGGCAGCCGCATACTACGAGGCAACAGGCAGTGAAAAAGTACTCGCCGTGGCGCGAAAAAATGCGGATTGCATCTGTCGGTATTTTGGTACCGGGAAGGGACAGACACGCGGCTTTGACGGTCACGAAGAAGTAGAAATAGGCCTTATGCGGCTCTATCATCTGACAGGGGATGAGAGTTATTTACAAACAGCTGTTTATTTTCTGGATGAGCGTGGCCGGAACCCGAATATCTTTATTGAGCAGAGCGCTGCGGAGCACGGTGGTAAGCCAGATTTATCAGGCATTCTTTCTTTCCCAAAAACATACTTTCAAATTCATAAACCGGTAATTGAGCAAGATACCGCCGAAGGTCATGCCGTCCGTATGATGTACCTTGCTACCGCAATGGCAGATGTCGCACTTACTGCCGGCAACACGAAACTGTATGAAGCTTGTAAGAAAATCTGGCGTAATGTAGTTGACCGGCGCATGTATATTACCGGCGGAGTCGGCTCTACGGTAATCGGGGAATCCTTTACGTTTGACTATGATCTTCCGAATGACGCTATGTACTGCGAAACCTGTGCTTCTGTCGCGCTCATGTTTTTTGCGCGGAACATGCTTTTGAATGAAGCACGCGGAGAATACGCGGATGTAATGGAACGTGCACTGTATAACACTGTGCTTGACGGTATGGCACTGGACGGCCGACATTTCTTTTATGTAAACCCGCTTGAAGTAACTCCGGAAGCTTCTGCAAAAGATCCAGGAAAAAGTCATGTAAAACCAGTACGTCCTGAATGGCTGGGCTGTGCATGTTGTCCGCCGAATCTTGCACGTCTGCTCGCATCGCTTGACCGCTATGCGTTCCATGAAAAAGACGGTATTGTTTTTGCTGATTTGTTTATGAATGCCAAGGCAGAGTTTACGGGACTTACGGTAGAAGAAGAAACAGAATACCCTTGGCAGGGAAACGTGACCTTCAGACTGAAAACTACAACGGCTCGCAAAGATGCTCAGCCTGGCTGTGGGGCACGTGTGTTTGCGGTACGCATCCCCGGATGGACTGTAAATAGCGGAGAGAAGGTTAGAATAACAGTGAATGACAATCCCCTTATTGCTGATGATGTGATTTGTGGAAAAGCTGCTATGCTTAAAGACGGTTATCTCTATCTGACAGGTCCATTTGAAGATGATATACTGAAACTTGAATTTGCGATGCCTGTTATAAAAATGTCAGCACATCCTGCTGTACGTGCGGATAACGGAAAAATTGCTGTCATGCGAGGGCCGCTTGTCTATGCGCTTGAAAGCATTGATAACGGCACAGGTCTTAACCGCCTGTTCCTGCGTGATGATACGGCCTTTACATGGCAGTTCAGGACTGATTTGTTGAATGGAATGTGTATCATAAAAGGAAAGGGATACCGTATTCCAGATGGTGACGATGCTGTAGGCCCGGAACATCCGGCAGAAGATTCGCAGGCACCGCTTTACGCGCCATATTCACCGGGTGTAGAAACTAAGGCTGAATGTGTGGAACTAACTTGGATTCCGTACTTTGCATGGGCAAACCGTGGCATAAACGAAATGTCCGTGTGGATTCGACAGAAATAACTGGTGCGGATTGTCGGGATATACCCGGCAATCCATCACTATGGTTAAGCTAATTTCCGAAGATCCGATTCTCTTACTTTTATAATGATTTCACTGTCACCTGTTGTTAGATTGCGCGAAAGTTCTTTTACCTGAAAATCAATTCCCTGTTTGCTGAGTTTTTCGAGCAATGTTTCTTTTTCTTCTGAATTGCGAAGAATAATCTTTGTCTTTTTCAATAAAATCAACGAAACGAAATGTTTAATAATAGGAAATTTTTCGTTTACTATTATGAAATGAAATGTTTCCTATTATGAAACGAAATGTTTCTAGTCTATAAACATTTCGTTTTGTGTAAGGTTTTTGATCAAAAACAAGACCTTTTTAAAGGACCCTTATTTTATATGGTTCCATTGAGGCTCAATGGAAATACGCTGTAACTATTCTATAAAACAAAACCACCCGGTTGATGGGTGGCTTTGTTTTTTTAGTATCAGATTTGAACTAAATACCTACAAAGTGTGTTTCTGTCTTTTCTCTGAGGTATTTGATAAAGTCTTCAACCTTCATAACCTGCTGCGGTCGGCCGTCGCGGAATCTTACCGCTACGGTTCCTTCCTTTTTTTCGTTCTCGCCTACAACAAGAATGTAAGGAGTTTTGTGCTCTTTTGTGATGGTTTTTATCTTGTTTCTCATGTTATCGGTTGAGAGATAAGCGTTTGAACGGATGTCCGCGGCCAAGAGTGCGTCGTTTACCTGTCTTGCGTAGTCGTCAAAGTCATTAGAAACCGGAACGATTGCTGCCTGTTCAAAGGCAAGCCATGTGGGGAATGCACCCGCAAAGTTTTCGATAAGGATTCCGAGGAAACGCTCGAACGAACCGAGTACCGCACGGTGAAGCATTACGGGATGGTGCTTTTGGTTGTCCGCACCGATGTATGTAGCATCAAGGCGTTCAGCGGAAGGCAGCTGGTAATCAACCTGAATTGTACCGCACTGCCATTCACGGCCAAGACAGTCGTAAAGCTTGAACTCAAGTTTTGGTCCGTAGAATGCGCCTTCGCCCGGCTGAATTTCGTATTCAAGCCCTGCTTCGTGGCAGGCGTCAGAAAGCTGCTTTTCGGCGTGCTCCCATGTTGCCAAATCGCCAACGTGGTCTTCGGGCATTGTGGAGAATTTTACTACAAGCTTTTCAAAACCAAAGTCGTGGTAAACGTTCTTCAAAAGTTTGCAGAATTTGGCTACTTCAGAACCGAGCTGTTCTTCGGTACAGAAGATATGCGCATCATCCTGTACAAAACCGCGGATACGCATAACACCGTGCAATGTACCGCTTGGTTCGTTGCGAACGTCGTGTCCGAATTCGGCAAGGCGGAGAGGCAGATCTTTGTATGAACGCTGACGGCTCTTGAAAATCTCTATCGCGCCCGGGCAGTTCATCGGTTTTATTGCAAATATACGCTTTTCACTTTCGGTAATGAACATATTCTGCTGGTAGTGACCCCAGTGACCGGAACGTTCCCAAAGGCTGCGGGGCATAATTGCCGGAGTATTTACTTCGAGATATCCGTCGCGCTGAATCATTTTGCGCATATAATCTTTCATAACTGTGTAGATTGTCCAGCCGTTCGGGTGCCAAAAAATCTGTCCCGGGTCTTCCGGGTCAAGGTGGAAAAGATCAAGATCCTGTCCAATCTTGCGGTGATCGCGCTTTTCAGCTTCGGCAAGCATGGCGAGATATTCTTTTAAATCATTGGGCTTTTCAAAGCAGAGTGCGTAAACGCGTGTAAGCATCGGACGGTTTGAATCTCCGCGCCAGTATGCACCTGCAATCTTATTCAGTTTAAAAGCCTGAGCGTTGATTTCTTTTGTGTTGGCAACATGCGGACCGCGGCAAAGGTCAAGGAACCCATCCTGCTCGTATGTGGAAATTGTTTCACCTGCCGGAAGGTCATTAATCAGCTCAATCTTATAAGGCTGGTCGGCAAAAAGCTTGAGAGCTTCTTCCTTGGAAACTTCTTTTCTTATAAAATCGTGATTACCTGAGATGATTTTACGCATTTCTTTTTCAACGTTTGCAAAATCTGTCTCGCTGAATTTTGTATCTTTGGGAAATTCAAAATCGTAATAAAAACCGTTGTCAATTGCCGGACCTATAGCAACCTTTGTACCGGGGAAAAGCTTAAGAATGGCTTCTGCCATAACATGGGATGTACTGTGCCGTACTACGTTCAGTTTTTCATTCTTTTCTAACATAATAAATCCTTTGATTTGCCGCCTGATTGTGCGGAAAACAATTGTGATAGGTTATTCTAATGCCGGATGTTATTTTGGTCAATTATGGGGCAAATAACATTGTATTTTTTATCATAAATTACTATAATTTACCAATGTATCGTCTTTATGTTGAAAGAAAAGCCGGCTTCTGCAATGAGGCAAATCGTGTATATTCCGAAATCACAGATTTTTTAGGAATAAGTGGTGTTAAATCCGTAAGGTACTTGAACCGGTATGACATAGAAAATGTACCGGATTCAATCTGTAGAAAGGCTTCTGACAGAATTTTTTCAGAGCCTCAGAGCGATATTATTTACGAAAAAGAATTTCCGTTAAAAAAATCCGAAACAGTTATAGCATGGGAATTACTGCCAGGTCAGTATGATCAGCGTTCCGATTCAGCCGAACAGTGTCTCACACTTTTGATGGCGCAGGAATCTTCTGGTTCCAATCCACCAAAGGTACGCTGTGCAAAGCTTATTATTCTTGACGGCAGTGTTAGCGCCGACGAGTTGAAGAAGATACAGAACTATTTAATAAACCCGGTTGATTCACGGCTGGCAAAGCTTGAAATTCCTTTAACGCTCGAAATGAAAGTTGATAATCCCGATGACATTAAGATTCAAAACGGATTTATCGGTTATTCCAGAGAACAGCTTGCCGGTTACTTAAAAGAAAAAACTCTTGCAATGGATTTGGATGATTTGTGCTTTTTGCAGGATTATTTCAAATCAATCAACAGAGATCCTACCGAGACGGAAATACGGGTTTTGGACACATACTGGTCCGACCACTGCCGTCATACAACATTCAATACACGGCTTGAAAAAATAGAAATTGAAAACGGTGATTTTAAGAACCGCTTTGAGCAGTCGCTTAAAAACTACACCGACATGCACACCGAAATTTATACTACCGCCGACAGACCCGTAACACTTATGGATATGGCTGTTATCGGCGCAAAGTATCTCAAAAAGCACGGAAAGCTTGATGATATTGAACTTTCCGAAGAAATAAACGCTTGTTCCATTTTTATTGACGTTCACTGCAAGAATACTGACAAAAACGGCAAGCAGACTGATTCCGTAGAAAAATGGCTTTTGATGTTCAAAAATGAAACACATAACCATCCTACCGAGATTGAACCTTTTGGAGGTGCCGCAACATGTATTGGCGGTGCAATCCGCGACCCGCTTTCGGGACGTTCATGGGTTTATCAGTCAATGCGCATTACAGGTGCGGCAAATCCCACAAAACCGCTTTCTCAGACACGTCCCGGAAAACTTCCGCAGTTAAAGCTTACTCGCGAGGCTGCGGCAGGTTTCAGTTCATACGGAAACCAGATTGGTCTTACAACCGGCCAGGTTCAAGAAATTTATCACGAAGGTTTTGAAGCAAAACGTATGGAACTTGGTGCCGTTATTGCGGCCGTTCCAGCTGAAAACGTAAAACGTGAAGAACCGGACGCCGGCGACGTTATAATCCTTGTTGGTGGTGGAACCGGACGTGACGGAATAGGCGGTGCAACAGGTTCTTCCAAGGTTCATACGGTTGAATCCGTTACTACAGCGGCTGCTGAGGTTCAAAAAGGAAATGCCGTAGAAGAACGCAAAATACAGCGTTTGTTCCGAAACGAAAAAATAGGTAAGATGATACGCCGCTGCAATGACTTTGGTGCGGGTGGTGTTGCTGTTGCTGTAGGTGAGCTTGCTCCCGGACTGGACATTAACCTGGATGCAGTTCCAAAAAAATATGAAGGCTTGAACGGAACGGAACTTGCCATTTCTGAATCACAGGAAAGAATGGCTGTTGTTGTAAGGGCAAAGGATTCTGCCGCCTTTATAGAAGCCGCAGGAAAAGAAAATCTTAATGCGTGTGTAATTGCAAAAGTTACCGATACAAACCGTCTTGTAATGAAGTGGCGCGGAAAGACCATAGTTGATATTGACCGTTCTTTCCTTGATACAGCCGGTGCTAAAAAAACTGCAGAAGCTTTTATAGCTTCTCCCAAAAAAGCTGATAGCCCTCTGCTGCGACCTTTAAAAGCTGTGGATGAGCTGTTTGCAAAAAAATCTCCGGAAGTTTCGTGTGAGGATTTTTACAAATCGCTGTTTAACGCGGATTTTTCAGATTTAACGTGCTGTTCTCAGCGCGGTCTGGGAGAACGTTTTGACGGTTCCATCGGAGCTGCTTCCGTTCTGTTCCCTTACGGCGGTGTTTATCAGGGAACGCCTGAAATCGGTATGGCGGCAAAAATACCTGTTTATGATTCAAATAACAAGGATGTGGTTAAAGACACTGATACCGCAAGTGTAATGACATACGGTTATGATCCGTATATCGCCTCATGGAGTCCGTGGCACGGTGCGCAGATTGCCGTTCTTGATTCACTTGCAAAGATGACCGCTTTGGGAGGTAATCCCGAAAAAGCCCGCCTTACATTCCAGGAATATTTTGAAAGAACAACTTCTCCCAAGGCCTGGGGAAAACCGGCAGCCGCACTGTTAGGCGCGCTTGAAGCCCAAAAGGTTATGGGAACTGCTGCAATCGGCGGTAAAGACAGTATGAGCGGTACTTATCAGGATATTCATGTTCCGCCTACGCTTGTTTCATTTGCGGTTGGTGTTACGGATACACGGCTCGTAAAAGGCGGTTCTTTTACAAAAGCCGATAAGTGTGTTTACCTTGTACCGCAAAAATATACGGCAGACTTGGCACCTGATTTTGAGCAGTTCAAGAAGAATGCAGAGGCTGTTGGTGCGTTGAATGAAAAAGGTTTAGTTTCCGCTGCTTATACGGTTGGAGCCGGAGGAATTGCGGCTGCTGTTGCAAAGATGAGTTTTGGAAACAAAATAGGTTTTGCGGCTGACACTGCGGAACTAAAAGCTGCTTCTGACAAGATTGCAACTCTTTTGCCCGTCGACACTGACGATGACATCAGATTTATGTTCCTGCCGCTTTACGGCTCAATGATTTTGGAAACGGACAAACCTTGCGCCGATTGTGACAAAAACGGCTGGGTTCTTCTCGGTCATACAGTAAAAGAACCGCAACTGAATATAGGCGGTGTACGTCTTGATCTTTCTTTGCTTGAAGATGTGTGGGAAAAACCTTTGAAAAAAGTATTCCCGCCGATTTCTGAAAAGGCTGAAAAAGCAAAGTCAGAATCTTCCAGCGCAGAGACTCTGCCTGAGTTTGCCGTTGCAGCTCATTCTTCTATCAGCGAAAAGCCGGCACAAAAAAATATCGGTTTTTCGGCAAGACCAAAGGTTATTCTTCCGGTTTTTCCAGGTACAAACTGCGAATACGATATGGAACGCGCATTCCGCCTGGCAGGCGCAGATACGGAACTTTTCGTATTCCGCAACAATACAAAAGAGCAGCTGGCTGAATCATTGACCGCATTCCGCAAAAAAATTGCCGAATCACAGATTCTCGCACTTTCCGGCGGATTCTCCGTTGGTGATGAACCGGACGGCTCGGGCAAGTTCATTGCGAACGTTCTGCGTGAGCACGAAATTGCGGATGAGGTAATGACTCTTCTTGAAAAGCGAAAGGGGCTTGTCCTCGGTATCTGCAACGGATTTCAGGCGCTCATAAAAGTTGGGCTTGTTCCGTTTGGACGTATCTGTGAACCGGACGAAAAAGCGCCAACCCTCACATACAATACGAACCGTTACACATCAAGAATTGTTAGGACAAGGGTTTTGTCCGCAATCTCACCCTGGGCAAGAGATTCTTCAATCTACGATAACAAAATACATTATGTACCGATAGCGCATGGCGAAGGACGTATTGTTATTGAAGAAGAACTTGCAAAGAAGCTGTTTGCAAACGGACAGGTTTTCTCACAGTACGTGGATGAAAACGGCTGTCCGACCATGAATGAGCCGGATAACCCGAACGGTTCCGCATACGCGATAGAAGGTCTCACAAGTCCCGACGGACATGTTCTCGGCAAGATGGGACACAATGAACGAACTCTGGGATCGGATGATTTGTTGAAAAACATCGATAGATGCAAGAGTCAGAATATATTTGCCGCCGGTGTGGCATATTTCAAATAAAGGAGTTCTATAATGGACGAAATGAATCAGGACGTTAATGAAACACAGGAGCAGGTAAATGTCTCCTCTGAAGAAAATACTGTATCTGCTGAGACAAAATCAAAAGGAAAAAAAGGAATACTTATAGCCGTAATAAGTGTTCTGGCTGCAGCCGTTATAGGATGCGGTATTTGGTTTTTAGTTACAAATGCTACGGCAACAAAGAGCTGGATCAACGATTTTGAGGCGGCAAAGGCTGCGGCTGAAAAGGGCAGAAAAAACATAATGCTTTTGTTCTCCGGTGATGAATGGGATAACAATACAAGCAAAAACCTGAAAGAATCCGTTTTTAACAAAGACGCTTTCATAAAAAGGGCCGGTAAAAGATTTGTACTCGTAAATCTTGATATTCCGCTTGATGAAAACGGTGTAAGCGAAGAAGACATTGAACGACTTTATATTCTTGCGGCAACTTATGCTGTAGAACGAACACCGACTCTTGTTCTGCTTGATAAGGAAGGTTCTTCTTACGGTACAATTACGGATACGCAGGTAATGGAATCTACTGATGAATTGTTCAAGACGGTTGATTCAATAGAGAATAACAAAAAGAAGATTGCATCACTTACAAAGAAGATAGCCGTATCAAAGGGAATCCAAAAAGTAAAATACATCGATGAGATGTTTGAAGCGACCGATATAAACGGCCGTGAATCAATGATAGACTATATCCGTGAAATCCCGGAACTCGATCCTTCCAACAAAACCGGCGTTTTGGGAAAATATCTGTTGTATCTTGCATATTTTGACGTAGCTTCCTTTTTGCAGAGCAATCAGCCCCAAGAGGCCGTAAACTGCTTTTTGAATTTAACAAAAATCGAAACACTTACCGCCGAAGAAAAACAACAGGCTTATTATATGTCGGCATATCTTTCTGCATATACAGGACAGGGTTCTAAAGAACTGATTCTGGATTATCTCAAAAAAGCTATAGATATGGCACCTGAAAGCGAAGCAGCCGACAGCATCAGGCAGACATACAACTATATTGATCAGGCACCGACTAATGACGAGGTCGGACAGTAAAATTTGAATGTCAAATTCTTTGTATTGGGACTGCTTGTAGCAGTCCTGATACTGCTTTCAATGATTTTTTCTGCCTCGGAAACAGCTTTTACCTCAATAAACAAATTACGGATAAGGGTTCTGCGAGGCAAAAAAGAAAAGAATGCTGTAAAAATCGGCAGACTGCTGGATTCCAAAAACAAGCTTTTAAATACAAATCTAATCGGAAACAGTGCAGTAAATATTGGTGTAACCGCCATATTAACGGCGCTCATTACGGAATTATCCGGTGAAAGTGCCGTTGCAACCGCAACCTTTGTTGCGACAGTTCTTCTGCTGATTTTTGGCGAAATAACCCCAAAAATCATCGCTACGTCACACCCCGAACGGATTGCGTCTTTGCTTGCCCCCTTCATATCGGTAGTGATGAAGATTTTATCGCCAGTAACTTTCTTTTTTACAAAAATATCCGATTTAGTAACGTTTTTGCTCGGTTATTCTTCTGTAAAAAAAGTCGTGTCTTATACTGAAGAAGAAATCAAAACCTTTATAGATGCCGGCGAAGAAGAAGGTGTTTTGGAATCCGGCGAAAAAGCGATGTTGCGGCAGGTTTTTAAATTCAAGGATTTGAATGTAAAAACAATTATGATACCGCGGCAGAATATTACCGGAGTCAGCATCGATGCAACCTTTGATGAAGTTCTTGCTCTTGCCGAAAATTCGGGCTTTTCGCGCTTTCCTGTTTATGACGATGATTTGGATCACATCTGCGGAATTGTGTACATAAAGGATATTCTGTTTTATGAAGACAGCAAGGATTCATTCAGTCTGAAAGACGTTCTGCGCCCTCCGTTGTTCATTCTTGAAAATCGTAGAATCTCCGTCGTAAATAAAATTTTCCGTGAAAATAACCAGACGATGGCAATAATCATAGATGAGTATTCGGGCACATCTGGTTTGGTAACGATAGGAGATTTGGCAAGGGAAATTTTCGAGTCTGTTTTTGACGAAGATACTCCCGCGTCTGAAACTGAAGAAATCCCTAACGAGCCTTTTACTGTCCCTGGTAATTTTACTCTGGCGGAACTGGAAGAAAAAACAGGCATTGCTTTGGAATCCGAATTTTACAACACCATTGCGGGTTTTATCATGGAAAAAACAGGAAAAATTCCCGCTGCTGAAGAAATTGTCGAAACCGATGATTTGCTTATAATTGTTGAAGAAATGGACGGGACCCGCATAAAAACCGTTTCCGTAAAAGTAAAAGGCAGGCGGTAGCGTTTATGTTTTTTCTGATGCTTTTTGTTCTGATACTGCTTTCCGCTTTTTTCGCCGCTTCCGAAACTGCTTTTGTGGCTTTGTCAAAAATAAATGTCCGCCAGATGATAAAAGAAAGACGGTATAACGCAAGGCTTATTGAAAAACTTAAAAAACGACAGGATTTGCTTCTTACTACGATTCTTGTAGGAAGCAATCTTGTAAATAACCTGGCTTCCGCATTAACAACCGCAATAATCATTGCAATCTGCGGGGATTCCGGTATTGGACTGGCAACACTGATAATGACAGTTTTGATAATCATCTTTTGCGAGATAATTCCAAAAACTGCCGCTCTTTTGCAAAAAGAACGAACTGCTCAAATATTTTCGCCGGTGCTGCTATTTTTTGAAATACTGTTTTCCCCTGTTTCAATCGTGTTTGCCGGTATTTCAAAGGGAATAAACTTTTTGAGCGGCATAATATGGAAAAAGCGGATTCCTATTGTTACGGAAGAAGAATTAAAGACACTGATTAAGCTGGGCAGCCAGGAAGGAATCTTTGAACGCAGTGAAAGCCGTATGTTGGATAAAATCTTTGAGTTCACGGATTTGCGCGTATACAATGTTATGACTGACCGTTCGTTTGTAAAAGCTCTTCCTGTGGATTCCAGTTTTGATGATACCCTGAAAATGTTTAAGGATACTGGTTTTTCGCGTATTCCGGTATTCGTTGATGATATTGATTCAATTATAGGATATGTTGATTATTGCAATCTTTTGTTTTACAAAAAGGATAAAAACTATTTTTCACTGAAAGAATCGGTTCAGGATATTATGTTTGTTCCAAAAACGAATTCCGCGGTTTCGCTGTTAAAAAAAATGACTGACACTAACAGTAATATTGCTGTAGCAGTGGATGAACAGGGATGTAACAGCGGAATTGTGACCCGCAATGATTTGCTTGCCGCTGTGTTCGGACATTTGAGCGACGAATATGCAGGCGATAACGATATTCCTGTTGAAGATCAGATTGATTTTATCTCCCCACACGAATTCCGAATTCCCGGCGATATGTTTTTAACAGATGTAAACGACATTTTCAATTTGCATCTTGAATCCGAGTATTATCAGACAGTTGCCGGTTGGATGCTCGAAAGGTTGGGAGAACTGCCGCCTGTAGGAACTTTGGTCAGAACGGAAAAAGCTTTGTTTATTGTAGAAGCTCAGTACAGACGCCGCATTCAAGTTGTGCGCTTAAAACTAATTATCTGATTTTTGCAGAAGCTTTGCAAGAACATTGTCTTTTTGCCGCCAGTTTTTGTTCACCTTTACCTGCAGGTCAAGTTCTATTTTGTAGTCAAAAATCTTTCTAAGCTGTTTTATCGATTCAATTCGGATTGTTTTTATCATCGTTGCGCTTTTCCCGATGACTATTCCTTTCTGGCTGTCGCGTTCTACTACAATAAAAGCCCTTACCCACAGTTTTTTGTTTTCATTCCGCCATTCCATGTCAGCAATTTCAACATAGATTGCATGCGGCAGTTCATCGTGGAGCAGATTCATTGCGTTTTCGCGTATTATCTCGGAAATTCTGAAATCAACTTCCTGATCCGTGTAGTATTCTTCGGGATAAAACGCCGGTTGTTCAGGTGCAAGCTTGTACAGCTGCAGGAGCAAATCGTTTATGTTTGTGTCGTTCGCCGCGGAAACTGAAACAATGCGTTCCTGTGGAAAATCAGGAAAGACCTGCGTTAAAAAGTCCTTTATCTTCTGCTGGTTTGATTCCGGTAAGTCTATCTTGTTTATGCCGATAACGGTTTTGTCCAAAAACGGCCTTACAAGTTGGACAACCAGCGTTTCTTCTTCTCCCGGAATTCTTGTGCTGTCTATCAAATACAATACAAGATCTGAATCCGCAATGTTTTCTTCGGCTATAGACTTGAGCTGGTTGTTGAATTTCTTCTCGGAATTATGATAGCCGGGTGTGTCGATGAATACCAGTTGACCGTATGAGGTATTTATGATACCTCGTATGGAATTTCGTGTTGTTTGCGGAACAGGCGACACAATGGAAACTTTTTCACCGGCGGCAGTATTCAAAAATGTGGATTTTCCTGATGAGGGTCTGCCTATAATCGTAACTATTGCGCTTTTAGCTGCTTTTTTGTTGCTCATTACGGTCAGTGTACCACAAAAAGAACAGCTTGCATAGAAACACTTTTTTTACTATATTATTGCTATCATGCATTCCGCTGATTTATCCGAATTGCAGAGCGGAAGCAATTCTTGTGAATTGCAAATCTTGCTAAATAGGAGCCTCAAAATGAGTGCTGTCTTATCTAACAATCATTACTTATTTACATCCGAGTCAGTAGGTGAAGGTCACCCTGACAAACTGTGCGATCAGATTTCTGATGCTATTCTTGACCGTGTTCTTGAGCTTGATTCAAATGCCCATGTTGCATGCGAAACATTCGCTACAACGAATTTTGTTCTTGTTGGTGGTGAAATTGGTTTCCAGGATCCGAATCCCGAACTGCCAAAAATAATCGCAAAAGAAGCTGAGAAAATCGCTCGCAAGGTTGCGCTGGATATCGGTTACAATTCTTCTGACGTTGGATTGGACGGCAATAAATGCGAGTTCATGAACCGTCTGCATGCCCAGTCACCCGATATTAACCAGGGTGTTGTGGGAACAGGACTTTCCGAATATGAAGGCCAGCAGGGAGCCGGCGACCAGGGAATGATGTTTGGTTTTGCCTGCAACGAAACACCTGTTCTTATGCCTGCGCCGATTTATTATTCACATCAGCTTTTGTTAAAAGCCACTGAGTTGCGCAAATCCGGCAAAATTGCATGGCTGCGTCCTGATTCAAAGTCTCAGGTAACTGTTGAATACGATGGTTTTAAACCTGTAAGAATAGACGCTGTTGTTATTTCGCATCAGCATAATCCAGAAGTGGATTATAACACAATCAGAACAACAATTATAAACGAAATCATAAAGCCTGTTCTTGAACCAACAGGTTTATTGGATTCAAATACCAAGTATTTTATCAATCCTACAGGACGTTTTGTTACCGGTGGACCTGACGGTGATTCCGGTTTGACAGGCCGCAAGATTATTGTTGATACATATGGTGGTATGGGTCGTCACGGTGGCGGCGCATTCTCCGGAAAAGACCCTTCAAAGGTAGACCGCTCAGCCGCGTATATGGCGCGCTATATTGCCAAGAACATTGTAGCCGCAGGTTTGGCTGAACGTGCGGAAGTTGAACTTGCGTATGCAATCGGTGTTCCGTTCCCTGTTTCAATCATGGTTGATACGTTTGGAACTGAAAAAGTAACTCGCTCAAAGATTGAAGCCGCAGTAACAAAGGTTTTTGACTGCACACCGGAAGGTATCTCAAAAACTTTGGGACTCAAAAAGCCGATTTATGCAAAAACAGCCAGTTACGGACACTTTGGCCGCGAAGGTTTCCCATGGGAAAAAACTGATAAAGTTGAAGAACTGAAAAAAGCCGCAAACTAACACTTGGTTTATGTTTTGCTGATTCAACTGCCCGATTTGTTCGGGCAGTTTTTTTATGCCTCGCTTGTGAAAAATGGCATAGAATAAGATATGAAAATTTTGAAATGTACAGAACCTGTTATCCAAACTTGACAGCTAAATATTTTGCCTTTATCATTATTTTAGTTTAATATTCTGAATTAGAAATGTTGGAGTTCTATATGAAAAAATTGATTGTATTTTTGATGTTATTGTTTTGTACACTGGTTGTTTGTTTTTCTCAAACTCAGGTTGATGAATTTCTTGCAACTTATGATTTGAAATTGATTACAATTCCATCTGAAAAATATAACTTAAGAATGCTCAGTACTGAAGTTACCCAAAAATTGTATAAAGATGTTGTCGGTGCAAACCAGAGTGCCTTTAAAGGTGAAAAGCGCCCGGTTGATAGTGTCAGCTGGTATGATGCAATTTACTTTTGTAATCTTTTAAGTGAAAAATTAGGTTTGGAGCCTGTTTATCTGGTAGACGGAAAAACAAATGTGACTGAATGGAAATACAAACCTCATTCTGGTCGTAAAATTACAAAGGCGATTACTCAAAATCCCATTGCAAATGGTTTTTGTCTGCCGATGTTGAATGATTGGATGACAGCCGCTTTTGCCGGAGAAGATACTGAATATTCAGGCAGTAATAACATAGATGAAGTTGCATGGCACGGTTATAATTCCGATTTTAAGAGCCATGATGTTGCCCAGAAAAAACCGAATGCATGGGGCTTTTATGATATGACAGGAAATATACTCGAATGGATTTGGGAAGATACAGGAAATAATGATGGAAATCGTCTCGTTTGTGGTGGCTGCTGGGGAATGTATGCGGCTTCATGCAAGCTTACAAGGATATACCGTTATCCTTCGAACAGCAGAGAAAATCTTATAGGTTTCCGTATAGCTTGCAGATCATTTGAACAAACCGATATCACTGAATAAACACATTGTATACATTGTGGCTTAATGGGAAATGTCTGTTCATTTAAATCAAGGATAGTTGGAAAGATGAGAAAGAAAAACTTTTAGAAGTGAAGGGAACTCGCAGGGAAACTTCAGATAGTAGTAGGATAATCTTTACCCTTTCATCAATTTTTTTTTCAATTTTCACTAATATATGCTATAATGGACACATGAAAAATGCGGAAAAAACTTTACCAACATTAACAGGAACAGCAATTCCCCTCTCAGCCTTAAAAACTGATGAAAGCTGTGGTTGTGGTGAATTCTTGGATTTAATCCCGTTCGCCGAATTCTGTAAGAAATGCGGATTAAAACTGATTCAACTACTGCCTGTAAACGATACAGGAACGGAAAGTTCTCCGTATTCGGCTCTTTCGGCTTTTGCCCTTAATCCTTTATATGTACGGCTGCAGGCACTGCCTGAAGCATCAGCTTTTGCCAAAGATATAAAAAAGATAGCTAAAGCTCATGTTGCAAACAAGCGTTTTGATTATAAAAAGCTCCGGCATGATAAAATAGATTTGCTGGTAAAGATTTTTGCGGCTAATAAGGAACAAATTCTTCAGGATATAAAACTTGCTTCCTGGATAAAAGCAAATTCCTGGATAATAAACTATGCGGTTTTTATGGAAAAAAAACGTGAAAACCTTGAAGCGTCCTGAAAAACATGGAAAAACTTCAGAAACCCGTCTCTCGCAGAAATAAAAGCCGAGTGGGCAAATCCTTCTAAAAAGATGAACCACTACTTTTTTGCCTGGGTTCAGATGCGTCTTGACGAGCAGTTTTCTGCAGCTTCCAAAAAGGTAAAATCTCTTGGTCTGCTTTTAAAAGGCGATATCCCGATTATGATGAATGAGGATTCCGCTGATGTCTGGGCGTATCACGAGTGTTTTATTGATAATCTGCGCGCCGGCTCTCCTCCTGATGATTACAACCCTGTTGGTCAAAACTGGGGATTTCCGATTTATGACTGGGAATACCAGAAAAAAGACGGGTTTTCATGGTGGAAGGCGCGTCTCGCGGCGGCGGTAAAGTATTATCAGGCTTACCGCATAGACCATGTTCTGGGCTTTTTCAGAATTTGGGCTGTTCCTAAAGGTGAGCATACCGCCGTTCTTGGTTATACACAGCCGCTTGTAACAATTTCCGCAGCGGAACTGGAAAAGCTGGGTTTTGATGCAATGCGTATCCGCTGGCTTTCCAAACCGCATGTACCGACGTATATAGTTCAGCAGGATAACAACGATTATTTGTACACTCACGGACAGCTTGAAAAGATAATGAACCGCATAGGTCAGGAAGAAATGTGGCTGTTCAAGGATGAGATTAAAACCGAAGATGATATTTGGACCGCGGATATAGAGGACGGTGTTAAAAAACGGTTGGCAGAGTGTTGGCGCGATAGGGCTCTTATTGAAATTTCAAAGAATAAGTATGCTGCAGCATGGTGTCATACAGAATCAACCTCATGGAAATCCCTGTCCGATGAAGAACGTGAAAAACTTACGCAGCTAATTGCCGAAAAGCAGAAGAAGATGGAAAAGCTGTGGGAAAAACAGGCAAAAGAACTTCTTCAGGAATTAGTATCTTCCGTGGATATGACAGCATGTGCTGAAGACTTGGGTGCAAATCCGCCGTCTGTTCCAAAGGTTATGAAATCTATTAACATTCTGGGTCTGCGTGTTCTGCGCTGGACAAGAGACTGGTATACTGACGGACAACCGTACATTGCGCCGGAAAAATATCCGCAGCTTAGCGTAGCGGCTTCTTCCGTGCATGATTCTTCCACAATCCGCGGTTGGTGGCTCAATGAGAATGCGGGAAAAGATTTTATCAGAGACTTTGGTGCAGAAAAGAACATTTCGCCGGATGTGTTTACACCTGAGACCGCCGAATATATCTTAAAAAAACTGGCTTTGACAAAGAGCAGTTTTTGCATTCATCCGTTCCAGGATTTTCTTTATCTTTCAAGCAAGTATTATGACAAAAATCCTGATGACGAGCGCATTAACATTCCGGGCTCAATTTCGGAATTCAACTGGACATATCGGATTCCAAGAACGGTGGAAGTACTCGCAAACGATACGGATTTGATTGCCGCAATAAAGAAAATATGTGCATTGCATAAGTAACCGGACTTCAGGGGGAAAAATGAACAACGTCCAATTTACTCATAAAATGATATTGAATTCCAATGAAAAAAATGATACACAAGCTCCTCTGTACGAGTTTCATGTTTCCCGAAAAATCAGGGATTTGTGCAAATTCAATGAAGGTCTTTTTGCGACCAGCGGCAACGTTATTCTGGCTAATGTTAAAAAGGTAAGGGAATTTACAAAGAAAATAAACGAATCCGTAACATTCGACAAACCTGAAAAAATGTTGCGGGCCGGACAGGTAAACGCAATGGGGCTTATTGATGAGATTTTCCATTATGTCTGCTATCTGTACAGGCAACAGAAAGATAAAAAAGCCTTTGAAAAAGTACTCTCCGCTTTGGACTCTGAATATGGTAAAAAAACAGTTGATGAGCTCTTTGCTGCGTTTGCGGAAGAATTTCCCCCTCTTGCCGTGTACCGGAATACTTGTTCAATAAGCGAATACTTGTCACAGAACGATGCGGAATCCGGTGTTTCAAACCGGCTTATAATTCTTGAAGAACTGCTGATGCTTCATTTGGCGAACGAGAACCCGGCTTTTGCACAGTTTGAAATTCTATTCGGTGATAAAGAACTGAAAAAAAATCCTCTTTACAATAAAACGTGGAAAACGATAAAACAAGTTTTTGCAGAGCTTCCCCCGTTCGGCCCCAAAAACAACGATTTGATTACAATGTTAAAAGAGCCTGTCCTCTTCAGTCCGAACAGCCTAAAAGGACAGCTTGATTATATTAGATTATACTGGGCTGATTTGCTCGGTGATTGGTTAAAGCGGCTTCTCTTTGGAATTGATATGATTTCGGAAGAAGACAAACCTGGCTGGAATGGCGGAATGACCAATCTGCCTCCGATGGAAGCCTACAATTACGACTATCTTTCTCAGGAATACGAGCGTTACAGCCCTGACCGCGAATGGATGCCGCGCGTTGTTCTTTTGGCAAAAACCGTTCTTGTGTGGTTGAATCAGCTGAGTGACAAGTATCAGCGTGACATATCACGGCTTGATCAGATTCCTGATGAGGAACTTGATATTATTGCTTCGCGCGGTTTTACCGGTTTGTGGCTCATAGGTCTGTGGGAACGCTCGCACGCCAGCCAGCGTATAAAGCAGATAAACGGAAATCCAGAAGCTGCCGCAAGTGCTTACAGTTTGTATGATTACGACATTGCACAGAATCTAGGTGGCTGGGATGCGCTTTCAAATCTGCGTTTGCGATGCTGGCAGCGCGGTATAAGACTTGCTTCGGATATGGTTCCAAACCATACCGGTATGGATGCAAAATGGGTGGTAGAAAAACCTGATTTGTTCATTCAGCGGCGTGATTGTCCATTCCCGCAGTACAGCTTTACAGGCGAAAATCTTTCGCAGGATGGTCGTGTAGGTATATATTTGGAAGACCATTACTACCAGAAAAGCGACTGTGCTGTTGTTTTCAAACGAGTAGACAATTATACCGGTGACACAAGATACATCTATCATGGAAACGACGGCACAGGTATGCCGTGGAATGATACCGCACAGATTGATTTTTTGAATCCGATTGCGAGGGAAGAAGTTATACAAAAGATTCTGCATGTTGCAAGAAACTTCCCGATTATCCGCTTTGATGCGGCTATGGTTCTTGCAAAAAAGCACATAAAACGTCTGTGGTATCCTGAACCAGGTGTTGGCGGTGATATTGCGACACGTTCCGAATCCGCATTGAGCCGTGATGAATTTGAAAACCGTATCCCTAACGAGTTCTGGCGCGAAGTTGTTGACCGCTGTGCAAAGGAAATACCTGACACACTGCTTTTGGCGGAAGCTTTCTGGATGATGGAAGGCTATTTTGTACGTACTCTCGGTATGCACCGCGTATACAACAGTGCGTTCATGAATATGCTTAAAAAGGAAGAAAACTACAAATACCGGCAGACTGTTAAAAATACGTTGGAATTTGATCCACAGGTTCTGCGCCGCTTTGTAAACTTTATGAACAACCCTGACGAAGAAACTGCTGTTGCACAGTTCGGTAAAGGCGACAAGTACTTTGGTGTTTGTACGCTGATGGTAACAATGCCGGGACTGCCGATGTTCGGTCACGGACAGATTGAAGGCTTTACTGAAAAATACGGTATGGAGTACCAGAAAGCTTACTGGAAGGAAACGCCTGATCAGGATTTGATAGAAAGACACAACAGGGAAATTTTCCCATTAATGAAAAAACGTTACCTTTTTGCGGAAGTAAACAACTTTTATTTTTATGATGTATGGAACAACGGTTCAGTAAACGAAAACGTCTTTGCTTATTCAAACTCATTCGGTAATGAAAAGGTAATAGTTTTCTATAACAATGTTTATCAGCAGGCCTGCGGTTGGATAAAGGAATCATGCCGATATGCGGTAAAAACCGGGGAGGACTCCGTCCGGCTAGAAACTGTGCAGTTAGGAAACGCACTTGGACTCTCTAACAAACAAAACGCATACTGTATTTTCCACGAACAGCGCAGCGGTTTGTGGTTCATCCGCCGTTCCACTGAAATTTTGGACAACGGCTTGTTCCTGAGTTTGCAGGGGTTTGAATCACAGGTATTGATGGATTTTAGCGAAGTTCTTGATGACGAAACCGGAAAGTACAGAATATTGTATGAAACTCTCGGTGGCAAGGGTGTTGAGGATATAGAAATTGCGCTTCAGGAAATCTTCCTTAAAGATTTGTACAAGGCTTTCAACGATTTTGTCGGCAAAGATTTTATTACGAATGCGGCATTAGTGTATCTGCCCGAAAATATACGCAAGCGACGCAAGATTGTTGTGCCTTCTTTAGCAAAGATTACTGCCTCAGTTGAAGAAAAAGGACTTGCTTATATAAACACATTGCGGAGCTTTATTGAAGGAAATTACGGTGCATCGCATGTAATTGACAAAAAGAAAGTCGGTAAGCCAGTTCCCGCTGAAAAAATTTGGAAAGAGTTCTGTGATGACTTAAAGCATATTCTTGCTGTAAAAAAGACAGCGGAAAAACCGTCCGCAAAGGATTCAAAAGAAACAGTCGCTTTCTGCAAGAAACTTTATGAAGGCTTGCTCTCTAAGCCGAATATGGCTGAACACGCCGTTTTGTTCTGTGTTCTTAAAATGACAGGAAAGGTTGTTGGTTCCAAATCCGTTGAAAAGAATGGGCATGCGGTAAACAAGCTTTTCGGTCTGGACAGAAAGTGTGTGGATGTACTGTGTAACTTTGGGCTCAAAACAAACGATACCTATTGTACAATGCAGACTTTCTGCGAGGTTCTGCCGGCTGCCGGTTTTATTGCAAAGGATAAAAAAGACAAGACTGCTTATTTTGAAGTATTAAAGACAGTCTTCTATTCGCCTAAGGCTTTTATAATTTCCGGTTTGAACGAGTACGACGGTGTACGCTGGTTCAACAGTGAAAAGATGACGGATGTATTGTGGACTGTTGCATTTGAACAAATGCTGTTTGCGCCGTCTTCTGCAAAAACTGCTCTTGTTGCGGATATGTTCTCGCAGTTTACAAAAGCTCAAAAAGCTTCAAAGTACAAAGCGGATGAGTTTATCAAAGTGTTTGCACCGCCGGTCAAAAAGAATGCGGCAAAGAAGAAAACTTCGGGTACAGCAAAAACTGCAAAAGCCTCAAGCTCTTCAAAAACACGGAAGACAGGCACTAGAGCAAAAAAGCGTTAGTGTGCTATAATTTTCCAGTATGCTTCTAAAAACCAGATGCCTCATTGTTGTTATTTTTGTCTGCTCAGTTTTTTTATTCTTTTCATGCGCAGACAATAAACCTATTGTGAGGCCGCCTGAAACAGTTGAAATAACGGAACCTCCTGTTCCTCAAGAACCTGTCGAAACCATAAAAACGGCAACTTTCATTGCAGCCGGCGACAATCTTATTCATGATACAATTTACAAGCAGGCACGGGCGAGAACTACTGACGGCACATACGATTTTTTCCCTTTATACGAACATATTCTTCCTCTTGTTTCAAGTAAGGATTTTGCATTTATAAATCAAGAGACACTGCTCGCTTCTCCTCCGTTTGAGCCTTCAACGTACCCACGTTTTTGCAGCCCAACGGTTTTGGGTGATTTTTTGATTGAAGCGGGCTTCAATATGTTTTCCGTATCAAATAACCATATGTTGGACAAAGGTGAAGAAGGTCTCAAAGTTTCAATCGATTATTGGGCGCAAAAAGAGGAAATTGCTGTTTCAGGCGCTTTTCGGGATGAGGAAGATTTGCAGAACATCAGAACGATTGAAAAAAACGATATAAAACTTTCTTTGATAGCCGTTACTTCCAGCACAAACGGTTTGTATCTACCTGTAAAATCGCCTTTGAAGATAATAAAGACGGAAAACGAAGAACTTTTGGAGCAGCAGGTTAAGGCTGCAAGAGAAATCAGTGATTTTGTAGTTGTTTCAATGCACTGGGGAAGTGAATATGCAACGAAGAACAGTGAAAACCAAAGAATGATTGCACAAAAGCTGGCGGATTGGGGTGCGGATCTCATCATCGGAACGCATCCTCATGTTTTGCAGCCAGTTGAAGAACTGGTCTCCGCAGACGGCAGAAAAGTGCTTGTTGCATACTCAATCGGCAATTTTGTTTCAGCACAGAACGAAGGGCCCAGAATAATCGGTGCTATGCTTTCCCTTGACTTGGAAAAAAATCTTTCTACCGGAGACACTTACTATAAAAATCCATGCCTCATTCCGACTATAACACATTACGGGGCGGGTTTTTCTGATCTTAAAATTTATCCTCTTTCAGATTATGAGCCGGATTTGGCAAAATCACATGGAGTTCGGAAGTACACAGATGGCTTTGATATAAACTATATAATAAAGAATCTTACAATGATTGTAGACGACGCATACCTCCAGATACCTGATAACATACAGGCTCTGCTCGCAAAACAATATGAGGTATTTTTGCTTCGTTAACTCCTAATCCTTGAACAGCTGGCTTATTTGCTTTGGATAAAGTGATGCCATTTTGTAACGCATTATTTCCTGCTTTGCGGAAAGTTCTACGCCAACTTCAAATGGTTTTTCCAAAAGCACAAATTTGTTAATACGTTCAAACAGTTTGAAACCTGTTTTGGAATTTATCAGATTCTTAATTTCGTCCTCGTACATTTTAAGAACTTCTGGATGCACAAGCAGGTCTTTAAATTCTTTGAATTGTATTGCGGATTCATTTGCGAAAGAAAGCAAATCATCTTTGCTCGGAACAATCAGCGCACCGAGGAATCTCTGATCCTGTCCGTTTACATTTTGACCCAGTACAACCGCATTTGATATGAACCGTGATTCACAGAGCTTCATTTCAATCGGAAGAGGTTCTATGTTTTCACCGCCGCGAAGAACAATCGTGTCCTTTTTGCGACCTTTAAGAACAAGTTCGCCGTTTATTGTAAGGGTTCCCAAATCGCCTGTATCGAACCAGTTATCTTTATCCATCACCTTAGCGGTTAATTCGGGGCGTTTGTAGTAGCCTTTCATTACAATGTCGCCGCGGACCCAGACTGAACCTTTTTCACCGGGTTTCAGTATGGTTCCTGTTTCATCGGTAATACGCACTTCCACGTGTCTGATAGGTCTTCCGACTGTGCCGAAAATAGGTTTTGTCTGCGGACGAACTGCAACAACAGGTGCTGTTTCCGTTAAGCCATAGCCTTCAACAATGCTGACACCAATTGCCCAGAAGAACTCGTCAACTGCCGGTGGAAGGGCACCGCCGCCGGAAACACCACCAATAAAGCTTGTGCCGAGTTTTGCACGGATTTTCTTAAAGACGAGAACATCGCCTAGTAATTTGAGCGGATAAAGCAACAGCCACGGCAGAACAAAAATGAGCCAAAGTAAGGGCTTGAATATTTTTTTGTATTGCGCATTTCTGCTGAACAAAATGCGGTCAATGCGAGAAAATAGGATACCGACTTTTATAAAAAATTTGAAAAGAACGAAGGTAATTCCGCCTGTTTTGCGCATAGTGCGGAAAATTCCGTCATAAATTGCTTCAAAAACACGCGGAACCCCCGGCAAAATCTGCGGATTAAGTTTGATAAAATCAGCAAGCAGAACAGAACCTATCGGTTTGGAATAACAGACGGCAGCTGCCTTTGCCAGAATAACGTATTCGCAAATTCTTTGAAAAGCATGCCATATAGGAAGAACACAAATTGCCTTACCGTCCGGTGAAATCAAAATTCGCTCCGGCAGTTCATCAAGCTGTGTCAGAAAGTTGCCATGCGTCAGCATAACGCCCTTTGGGTTTCCCGTTGTGCCGGACGTAAATATGATTGTAGCCAGATCATCCCACTGGCCTTTTTCAAGTTCGTCTTCAACTTTGTTAGGATTGTTCTTTCTGAATTCAATTCCGCGTGCCATAACATCGGAAAAAGAAAGAAAACTCATTCCCGCATCTTTTATTTTGTTTATATCTTCGTCTGAAAGTTCTTCAAAACAAATGAGTTGTTCAATTTTTGGTAAATCACTGCGTAGTCCAAGAATTTTTCTGATTTGCGAAGCGTTTTCGGCGATAACAGTTTTGCAGTCGGCAAAATCAAGAATGTAGCGCAAATCGTTTTCGGTAGCATCGCAACCGCGAGGAACATCAATCGCCCCGATAGCGAGAAGCCCCATGTCAGCAAACGACCATTCCTTTCTGTTGTCGGATATTAAGCCGATATGGTCATTTCGTTTTATGCCACAGTCAAGAAGTCCGGCACCAAAGTTTAATGCTGTCTGATAATAATCTTTGTAAAGGACAGGAACAAACTGATCTTTCTCACCTTTGTAATAATGAGATGCTGTTTCAGGATGTTTTTGAGCTGTTTCCCTCAGGAGTTTTGGTAATGTTTGTTCCATGTTACCTCGCTTTTTTATATTGACATATATTCATATATTGTCAAACTGAACTCATTCTAATGTAATTGCAAAAAAAAAGCAATATAATAAGCCGTCAGTTCAATTCAAATTCCATAAGAACTGGATTGTGATCCGCATTCTCAAAGTACTTGTCAAGAACCCGTACACTGTGGCAGCGGATGTTCGGTGACACAATAAAACCGTCTATAACCCAATACTGCCAGTTGTGCGATTCAACCCGTTCATCCGTGTACGGAAATTCCACTGAACGGCAGGTTGGCGCTGAATCATCTACCGCAAAGCTGAATCCATTCGGAAGAATACTGTTGTCCAGCTGTCCGGGCTGCCAACCGTTAGGCCATACAACCGGATATTTGCCATTATCATTAGGGAACTTTTGATTAAAATCACCACCGGCGATAATGTAGTTTCCCTTTTGGTATTCGGAATTCAAAAAATCTACCAGCACTTTTGTCTGTGCTTTTTTACCCTCGCCGTCATCAAAGGCCTCAAGATGAAAATTTACAAGAACAAGTTCTTTTCCTGTTTCCTTATTACTTTCAACTACCGGAAGCCGCGTTACCAGCATACAGCGCTTGAGGTTGGCGATTCTCACCGGCCACTTGAATGGAGAAGGCAGCGCATGACGCTCGGCCGAAGTTGTTTTGTAGTTTGTAAAGATTGCAACACCGCTTTTTACCTGTCCTATAGGTGGAAAAGGAATCGGGCAGAATATGCAGTTAAAGTTGTGTGTGTATGAGGCTTGTTTTTGTGTAACTTGTGCAATCTGTTCAATCTGATTGATTTTATAAGAACGATGTGCTTTTTGGTCAACTTCCTGAATGAAATTTATGTCTGCATTAACAGTTTGTATAGTTTTACAAATGTTATCCGTGTAATTTTGTACGATTTGCTTGTTTTGAGGGCGGACTCTTTTCCCTCCGTCCATAAAAAAGTCTTCCGCTTTTCCTAATCCGCCGTAGCCGATATTCCAGGTGAGGATTTGTGTTTTTGTCTTTGTGCTGATGCCGTTTGCAGTTGTATTGGCGGAAAAAACTTCGGCGTCTGATATGGCTGCGGGTCTGTATTCAAAAATCGTCAGAATCAGTATCAGTAATAACAATAGTACAATCAACGCTAATACTATGATGCCGGTTGTTTTAAGAGTACCTGACAAAACTTTATTCATCCTCATTCCTTTTTTACAAGCGTTTATAAGCAGTATAATACGTTTTTACCTATATATCAATTTTTAAAAACAAAATATACTGTCTTTGGGTAAAAAATGGAAAACCTGATTTTTGGTGAATGGATAAAAATAGCTAAAGATACCGTCGCAAAGCTTTCCGTCGAAAAACTGAAAAGGAAAAAAGATTCTTTCCTTATAAAGATTTTCTTGAACAGAAATAACGAACCGTACAAAACTTTGATTATAATTGGAAGAAAAGTGTTTGGTAACGACGGACGAATTCTGGATTTTGGCGACGCATATCCGTATGTTACAGAATACGGAAAAGAGGTAATTACCAAAGAATTTGTAAAAGCGTGGCTGGATTAGAAGATAATTGGTATAAATATAATAATCATCGAGGAGATATGACAAAAAGCAGCAATTTTTTTATCCTTATAAAATTTGTCAGAATTTTTTTGATTTTATGTATATTCTCATGTTTTGTTTATGCCGAGCCGGAGCAGAGAGTCGGTCCTGATCCCTGGTCGCTGATTATTTACCGTCCCGATAACAACGGCGACATAAATACCGTGCGCTGCTGGCTTAAACTCGAAGATGCAGAAACAGGCGAAGATGTTACATATACAAAAGCCAAAGCCACTTACGAATGGGTTTCAATCTCCAACGTTAAGAACGAATATATGAAATCCTGGTATTTGAGCGGTGGTATGGCAATGCATCTGATACTTGCGCCCGGAAAATACTGGATTAGTGTTTGTACTCCCAAAGACCGTACTGACTTTTTTGAATGTGAGAATAAAGGTGACTGGCTGTCAAATGTCTTTGAATACGACACAGAAAATCCAACAAACGTCATTTTTGTTGTTCCCACTGTAAACGAAAACGGTTTTTATAATGGCGGCTGGTACATTGATTACCGTGCGCCCAAATTTTACAAATTCACAAAGCCAAGAATAAAACCGTCCGGCAATGAGTAATAATATGCTTATTTTGTCTGTTGGTTTTTTAGGAATTCCACAAGAGTGGGCAGATAGAGCCTGTCTTCGTGTGCGATGTGGGTGTTGATCCATTCATATAGAAAAAGCGAGAATTTTATTGCTTCTGAGATTGAAATAGTGTCTATGCTTTCATAGGTTATTTGGCATTTTGCGGTAAATGAATCATGGCTGTGTTTGTGTTGTCTGTAACCATCGAAGTTTGAAGCCTTCATAAGGCGTTCTTCTTCCTTAAAATGAGTCGCGGCATAATTAAGGCAGTTTTCAAGTGTTTGTTTGACAAGTGATTGATAGTTTTCTTTGTCTTTGCTTTTAAGCAGGCTTTGATAAAAATCATTACACAAGTTAACGAGGTGTTCATGTTGTGCATCAATTACAGGAATACCGATTTTAAATTTTGGATCCCATTTTATAAGATTTTCTTCTTTGGTCATTATTTGCTCCAACAGGATTATATCATATAATTCGTAGAAATAGGTAATTATTCTTAACAAGTTTAGAAATTTAAAAAATAAAAGGCTGTTTAGTTTTTTAGGATAAAAAGTTTCTTATTACTCAATCCATTACCAAACAGTTACTCTTCGCAATTGCCGCCTTTGTGAAGAGAATGGTAAGTAAGTCGAATTGCTGATGTTTTGTGGTGCTATTGAGAGAATAAGAAAAATCGTTTATTCTTGTAGTATGAGCAGTGGTGAAAAAAAGTTTTTTGATTTTTTGATAATAGGCGGTGGTGCTGCAGGTTTGACTGCGGCACAGTACGGCGCAAGGGCGGGTTTAAAGACTGCTCTTGTTGAGTCTGCATTTTCCGGTGGACAGGCACTCCTGATAAATGATTTGGAAAACTATCCCGGTTTGTTTCCTGCTGTTTCTGGAGCTGATTTTGCTGCCGGGATGGAAAAACAGGCAAAGGCATTCGGTGCAGTTTTTTTTACGGGAACTGTTGCTTCTATCGACAAGAAGGGTAACATTTTTTCTGTTTCGACCGGAACCGAAACCTTTGAATCAAAGGCTCTTCTTTTAGCAACCGGTGCAAGTCACAGAAAACTGAATATTCCCGGTGAGGCGGAATTTTCCGGCCGTGGTGTTTCTTATTGTGCAACATGCGACGGACCTTTTTTCAGAAACAAAGTTGTAACCGTAATCGGGGGTGGGGATGCCGCATGCGATGAGGCGCGCTTTCTTTCAGGAATGGCTTCCCATGTCTATCTTGTTCACAGACGTGACGAACTCCGGGCACAGGCTGGTGTAGCCAAAAAGGTTATAGACAATCCTAAAATAACACTCCTCTTGAACCAAAAGCCGCTTGAAATAAACGGAAGCGGCAAAGTTGAGACCATCCTTTTGAAAAATACCGTTACAGGCGAACAAACCGTCCATAAGACGGATGCGGTTTTTATATTCGTTGGAATGACTCCACAGACATCGCTTGCAGAATTCATAAAAAAAGACAACGCCGGCTATATTATTACGGACGAGAATATGCAGACCTCTGTGCCGGGGCTTTTTTGCGCAGGTGATGTCCGTGCAAAACCATTCCGTCAGATTGTAACTGCTGCCGCCGATGGAGCTTATGCAGCCTTTGGCGCAGAAAATTATATCCGGAATTTGGGCTGAATTTGTGTTTTCTCGTTATATTCTGAAAATAATATGTGTCATTTTATTTATTATATGTCTCGTTTCCTGTAAGAGAACTACAGTTATTTCGGATTATTACGAAGATGAAAGCTTTCTGGACGATTCAGACCCGTTACTTGAAAAGATAAAAGAAGACCCCAATCTTACATTTTGGAGCGATTATCCTGACGAACTGCTTGCGGAAGAAATCGTGACAAGAATGAGCGATGAAGAACTGCTCGCTCAACTTTTTATGTTTGGATGGGCAGGTGAAGAGCCCAGCAAACTTGTCACATATTGGGTAGAAGAACGCAATATCGGTAGTATAAAGATTTTTGGTTGGAATACGGATGATGTTGTTCAGGTTGCGAAAAATGTTTCTATTCTACAGGCAAAGGCAAAAAACGGGCGATTCCAAATTCCTCTTTTTGTCGCGACCGACCAGGAAGGCGGTTGGATCCGCCATGTAAAAGGTGTTTCAAGTGACACACCCGGCAACTTGGCAATCGGTGCTGATGGTTATCCTGTTGATGCGTACTATTCTGGTTATTATATCGCTAAAGAATTAAGAGCTCTCGGTATTAACATGAATTTTGCGCCTGCTGTGGATTTATATACAAACAAGGATTCATCCGTAATAGGTCCTCGTTCGTTTGGTGAAGACCCTCTAAAGGCCGCTGTTCTCGGGGCAGCTTTTGCAAGCGGAGCGGAATATGCGGGAGTTTTGTCTACTGCAAAACATTTCCCCGGTCACGGTGACACAGATTTGGATTCACATGGGCAATTGCCTCAAATCCTCATTGACAAGAAGACACTTTTTGAAAGAGAACTTTTGCCATTCAAGTATCTTATTCAGGAACGCATACCTGCAATAATGTCAGGACATCTGGCTTTCCCAAAAATTACACAGGATTCCTGTCCTGCATCACTTTCGCGTTATTTTTTGACTGATGTTCTCCGAAAAGAACTGAACTTTGACGGTCTCATAATTTCTGATGATATGATGATGAATGGAGCCACAACTTATGCAGGTAGTCTTTCCGCAGCTTTTACAATGGCGATTGAAGCTGGTAACAATATCCTTTGTTCTTCAACCACTCCGCAAATAAACGCCGAACTTTGGCTCAAAAACATTGATCTTATGCAGACTTCAGCTGATTTTAGGAACATTGTTACAAAGTCGGCAGAAAAGGTTTTACTTGCAAAGCTTAAGTATTTTAAAGGTGAAAATCCTGTTCCGTTGTTTCCTGATATGGAAGCAATACCTTCTTCTGTCCCTGACAAGGAAGGAACCTCTTTCTTTTTGGAGCAGGCTTGCCGTTCAATCACGCTATATAAAAAAGGAACGTTCCCTTTGACAGCCGATAACTGCGGAAGAGTATTGATTGCAGGTCAGTTTCAGGACTTTTTTGATGAAGGTGTAAAATACTTTCCTGGTTCAAACCTGTTCTTTTTCCGTTACCAGCCTGATAATCAGGAATTAGTAGCTTCTGTCGATGCGATAAGGAAACAGGCGGGGTATTATGATACTGTTATCATCCTGGTGGTTAATTCTGCAGGCGTAAGAATTGCAAGGGAACTTGCCCGTACTGGCGTGCGAACTGTTATTGTTTCAGGGTTGTCTCCTGTACCTGTTATGAAAGGATTTGACTGGGCAGATTCAATTTTGATGTGCTACAGTTATTCGCATTTTTCTTTTAAGGCGGTATTTGCTTGTCTTTGTGGTGATTTTGAACCGCAAGGCGCTTTGCCTCTTAAGGAAGAATAAGATTATGAACAATCATATTTTGAAAAAGCTTGATAAGACTTTGTTTTGTGACGTCAACGCATTTGTTGTTGAGCACGAAGCTTTTTGCGTTACGCTTTCTTCGGAATTTGCTGGAGGAGCAAAGTTTAAGGATGTTTTTGCCATTTTTGACAATGACAGGATATGCGGTGTAATTGCACTTTCCAGTTATGGCTTTTTGTACCACTGTCTGCCGGATACCAAAATCTTTGAACATAATCCAGAGCTTTGCGGTAACCTTAAAGAAATCCTATCTGTAGAAAAAATAAACACGATTATGGGCGAAGAATACGGTTCAAAGATTTTGCAGAATTTTTACGGCCGTAAATCTGTATGCGAGTGGGAATATTTTTTAATGGAATACGGTGGTAAAAAGCTAGATTTTGATTTGGCTTCTCCATTTACGTTGCGCAAATGTGTTCCTGAAGATGCAGAAAGCCTTTACGTACTGCAAAAGCAGTACGAGCTGGTTGAAGTGCTGCCGCCGGGAACAGAACATAATCCTGCAAGAAGCAGGCTTGCTTTGCAAAAATCTTTGAAAGCACAATCGATTTTTGCAATATATGAGAACGATATTGCGGTTGCAAAAGCAGGTACAAATGCCGTTGGTGTAAACTTTGCCCAAATAGGTGGTGTGTTTACAGATGTCAAATACCGAAACAGGGGATTTGCTACTTTTTTGACGAATTATACTGCACATAAATTATGTGAAAATGGCAAGCGTATTGTCCTGTTTGTAAAGAAAAAGAATATGTGTGCTAAAGCTGCCTATAAAAAGGCAGGTTTTTTTAAATGCGGCTGCTTTGAAATCATCTATTATTAGTTTTTGAGCGGAATAATAACATCTGTGTTTATTGCACATTTGTATATCTACAAAATTACTATTTTGGCAATGTCTGGTATTATTTTTCATGCTGTTGTTGCTGACAGTCCGTAGCATTTTAGTTTAAATTAAAAAGTGTTTTACAACAGAAATGATTTGCTGGATAAATTCATTCAAAACTGTCGACTTTTATTGAAAGCTCTTATATTATCAAGTATATGAATTTTAATATCGAGAAGACTGTTGAGCTCTATATTAGTTCACAGAGAACTGCTTTTACTGTTGCTGATGTCCTTATGTTTTTGCAGCACCTTGCTCCCAAAGTCGATTTTTCAGATTATGTTTTTCAAATAAACGATATTATTTCAATGAATCCCAATATTCTAGAACTGCAGAATAATGCCTATATTTCTCGTGAAGCATTGTTCATCGACAAGTATTTTTCGATTGTTCCCGACCGCTTTGAAGTCCAGAATTCTGTATTGATTCCGGGGTGCAGGTGTATACCTTTTGCAAATCCTGATTTTTTCCCGAGCGATTACACCTTTATGTATAACGGCAAAAAATTGCCTCAAACTGTGATAACAATGCAGACAAATGATTTACTAACGTACTACAAGTTTTTTGGTGAGGAATTTATACCGCATTATTTGTCTTACGACAAAGCAAATTCCAATTATGATTTTGTGAACAACAACTATGAACTGCCGGGTAAGCTGAGTGTTACGGCAATTGACATGAGAGAGGTTTACAAACAATCGAATTTTGAGAACGGATGCCGGTTGCTTTTTAAATTAATTAACTGGAGAAAGCCTGCTTTTGAGGTTGAGCCGCTGATAGAGAAAAAAGAGAATCCTTTTGTATGTTCGCCAGCAGATGAGAAACGCAAGGAATGGCAGAAAAAAATTGAAGAAAGCTTGCTTAACGTCTTTAACGTTATTGGTCCTGCTTCTTCAATTGAAGAGCAGATTGCGTATGCGTTTTTATACGCAGGTGATTGCATTTTTCAAGAAGATTGTTCTTCGTTTTGGGAGTATTTTTCAATTTCACAAAAAGTTGAACTGCGTGATTACGGTGTAGAAACGCGCCTTTGGAGAAAGAATGAAGAGATTTCGCTTTTTGACAAATGGATGCCACCCGAAACCAAAGAAAACCTCGCAGATGCAGAAGTACCGATGCTTTCTGCATTTATGAATTTTTCGCAAAATTTCATTGATGTTTTTATATTGGATTCGCTCTATAAAAAAGAACAGAATTGTGCTTCCGTCATTAAAAAGCTTTTCCCGCCGGAAACAAAGCTTTCAACAAAAGACAGGCTTTTTTGTTTGTTGCACTTAGAAAAAAGACGTGCTATAATTGCACGCAATTACAACTGGTTTGCTGATTTTGAAACCGGAAAGCTTAGAGCGGATTTGCTTGATTTGTATATGGCATTGTTTGCCTATATTGATGAGTTGGATTCTTTGGGCTCTCAGGGACAGTTGCCGCAGCAACCGTTGCTGATTCTTTCACAATTGTTCGGACATGTGGCGCGAATGTTGGAGTCGCTGGTTTTTCCTGTTTCTTTAAGCGATAAAGATTTTTCGGGTATGAAGTTATCTCTTGAAGGAATGCAGTTTACTTTTGAGGAGTTGCAGGAAGAGTTGGTTGCTCCTATACGAAAATTGAAGAAAGACAGGTTTACCGTAATCAGCAGGAGGGATGAAAAAGATGACAGAAAAAACAAATAACAAAGAAGTAATAAAGTCATTGATCAAAAAAGGTGGTGTTTACTTCAATATCAAAGGTGACAAACCTGAACTTATTTTCAAAAGTATTCTGGATACAGCGGAAATTCCTGCGGGGCTATCAAAGGACAAGCTGTATCAGGAATTGTGTCAGCGTGAAGAACTGATGACAACTGCTGTTGGAAACGGAATTGCAATTCCTCATCCGCGTTATCCGCTTTTTAATGACGAAAACGAACAAAGACTGATTGTCTGTTTTTTGGATAAGCCTGTAATGATGAATCCGCCGGACATGAAACCTGTTTATGTGTATTTTATGCTTTTAACTGCAAATACAAAAACACATCTTATGGTTTTATCGCAGCTGGCGTTTTTGTTCCAAAAACCTGCTTTCAGACAAATACTTGAAAAAAAGCCGACAGAAAACGAATTGTTGGAAGCAATAGACAATTGTCTTGCTCCGTAATTTTTCTGTTTGTTAAAATTATAACTGTTGCATTTCAGGTTCTGAAATAAAACAGATGTTACAGGAGAAAAAAATGAATGTAAAAGGACTTGAATCCGTAGCTCTCTCCATTCGCAGTTTGTCGATGGATGCTATTCAAAAAGCAAATTCAGGACATCCTGGTTTGCCGCTGGGTGCAGCAGAACTTGCCGCTGTTTTGTACGGCGAAATCATGAAACATAACCCTAAAAATTCAAAATGGGCGGACAGAGACCGCTTTATTCTTTCTGCCGGACACGGTTCAATGCTGCAGTATTCGATACTTCACCTTGCCGGATACGGCGTAACAATGGACGATATTAAAACATTCCGTCAGATTGGCTCTCACTGTGCCGGTCACCCTGAGTACGGAATGGCTGACGGTGTAGAAACAACAACCGGTCCGCTCGGACAGGGTGTTGCAATGGCTGTTGGTTTTGCAATCGCCGAAACAATGCTTGCCGCGCGTTTTAACACTGCTGCGCACAAAATTGTTGATCATTATACATATTCTCTTGTTGGTGAAGGTTGTTTGCAGGAAGGTGTTGCTTCTGAAGCAGCAAGTCTTGCCGGTCATCTCCAGCTTGGAAAACTCATTGTTTTTTATGATGAAAACAAAATCAGTATTGACGGTTCAACCGACATCGCATTCACAGAAGATGTAGCAAAACGCTTTGAAGCATACGGCTGGCAGATTTTGCGCGGCAATATGTATGATATGAAAGGAATTGCTTCTCTTGTTGAAAAAGCAAAGAAAGACAAGCGTCCGTCACTCATCATGCTCAAGTCCGTAATCGGATACGGTGCTCCTACTGTTGCCGGTACTGCAAAAGCACACGGTGCTCCACTCGGACCTGACGGTGTTAAAGCTGCAAAAGAAAACCTGCATATTCCAGCAGATGCCGAATTCTATGTAGCTCCCGAAGCCACCGCATATTTTGCTGAAAAAGCAAAAGACTTTGAAAAAGCAAACGCTGACTGGGATAAGCTGTTCAGTGAATGGTCAAAGGCAAATCCTGCCAAACGTGCCGAATGGGATGCTTACCAGGCTGGAAAAGCTGTTGCCGAAGTTGACCTCCCTGTATACAAGATAGGCGATTCTCTTGCAACACGTAATGCTCATGGTGCAGCTCTCAACGTAATGGCTAAGCGTTATACAAACCTTGTAGGCGGTTCTGCTGACCTGCAGGGACCAAACGTAACTGCTCTTAAAGGTGAAACAGACTATACTCCCGAAAACCGCGCCGGCAGATACATCCGCTTTGGTATCCGTGAATTTGCAATGGCTGCTATTTGTAACGGAATTACACAGCATGGTGGTTTGCGTGCTTTCTGCGCAACGTTCATGGTTTTCTCCGATTACCTGCGTCCGGCATTGCGTCTTTCCGCTTTGATGGGACAGCCTGTTGTTTACGTACTTACTCACGATTCAATTTACGTTGGTGAAGACGGACCTACTCATCAGCCTATTGAAACACTTGCCGCTTTGCGCGCTATCCCGAATACACAGATTCTTCGTCCGGGCGATGCTGAAGAAGCTTCCATAGCATGGGAAATTGCAATGGAAACAAAGAACAAGCCTACATGTATGGCACTTACAAGACAGGGACTTGCTGTTTACGAAAAGGAAGACCCCGATTGGAAGAATACGGTTCGCTGCGGTGCATATATTGTTAAGAAAGGTAGTGAAACTCCAGATGTAACGGTACTTGCTTCCGGTTCTGAGGTAAATCTTGCGCTTGAAGCTGCAAAACTTGTAAAGGGCAAAACAGTCCGTGTTGTTTCTGTTCTTGACCGCGAAGCATTTATTGCTCAGCCCAAGGAAATAAAAGACGCGATAATTTCTCCAAAAGCAAGAGTTGTAACGGCTGAAGCCGGTTCTTCAATGGGTTGGGATTACTTTACGACAAGTCATGACGATGTATTCTCAATCGACAGATTTGGTGAATCAGGACCAGCCGCAAAGGTTGCCGCACATCTTGGCTTTACAGCTGAAAATCTTGCAAAGATTATTGAAAAATAATCGGGCATTACTGAAATAAGAACTTAAATAAAAAAGCTGTCCTAAAAGTTTGGGACAGCTTTTTTGTATCAATAGGGCAAAAAGTTGTCTGTTGATTTTGCCCTTACAAGATGAACAAATGTATCAGGGTTGTTCTGAATAAAAGTATCAAAATCCGTTTCAACTCCGCATTCAAAAACAACTATTTTACAGATTCCTTGTTTGTCAAAGTAGGGGAAAAATACTGCTTCGTGATTGAATATCCATTTTTCCGGATATTTTGTATCCCGGCTTTTTATTGCACCAAAATAGAACATGTCAGGCTCAGTTGAAGCAAGCACAAGAAACAATGATTTTAGCATTGAAATGTCGTAACCTGTGTTTTTTATATAACCTATGTTTTTTAATATACCCGGCTTGTCGTTTGTAAGAACGGAAGAAAAGGGTTCGACCAGAACATCGGTCCCTGCTGTTATTGCATCAAAATCTTTATCTGTGGCAGCACTTATCAATGCAGCGGCGAGATTACGTGTCCAGTTGAGCGAAGCGAAAACTTCCTTGTCAATTTCCGGAGGTTCATACATAGTATTTGCTACATCTACAGTATGACGTTTCAAAGGTTCGATTCTTAGATAATGTTCGTTCAAATTATATGTGATTCCGTCTGCAACCCATTTTGTAAAACCACTGCTGTTTACTCCCAGTTTTCCTGGAGTTTTGCTGCGTCGCTCATTTGTTGAAATCATCACAGGATTTTTATTTTCGTCATAGCATGTATCTTCAAGATATTCAAAACGTGGCAGATTGTCGCGAATTTTTGAAATCATATATTCGTTGTTAGCGTATTTTCTTGGGTCAAATTTGACATAATCCCATGGTATGACATCGTATGTGAGTTCATACAGTTCACTGAAAGATATTGTAAGAAGGTCTTCAAATTGCAAACCGATAGGAATGTTACGTGCAACGAAAGAATTGTATATAATCAAATCCACATGAACTTTCGGCTTATTTGGTTTTTCATCCGGTAAAAGGCGAACGTAGATGTTCGGATCATTCAGAAAAAAGAACTGGATCTCTTTCATCTTGCCGGTCTCTGTATCCTTAAAGAGTTTCCATGCTCCTGGGGCGGAATAGTCAAATGTGTAGTCTTCTTTTCTAGGAGCAACAGCTATAAGAATTGTTTTATCCGAAATCTCAGTTTTTATCTGAAATATCTGACCATAGCTTGTATGTATGTTTTGTGGCTCTTTATTCTTTAGTTCCGATGTCGGGGCAAGAAGCCATGATTCAAGTGTTTTTTTTCTAATTTCCGAAGAATCCGGAATTGAAAGGACATCGGGAACTGTTGCCCACAGGGTTTGTGTAAGGAATATACATATTGCAAATAATGGCAGGATTGCTTTTGAATTATGTTTCATTATTTGTTTATCGGCATTAGGAATGATTTCTGTTAGCATGAGTTGAAAGTTACCTGACTTCTATTGTTATTCGGTCACTTTCGGTTTTTGTTTGTACAACCAAAGTATGTGTACCCGGTTCGACCGGCATATACCAGCTGAAAGGACGGCGGCTTGTTCCAAGACTTTGTGAATCAACGTACAGTGTTGCTTCGTCCTCGCTTCCGCCGGTTACGTCGATCCGCAGCTGTTGTTTTTGTTTGGGCATATTTGTATCAAAAAGGAATACGCTTCTGTCCTGCGGATATGCAAAACGGAGTTTTCCCAGATAGTTCAGTGCTGCATTTATGTTTTTTGAACCGATCCAGCGCTGGTACTCGTCGGGATAGTTTACTTCAAGCTGCCCGTTTTTGATTTTGTGCCAGTCGCATGATTCCAGTTTTTGTCCTTTAAGTATGAATTCTTCCGTTGTTGCGGGGCAGTCTTTAGTTGCAATCTTACCAGACAGTGCGCAGATTTTTTGCTTGCGGTACAATTCTGGTTTTTCAAATTTGATTTCTGAGCTTGGGGCGGGGTTTTCGCTTTCAAGTGTGTCCAGAATCTTACGCACAATTCCCGCCGGAATTGAACTTCCTGTTTCGCCGATTACGGTTTCGCCGGTAACGTTGCCCATCCAAACACCAACTGTGTATGTTTTTGTTGAACCAAGCGCGATGATGTTCTGAAACTGATTTGAAGTTCCGGTTTTAAAAATAGCGGGATACGGCGTGTCAAATACTTTTGCAAAGCCAAATCCCAGTGAGCGCGCATTTTTGTCGGACAGAATGTCGCAAATAATCCGTGCTGTGTCGTTTTTATAGATTGTGTCCTCTTCGGGTGCGGCAAAAGACGCGGCTGTTTTTTCAAAAGTAAGGACAGGAAGTGTGCCGTCTCGTGAAAAAACGCTGAAACCCCGTACAAGCTCATAAAGCTTTACTTCGCCAGCACCGAGTGCAAGTGAAAGTCCGAGGTTTTCCCGGTCGTTTTTGAGCGAGGCAAAGCCTAGTTTTTGAAGGAGCTGAAAATACGAATCTACGCCTATGTGATAAAGCAGGTAAACTGCAGGAACATTCAGGCTTGAAGCAAGGCATGTGCGCATAAGCTGCGGACCGTTAAAACGGTTATTAAAGTTTTGCGGAACATATACCTGTTCTGTACCAAAATCGGAAGGAATATCAGGCAGAACGGTATTCGGTGGAAAACCGTTTTCAATTGAGTAAGCATACAAAAACGGTTTCATGGAACTTCCCGCCTGATTACGTACTAAAACACCGTCAATCTGGCCTGTGCCTTCTTTTTCAAAGCTTGTGCTGCCGCACCACAGTATTATTTCGCCGGTTTTATTGTTAATTGCGAATGCGGCGCCGTCCGATACTCTTGCTCTTGAGTATCTGCTGACTTCCCTCGCAATGGAATTGGCTGCATCGTTTGTGAGCTTTGAATCGATTGAAAGATAAACATCAGGTGGAATAAGCTGCTTTTTTTCTTTGTACTGGTTGCATACCCAGATGATAAAATGCGGTGTTTCTGTTGGATAGTCGTAAGCCTGTGTAGACGGAACAAGTTCTATGTATGATGCCGGACGGCGCGGAATTAGCGCAAGTGTTTCAATCTGTTCCGTCGTAAGGCTGTGAATTGAACAAGCGTAAAAATTCCGTGCCGCACTGGTTATTCCTTCTGTTCTGTAACCGAATGGAATATTGTTCAGGTACAGTTCAAGAATCCGGTCTTTGTTGAGTTTTAGTTCTATGCGGATTGCGTTTACGGCTTCCGTTATTTTGTCTTTTATGGTTGCCTGCGGCTTTTTTCGGGGAACAACAAGTCGTGCAAGCTGCATTGTTATGGTTGAAGCGCCGCTTACTGTTCTTTTGTTCGTCACGTTCTGCGTAAGTGCCCGGAATACGGCTCCCGAATCCACACCATGATGGGAATAAAAATTCCGGTCTTCAGCCTTTATGAATACATCCCGTATTTCAAGCGGTATTTCCTTAAGCGGTGTCCATTCCCTGCGAACTCCGTCTTCAAGGCTCATTACAGAAAGAAGAATACCGTTGCGGTCATAAAAACGCGTACTGTACTGACGGTTTTCAAATTTCTTCAATTGTGAAAAAGGTAGCACTTTTAAAAGGAGAACGATTATAAAAAAAAGCAGCAGCAGAGAAACCGGCACAAGTATAAGCACCCGAACCGGTTTCTTTTGAAAAAGTTTATTCAATAATCCAGACTTTTCCGTTGTTTCGTCCAAAGACTTCGCTTTCATACATACATTCTGCCTGTGTTGCAGGAGTCTGGTATTCGCCCTTTCTTACAGCCCTGAACAGGAAATCTACCTGCTGTCTGCCTGCCGGGAAGATGTCCCAGAAATACTGGACTTCGCTGTCGTAGATTGTCTGGCTTGAAAGTCCCCATCTAAAGTCATAGTATGTGTCTTCGTCTTGTTCTTCTTTTTCGTATTCGGACTTTGTACCGGTTGTTACAAACGCTGCGTTCATAATTTCAGCACCGGCAGGAATCGGTACACGCATTGCGACAAACGTTCTGTCGCGTGTGGAAGACAGTGTGATTTTAGCCTTGTATGTTTTTCCTGCTACAAGTTTGTTCTCCGGTACGAATTTTCCTGTAGCGAGGTCGATGTAATCAACAAAGACCGAGAAGCCTTCGTCTCTCGCATACTGTTTTTCAGGCGGGATGGCGTACTTCATTGAGATTGTGTAGAACAAGGTTCCTGTTCCTTCTTTGTTCATAACGACAGGAAGTTCTTTTTCTGTTCCGAGTGATTTAAGAGGTTCTTCGTTAAATGTGAGAACAGTTTCTTCCGGAAGGGCTGCTACACCTTTGAAGTGTGCTTTTGCAACGGATTTACCCGAAATAAGAGCTTCGGCTGTGAAGTTTGTATCTTCAAGATTGAATGCTTTTATGTAGGTATCCAGTGCATCAAGAACTTTTGCCGTTGTTGCGGTAGATTTCCAGAAACCGTTGCCGGCTTTCTGCAGTTCAAGAAGCTGGTATACGAGCCTTCCGTTTATTTCATCATTGGTGTCGAGCTTTGAGAAGAATTTTAATGCCATTGCATAGGCTTCGGTTTCACCGGAGAAGTAGTACCATGAAGACCAGTAGCCTTTGCGTGTTGTAAGGTCGATTCCCCGTGTTGTAGGACGTGTATATCTCTTTATTTGCTTTGCAACTTCTTTTGCGTTTTCGGTTTGTCCGAGTTCAAGATACATAAGTCCTGCATAACAAAGTTCTGTAATATCACTCTTTTCGCTGGCAACTATGTTGTGTACCCGTTCCATCGGGATTGAGAAGCCCAGACGAACGAGAACATAGTTTGCGTATGCGTAGGCGTATGGATTGTTTTCAGTACTGTAACCGGCATCTACCATTTCAACTGCAATATAATTTGCAAGTGCATTCAAATCGATTGAAGACGGAATCTTTATGCCGGAGTCTTTTGCCGCAGCAAGGATTTCGCCAATTCTCATCGTAACAGGAAGTGATGCGTAATTGCCGTTAGGCCAGTACGGGAAGCCTCCGTTTGATTTTTGAACTTTGCCCCAGGCTTTTAATTCTTTTTCAATTACTTTCTTTGGATTTGAAACTTCGGAGTTAAGTCCGAAAACTTTTATGTAATCACCGAAGTATACCATCGGAAGAATTGCCGCAGAACGTTGTTCCATACAACCATAAGGATAGTGGAACAGATATGTTACTGCTTCTTTAAGAACACCTAGCCGGCTTGGATCGAGCGTTACGGAAAGTGTTCCCATTCCGTCTGCGCTTGCCGGAATTATGACAGTTTCTTTTGCTGTGTTGTCGTCTTTGTTTGCGGCTTTTTTGCTGTTGCCGGTTGCTGTCTGACCTACTGTTGTTACGGTCTCAAACATATACTGTTTTTCAACTTCAAGCGGTTTAAGAATGCGTTCGTTTACCAGTGAAGATTTGACAGTGAATTCCAAGGTGGCAAAGCCGCTCTGTGTGGCTTTTATCGGGAACATAAGCGGAAGTGTGCTGTTTGCAGGAACAGTGATTGTCTGTTCAGTTTTTCCTGCGTTTGCAATGTGTCCGGGTTCTTTTATGTAACCGTCTTCTTCCGCCGGTTTTCCTGTTTTTTCAATACCGTCGTAGATTGCAAGCGAAACTGTTACGCTTTGCGCTGTATCCTGCAGGTTTGAAATAACAACACCTGCTTCGCTGTTATCGCCGACGCGCAGTTTGCGTGGAAGTACATCACGTACGGAAATCGGATTTGCTACGGATATTTCGTCTTCTGCTATGGAGAAGTGGGCGTCCTTTGCACCGATTGCTGTTACGCGGTATGCGGTAAGGTTGTCGGGCCATGTGAATGTGCAGGTTGCTTTACCGGATTCATCCGTAAGCAGGTACGGTTCAAATACCGCGGTAGCATCAAAGTTTTTGCGCTCCTGCATTTTTTCGTCGTCTTCGCCGTCAGCGTCGCCGCCGAAAAGGTTTTTGGATTCATAAACAACCGGGTCTATGAGCAGTGAGCGGGAATCACCGCCGTATATGCACAGCGGGAAGTAGTATTCGTTATAAAAGTAAGTAACAGGATTTGGAACGTGGTAATTGATAAGATCAATAACGCCTCTGTCTACTGCCATAAGTGTGAGTTCCGCACCGCTTAATGGTTTGCCGTCCTTTGTTGCTGTCAGTGTAAGGGTGGCTTTTTCACCAGGCTGGTAGGTTTTCTTATCGGAGGCAACCTTTATATCAAATGATGCTGCCTCAGGATTTATATGCAGGGCTGTTACGCCGAAGTATGCCTTTGGTTTGTTGAAGTCAGGCGAGTCGTAATCCTGTGCCGGGTCACCGCTGCGCTTTGAGAAGGTTGAAAGTGCTACATAAACGACAGGCAAGTATTCTTCTTTAATTGGAATTTCAAGGACTGTAACGGATTCGTTTATGTCCAGAACTTCTTCGCTGAAAATGCCTTCGCGTTCAATCGTAAGCAGGTATTTGCCTTTTTCAAGCGGGCTTTGAAGCATAACGCTGGCTGTGTCGCCGATTTTGTATTCGTCTTTGTCGCTCAAAAGTTTGAGTTCTTCTGAATCTTCTCCGTAGTAGTACCAGTCGGAACCGGTTACATACATTCGGCGTTCGGTGATTACTTCGTTGCTTTTTTTGTCTTTTGAAGTCATACGGACAATGTATGCGCCGCCTTTCTGCGGTGTTACGGTGAATGAGCCTGAATCTGCAAGAGGAACGGTCTGAACGGAATCCGTTACCATTTCCTTTACCCAGCGTGTATTGATTGTACCGCTGTAACCCATCTGCTGAACGGTTTTCCATTCTTCGCGCAACAGCTCTACGGTTATCTGCTGGTCTGCTTTTTTTGATGGCAGCTTGTCTTTTGAAGGAGCTTCGCCTTCGGGTGTTGCAAGAAGATAGTTGAATGTAAGTTTTGTACCTTTCTTTGGATAGCCCTTAATACCGTTGGGTGAAGAAAGCCCGATATAATACTGTGCTGGGTGGACTGTTGCAAATGCTGTTGCAGTAATTTCCTGATCACCGGCATCTGTTACGCTGATTTCAGCACGGTATTGGTAAGGCATACCTTTAAGTCTTTCTGAACCTGTTTTTGAAGATACGGACGCTTTTCCGGCTGTGTCCAGAACACCGTCTTCAGAACCGATGTACGAGCGGTAGTCATATCCTTGTATAGGACCAAATCTGTATTCGTCATATTTTTTGTCCGCAGGACGGAACCAGGTCGGCTCCGTAAACCAGGATGCGTGATAAAAACTTCCTGACATGCTTCCGCCGCCGAGATATTCCGCGGAAACCTGTGCATCCACGCGGTCGCCTCTTGTATATGTAACATTCGGTATTGAAGCTGATGCTGAAAATCTAAGCCGTTCAAAATAGGCAACCGTAAAACTTATTGATTGCTGTGAATTTGAATCGGTTTTTGTTGCTCTTGAGTATTTGATAACATAGTCGCCGGGTTCCAAATCCTGAGGAAGCTTGAATTTGTGCCAGAAGCCTCCTGAAGAGCTTGTTTTGCCCTCAAAGGAAGCAATTTCCTTTCCCTTCCATCTGTCTTCGCAGATTGAAATTTTGTACGGACCCGTGTATGTGTAAAGTTTTCCAAGTTTCTGATCCCTGTCTATACCGCGGAATGTGACGCTTTCGCCGGGTTTATAAAGACCTCGGTCTGTAAAGATAAAAGTTCGCATCTTTACTCTTTCAGCATCTTCAGGGTAAGACGAAGAAACTATGTCATAACGCCAAATGCTTGTAAGGTTTGCTCTGAAAGCTACCCTGTCCTGTTCTTTGGTAACGTCCAGATACAATTCGTTATTGGAATTCTTCAGCTGGTTGTATCTGCCTTCAGGAATCTGAATGACGGCGATACCTTTTTCGTTTGTAGTGCCTTTGCACAAAACTTTGCTGGTGTTGTTGAATACGGATTTGATACCGTCCCTGTAGTCAACAAAACTGGCTGTAACCTGCGCATCTTTTACAGGTGCGCAGGTTTCAAGTGAAGTTACCATTGCAACAAGCTTGTTGAATGCGTAACGGACAGTAACGCCGAGGTCTGTTACCTGAATGAACTGGTTGTTGTCCCGGTCATAAGTGTCGCCTTCATCACCCCACGGATCTTTAACTACCATGTTGGCATAAAAATCAACATGACCGTAATAGCGGTCCGCAACTTTCTGCAGGTAAGGCGTAAGGTCGACAGTATGAATAATCCGCTTGTTTTTTTGAGCAGCGGAAGGATTTATTTCAAAATAATCATTGTTTACGGAATAACCTGAACCTGAATAAACATTCTGATATTCAAAGGCAATTTTGGGCGAATACTGTGCTTCAAGAATTCCGGCTCCATAGTCCTTAAAAGACGCGTAGCTCAGTGCGGCCGGAACTGTGATTTCAAGCTGTTCTGTGTCAGAGGTTTTTCTTCCGTATATGTCGCTTATTCCGTCAGGAATAGTCATGGAGTATGTCTGCTCAAAAGTAACCGGCAGTCCGTAAATTATAAGTTGTCTGCCTGAAATTTCGATATTGTCTTTTGTTATCGCCATTGCCGGCTGTGTTTTAAGATTTTTTGCAATGTATTCAACATTTGATTCATCAAGCTGATGTGAATACCACAGGTATACCGGATTTGTGTATTTGCCGTAGCTGTGTGCATAAGTGTTTGTATCGTTCAGTGTAAAGTTTTTTAAGGTATGAAACGTTTCAATTACTTCGGTACTTGTGCCGAGGTAATCTTTTTCAGATTTTGCACCCTCTTTTAAGATTACATTGACATTTATGTTCTGCGGAAAGTTTTCTTTTACCTTGAGCAGTACCGCATTTTCATTTTCAATGGCGGAAGCTGTGAAAGAGTATTCTTTTCCTGATTCGTCCGCGATTGAAATAAACGGCGTGATAACTTTTGTATTTACAGGATATGAAAAGAAAACCGCAATGTTGGAAGCTGCTTTCAGTGGAACATCGTCCTTGTCTATGTATTTACCGTCTTTTATTTCATTATATCCCGGAACGACGGACAGCATTTTAAGTTCTTCCGTTCTGAACGAGAACTCTGTTTGTCCGGAGATTTTTTCTCCTTCTTTTGAAGTGAGGTTTTTGTTTACTGTAACCTTGTATTCTCTTTGGGGAATGATTTCGTCTTCGCTTTCAAAGCTCAAAAGACTTGTTCCATACCAGCGGAAAACACCTTTCAGTTCCGGTTCAATTTTGAATACATCGGATTGATTTGACGGTGTTCCCAGTTCCTGAAGAGCTACAACAGGTTCAGAAAACTGTATATAAATTGAAGGAAATTTTACTTCATCGGGCAGTTCGCCGTCGGGTTCAAATGCAATAACTCTAAAACCCGTGTCGTCCTGTGAAGAATTTGAATCCTTTGCGGAGGCTGATTTTTTATTGCAGCCTGCAACCAATAATAAGCAAATGATAAAAGCAAAGGCCTTTATGCCCGTGTATAATGAATGTTTCATAAAATTATACTACAGTATCGAGTTTTTTTTGTAAATTATTCCATAGGCTAAATTCGCAGCGTAAGGAAAAACACTTGACTGCTGTGTAAAAGTGTCGGATATTTAAGGAATGTCAAAGAAAAAAGATTCTTCCGTTGTGTACCGGTGCGCTTCCTGCGGTTATACACAGCCGCGATGGCTCGGCAGATGTCCCGAATGCGGCGAGTGGAACAGTTTTGAAGAATGTTTTTCGCAGCCGCAGGCAAATGTCCCGTTTTCGGGGCAGGGTCCGGCAAAGCCTGTTCCTTTAAAGTCCGTAAATCCGATGGAATGTGCCCGCCTTTCTACAGGAACAAGTGAGTTTGACCGTGTCCTCGGCGGCGGGGCGACGAGATGTTCCGCTGTGCTTATAGGCGGCGAACCTGGAATCGGTAAGTCCACTCTTTTGCTGCAAACCGCCGCACTGATTGAAACAAATGGCAGAGTTCTGTATGTTTCGGGCGAGGAATCCGCTTCTCAGATTCGTTCCCGCGCGGACAGGCTTGGTATATCGCTCGAAAAAATCGACATTCTTTCGGCTTCGCGACTTGAAGATGTGATGAGTGCTTTAAATGACTTGAATCCAGTGTGTGTAATAGTTGATTCCATTCAGACGGTGTACAGTCCTGAAGCCGGACTTATTCCTGGTACTGTTTCGCAGTTAAAGTATTGTTCCAACGAGCTTATAAGCTGGGTAAAAGAACGTGATTCCGTTTTGTTTATTTCGGCACATGTTACAAAAGACGGCGGAATTGCCGGACCGAAGGCGTTGGAACACATGGTTGACACTGTTATAACGTTTGAGAGGAATTCGGACGATGTACGGTTTTTACGTGCGCAAAAAAACCGGTTCGGTTCCGTAGATGAACTGGGTATTTTTTCGATGGGTGAGCATGGTCTTGTTCAGATTGAAGATCCTTCTTCGATGTTTATAACACGGAGAACAGGTGCTTTGCCGGCAGGAATTGCTGTTGTTCCTGTTTTTGAAGGCTCCCGCGTTTTCCTCGTAGAAATACAGGCTCTTACGATTCCTGCAAAAGCTAGTATTACCCGAGTTTTTTCCGAAAAGATAGAATCAGCAAGGGTTAGCCGCATTGCTGCCGTTTTGGAGAAAAAGCTTGGAATAAAGCTCAGTGAATATGACTTGTATGTTAATGTGGCAGGTGGTGTTCGCATTTCAGAAAGTGCGGTGGATTTGGCACTTGCTGCTGCTCTGTATTCGGCAAGAACGGATTTGCCCTGTCCTCAGGGATTGGCTCTTGCCGGCGAAATAAGCCTTGCCGGTGAAATCCGTCCGGTTGCGCGTTTGAAGCAACGTGTAAAAACGGCACAAACACTCGGTTTCCCCCGCATCCTTGCACCGGAAGAGTGTGAAGGTGTTACAAAGGTTCAGGATTTAAAAACCCTGATTAAGGAATTATTCGCGAAGTAATCAGTCTGCGCTGTCTGCCAGCTTGTATTTTACTTTGCTGTTAGGTGGTATTGATTTTATTATCCAGACGTTTCCGCCTACTATGCTGTTTTCGCCTATTACGGTGTTGCCGCCGAGAATGGTTGCGCCAGGATAAATAGTAACATTGTCTTCTATAGTAGGATGTCGTTTTTTGTTCTGGAGTTCCTTTGCCACACTCAAAGCTCCGAGCGTTACACCCTGATAGATTTTAACGTTGTTTCCGATTATGCAGGTTTCGCCGATAACAACACCTGTTCCGTGATCAATAAAGAATGATTCGCCGATTGTTGCACCTGGGTTAATGTCAATACCGGTTTTACCGTGAATGTATTCGGTCATTATCCTCGGAATTATGGGGACTCCGTTTTTTTGTAGAAAGTGTGCAATTCTGTAGACTATTATGGCCTCCAGTCCGGGGTATGAAAGAATTACTTCTTCAATGCTTGATGCAGCAGGATCGTTTTCAAGGGCGGCTTCTGCATCGAGTTTTGCAAGACGGCGGATTTCGGGAATGTGTTCAATTAAGGATAGAACTGTTTTTTCCGCCAGTCCGAAGCAGTTCGTCTGATTTTGCTGTTTAGTTTTGCATATATATAGAAGAGCTTTTTTTGTTTCTGTTGTAAGTGTTGAGACTATTCGATGAACTCGTTCTCCTGTTGAATATTTGAGATTTGTGCGATCAAGTGTTTCTGCGGTGGAAAATCCCGGAAAAATGAGATTCTGTATATCTTTTAAAACAGAAATAACTGTTTCTTTGTTGGGAAAATTTTCTGCTTCGGTAAAGTTAATTCCGCCGTAGTTTTCGTAAGAGTCAAGAATACTGTCGACCATAGTGTCTATCGTTTTCATAAAAAATAAAATATCCTTTTTTTTTAACTTCATCAATCTTTTTCGTTGACAAAAAAAATAAATTCTGTTAAATTCTGCAAACCTATATTTCATAAATTGATTGTTAGGGTGTTTATAAGGCATTTGCCTCTATAGCTCAGTCGGTAGAGCGCAACCATGGTAAGGTTGAGGTCAACAGTTCGATTCTGTTTGGAGGCTCTTCCGCTTTAAGGCATGTTTTGTAAACATGGTAAAGTATAAGTTAAGGGGAATCGTATGGCTTCCAAGAAAACTGCGGTAGAAATTATCGCACTCCAGTGTTCTGAATGCAAGAGAAAGAATTATACCACTCAAAAAAACAGAAAGAATATTCAGGGAAAATTGGAACTGAATAAATACTGTCCGTTTGACCGCAAACATACTTTGCATAAGGAAACAAAAGCAAAATAATGCTTAAAAGGGCGAATATGCGTATTCGTCCGTATTGATAAAAAATTGTTTTTTACGATTTTTTATCAATATCTTAGGTCAGTAGCTCTAATGGTAGAGCGTCGGTCTCCAAAACCGAGTGTTGCGGGTTCGAGTCCTGCCTGGCCTGTAAAATTATTTGAAAAAATGAGGGCTTGAAATGGGCAAAATTATCCAGTTTTTTAAAGAAAGTTTTGCTGAACTGAAAAAGGTTGTTTGGCCTGGTGTTGATGACGTTGTTTCTTCAGTAAAAGTAGTTCTTATTTCTACTATCGTTGTTGCAGCTGTACTGGGTCTTCTTGACTGGTTGTTCGTTACCGGCATGAATCTTATTTTCTAGGCGCGGTAATGGCAAAAGGTTGGTACATACTTCATACCTTTTCCGGGTATGAAAACAAAATCGAAAAAACTATCCGTTCTCTGATTGAAATGAAAGAACTAGATTCTGACATCGTTCTTGATGTTAAGGTTCCGGTTGAAGATGTTGTTGATATTAAAGGCGGAAAAAAGAAAGTAGTCACCAAAAAATTCCTTCCTGGTTACATTATGGTAGAATTGGACCTTCCTGATCTCGGTTGGAAGAATACCTGTGCGACAATCCGCCGTATTCAGGGCGTAACAGGTTTTCTTGGTGTAAATGAAGCGGGGCAAAAGCCACGCCCTATTTCTTCTGACGAAGCAAAAGCTTTGCTGCAGAAAGCAGGTGAAATCAAAGGCGAAAAAGCTCCGCGCATGAACCAAACTTTCTCTGTCGGTGAAAAAGTAAAGGTTATAGACGGACCTTTTGCAACTTTCCAAGGTACTATTGAAGAAGTTTCCCCTGACAAGAATAAGATGAAGGTTATGGTTGAAATATTCGGACGTGCTACGCCCGTTGAAGTTGGTCTTTTACAAGTAGAAAAGGTTTAATCCTTGGAACTCCGCTGCGTATGCGGTGTTGTTCCTGTTTGGGAGAGGAAGCTGCCGTCGGCATAATTCCTCGCTACGCTGAGAAATCAGCCCTTACCAATAAAAAAGGAGATATTATATGGCAAAAAAGAAGGTAACTGCCGTTATCAAGTTACAGTGTCCTGCTGGAAAAGCGACGCCAGCTCCCCCTGTTGGTCCTGCACTTGGTCCTCACGGTGTAAGTGCCCCCCAGTTTGTGCAGCAGTTTAATGACCGCACAAAATCCATGGAGCCGGGATTAATTATTCCGGTTATCATCACTGTTTATCAGGATAAATCTTACACATTTGTTTTGAAAACTCCGCCTGCAGCTGTTTTGATTAAAAAGGCTGCCGGAATTGAAAAAGGTTCCGGAAATCCGTTAAAGGATAAGGTTGGAAAGCTTTCAAAAGAAAAGCTGGAAGAAATCGCAAAGACAAAAATGCCTGATATCAATGCAAATGATATTGAAGCTGCGAAAAAAATTATCGCCGGTACTGCCCGCAGTATGGGTGTAGAGGTGGAGCGGTAGTATGAAACACGGAAAAAAATATCGCGAATCACTGAAAAAGTACGATGCATCTCAGTCTTATGAAATGAGCAAGGCTTGTGCTTTGGTGAAAGAGCTCAAATTTGCAAATTTTGACGAAACAGTAGAACTTCACGTTTGTCTGAAACTTGGAAAAAACCAGACAGTCCGTGATACATTGGTTCTGCCTAATCAGTTCAGGGGTGAGAAAAAAGTTCTCGTTTTCTGTAAGGAAGACCGGATTAAGGAAGCTCTTGATGCTGGTGCCGCATATGCAGGCGCATCCGAGTACATCGACAAAGTAAAAGGCGGATGGCTTGATTTTGACATTGCAGTTGCAACTCCTGACATGATGAAGGATGTTGGCCGTCTTGGTATGGTTCTCGGACGCAAAGGTCTTATGCCTAACCCAAAGACAGGAACTGTAACTACAGACATTGTCGCTGCTATTAACGAACTGAAAAAAGGTCGTGTTGAATATCGCGCAGACAAGGGTGGTGTTGTTCATCTTGCTGTTGGTAAGGTTTCTATGGATGCTGATAAACTTGCAGAAAACGCTTCTGCTCTTTTGTCCGAAATCAACCGTAAAAAGCCTTCTGATGCAAAAGTAGATTATATCCAGTCTGTGTCAATTAACTCAAC
>JAEEQG010000059.1 GCA_016285185.1 Spirochaetota bacterium
ATCAGCAGATGTTATGGATTCGCTGATGAAGTTGGAATTGCCTGCAGGCGTGGATGTAGAAATTAAACAATAATTACGAGTACGTTTTTTAACGTACCGTTTTTTATTAAAAAAGAGTACGGTTCCCAGGATCAGGGAATGGCGGCTTGGTAAACAAAAGAGTGAAAGCTCTTTTTCTTAAGGAGTTAAATCAGAATGAAAGGTCTGATTGCAAAAAAAGTGGGTATGACCCAGGTTTTTGACGAAGACGGTAACTTGACACCTGTTACTGTGATCCGCGTTGAGCCTAACAAAGTTGTAGCACTTAAGGACAAGGAAACTTTCGGGTATGATGCAGTTGTTCTTGGCGTTGATGAAAAGAAGAAATCTACTGTAACAAAACCTTATGCAGGACAGTTTCCTGAAAATGTAGCCCCTGTACAGCACCTTAAAGAATTCCGTGATTTTGACGGAGAGGTGAAAGTGGGTGATGAAGTTGGTGTTGAGCTTTTTGAATCAACAAGATACCTCGATGTAACAGCAACTTCAAAAGGTAAGGGTTTCCAGGGTGTAATGAAGCGCTGGGGATTCCATGGTGGACGTTCTACACACGGTTCTAAATTTCATCGCGAACCAGGTGGAACAGGACAGTGTACGTCTCCGGGTAGATGTTTTAAAAACATAAAAATGCCTGGCCGGATGGGACGGGAACGTGTTACAGTTCAAAACCTTAGAATTGTAAAAATCGATCCTGAATTGAAAGTTGTGATGGTTCGCGGGTCTGTTCCCGGGAATAAAGACTGTGCGTTGATCATCAAGTCAGCAGTTAAGAAAGAACTGTAGCGGCAGGAGAAGACAATGGAAAAGAAAGTCTATTCAGTCGATGGTAAGGAATTGAGAACAATTTCACTTGATGACGCTGTATTCGGTCTTCCGGTTAATGAAGATGTTATCTACTATGCCATCAATAATGAATTAGCCAACAAACGTGTTGGAACTGCTTGTACAAAGGATCGCTCAGAGGTTCACGGCAGCAATGCTAAACCGTATAAGCAGAAGGGTACAGGTAATGCTCGTCGTGGTGATAAAAAATCACCTCTTTTAAGAGGCGGCGGTGTTATTTTTGGACCAAAACCAAGAGATTTTAGTTATAGTTTGCCAAAAAAAGTAAAACGTCTGGCAATGAAGTCAATTTTAAGTCTGAAGGCTCAGACTGATACATTGACAATCGTTGAAGATTTCACGGTTGAAAGCGGAAAAACAAAGGATCTTGTTAATATTCTGAAAAACTTTGTTAAGGATGAAAGGACTGTTATGGTTCTTAAAGACGATGATGCAAAGCTTAAATTAGCAGGACGCAATATTCCTACATTATCTTTCCTTTCATATAACAGACTTCGTGCACACGATTTATTTTATGGAAAGAAAGTTGTAATGCTTGAAACAGCAGCTAAAAATCTTGCGGATTTTTACAAGGCAGAAGAGGGGGCTGAATAATGAATTACGAAGATATCCTCATTGAGCCTGTGTTGTCTGAGAAAGCAACTTTGCTTCGCGAAAAAGGAAAATACGTATTCAAAGTACATCCTGATGCAAGCAAAATCGAAATCAAAGAAGCAGTTCGCAGACTTTTCAATGTAAAGGTTGTTGACTGTACAACAATGAATGTATATGGAAAGATGAAGCGGGTTCGTTACAGAGCCGGCAGAACTTCCAGTTGGAAGAAGGCAATCGTCAAGCTTGCGCCTGGCGAATCAATAAAGGTGTTCGAGGGAGTATAACCTCGGCCGCAAAGTAAGGGGAACCTGTATGGCTCTAAAAGTATATAAACCGATAACTGCGGGAACTCGAACACGTATCGATCTTCGCAGAGATGAAATAACCACGGACAGACCTGAAAAAGGACTGACTCATGGTTTAAAATCAAATGGTGGACGCGGAGCTCATGGACGTATTTCTGTACGTCATCAGGGTGGCGGACACAAACGCAAATACCGTGATATAGACTTCAAACGTGATAAGCATGGTATTCCAGGAACAGTACGTTCTATCGAATACGATCCTAACAGAAGTGCAAATATTGCTTTGATTTTCTATGCTGACGGTGATAAACGCTATATTATTGCACCGAAAGGTTTGCAAGTTGGACAGAAGATTCTTTCCGGTGAAAATGCTACTCCTGAAATTGGTAATGCTTTGCCGTTGGAAGCAATTCCGGTAGGTTTTACTGTTCACAATATTGAGTTGACACTGGGACGCGGCGGACAGCTTGTTCGTTCTGCCGGTGCAAGTGCGCTTGTCGCGGCTAAAGAAGGTGAATATGTTGTTATTCGTCTTCCTTCAAGCGAACTTCGCCGTGTGCACAAAAAGTGCTATGCAACTGTTGGTATTGTTGGTAATGAAGACCACATGAATACCAGTCTTGGAAAAGCCGGTCGTGCAAGATGGAGAGGTGTTCGTCCTACCGTTCGTGGTATGGCAATGAACCCTGTAGATCATCCGCTTGGTGGTGGTGAAGGTGCCGGAAAAGGTCGTAACCCTGTTACACCTTGGGGACAGCCTTGCCGTGGATACAAGACCCGCAAAAAGCGGAAGGTTTCTGACAATTTTATTGTCACGAGACGCAAAAAGTAGTTGTGTAGGAGATAACCGTGTCAAGATCAGTTAAAAAAGGCCCTTTTATTGAAAAGAGTCTTTATAAAAAGGTTATTGAAATGAACAAGTCGAGCGACAGAAAAATGATTAAAACATATTCCCGTTGCTCAACTATTATACCTGAAATGGTAGGTAATACAATTTCTGTGTATAACGGTAAATCCTGGGTTCCTGTGTATGTTACAGAAAATCTCGTTGGTCATAAGCTTGGCGAGTTTTCACCTACACGAATCTTCCGTGGACATGCCGGTTCAGATAATAAGGCAGGAAAATAGGTGGATATGATGGCTGAAAAACGCAAATATGTAGCCACTACAAAATTCCTTATTGCATCACCTACAAAGGTTCGTCCTGTAGCAAATGTAATTAAGAGGAAGACCTGTTCAGAGGCTATGGCGATTCTTGAGAATATGCCACAGAAAGGTGCAAGATTGATATGCGGAACTTTGAAGTCAGCAGTATCAAATGCCCTTTATGCTAATAAAAAACTAGATGAAGATATGTTATATGTAAAGGAAATTCGTATTGACGAAGGTCCTCGTCTGAAAAGAGTTTGGTTTCGTGCAAGAGGCCGGGCAGATATGCTTTTAAGACGCATGTGTCATATTACTGTAGAAGTTGCTGAAAAGGCGGGGGAATAACGTGGGACAGAAAGTAAACCCAATCGGATTGCGGCTTGGAATCAATAAAACCTGGCAGTCTCGCTGGTATGCAGATCCTCGTGAATATGCAGATTCTCTGCATGAAGATCTGAAAATCAGAAAATTGATTGCTGCATTGCCTGAATGCAAAAATGCTGATATTGCCGAAGTTGAAATTGTTCGTCATCCTCAGCGTGTAACAATTGTTATTCATACAGCCCGTCCCGGTGTAATTATTGGTGTAAAAGGTGCAACAATTGAAGCTATAGGAGCTGAAATTCAGAAGAGCGTTTCAAAAAAGGTTCAGATTAAGATTAAAGAAATCAAAAGAGCCGAAACAAACGCATCTCTTGTTGCACAGAACATTGCAAAACAGCTTGTTGCCCGCGGTTCATTCCGTAAGTGCTTCAGACAAGCTTCTTCCAGTGCTATGAAGGCTGGTGCTCAGGGTATTAAAATTCGTTTGAGCGGACGTCTTGGTGGTGCTGAAATGTCAAGAACCGAAGAACATAAAGATGGTCGTGTGCCTCTTCATACTCTTCGTGCTGATATTGATTATGGTTTCGCTGAAGCCCTTACAACATTCGGAAAAATCGGTGTTAAAGTATGGATTTTCAACGGAATGAATTATGGCCGCGAACAGAATGACGATGCTAATCAGCTTGTCAAAAAACGTCGCGAAAGGACTGAGAAAAGTTCATCTGTAAAGGCTGAAAAAGCAGAGAAAGCTGAAAAGGCTGAAAAAACAGAAAAAACTGAAAAGTCTGAGCGGAAAGAACGTGCTCCGCGTGCTGAAAAGTCTTCAAGGAGTTAGTTTATGCCACTTAGTCCAAAAAGAGTAATGCACCGAAAGGTACAGCGCGGTAGAATACATGGTAATGCAACTCGTGGAAATCAACTCGATTTCGGAGATGTTGCATTGGTTGCTCTTGAACCATTCTGGTTGACAAACAGACAGATAGAAGCAGCCCGTGTTGCTCTTAACCGTTGTATGAACAGACGTGGTCAGGTTTGGATTCGTATTTTCCCTGATAAACCTTACTCAAAGAAACCAGCTGAAACACGTCAAGGTAAAGGAAAGGGTGCTCCTGAGTATTGGGTAGCTGTTATCAAACCGGGACAGATTATTTTTGAAGTAACCGGAGTTGAAAGAGCTATCGCGGATGAAGCTATGCATCTTGCAGGAAGCAAACTGCCTTTCAAAACAAAAATTGCTTATAGTACTGAAGTAAAATAAGGAGGAATGAGAAATGGCAAAGAAAAAGCTTAGCGAATTGTCTTATTCCGAATTGGTTGCTCAGCGGAATGAGCTTAAAAGAAAATATATGGATCTCCGTTTTCAAATGGTGATTGGACACGTTGATAATCCGATGCAGAAGCGTTCAATGCGTAGAGAAATCGCAACATTGAACACTTATATCCGGCAGAAAGAAATTGCCGGCTTGGATAAGTAGGAGTTGACCTGTGGAAGAACAAGCAGTTCGAAAGCCTGTAAGGCGTGAATTTGTTGGTAAAGTAACCAGTGACAAGATGGATAAAACTGTTGTGGTTTCTGTTTCAACAAAGAAATTGCATAGGCTTTATAAGAAATATGTAACACGCGTCAAGAAGTATAAGGCACATGATGAGAAAAATGATGCACATCTCGGAGATACAGTACGTATTGTAGAATGTCGTCCTCTTTCACGTGATAAGTATTTTAGACTTGCCGAAATCGTTGAAAGGGCAAGATAAGCAGGAGGATAATTAGCTATGATTCAGATGCAGTCGTATTTGAACGTCGCCGATAACTCCGGCGCGAAACTTGTCCAGTGCATTAAAGTAATTGGTGGTTCTCACCGCCGTTATGCAAGTATTGGCGATGTTATTGTTGTTGCAGTAAAGGATGCAATTCCTACTTCAACGATTAAAAAAGGAACAGTTGAAAAAGCTGTTATCGTACGGATTTCCAAAGAATATCGTCGTCCTGACGGAACATATATTCGTTTTGATGATAATGCTTGCGTTATTATTGATGCAAATAACAACCCGAAAGGAAAACGTATTTTTGGACCGGTAGCCCGTGAGCTTCGTGATATGGATTACATGAAGATTATATCATTGGCTCCGGAAGTTCTTTAAGGAAGATAAACTATGGAAAAGAAGTTTAAAATCCGCAAGGACGATACTGTTGAAATAATTGCCGGAAAAGACAAGGGAAAACGTGGAAACGTTGTTCGTGTTATTCGTGACAAGGACAGAGTAATTGTTTCCGGTGCAAACCTTGTAAAAAAAGCAATGAAAAAGCGCAGCCAGCAGGATCAGGGCGGTATTGCTGAGATCGAAGCTCCGCTGCACATTTCTAACGTAGCGATTGTATGTAAAAAATGCGGTCCTACAAGAATTGGATATAAGCTCGACGGCGACAAGAAAATTCGCGTTTGCCGTAAATGTGGAGACACACTGTAATGAGTAATTACGAACCTCGGCTTAAGAAAGTCTATAAAGACAAAATCGCTCCCGAACTCTTCAAAGAGCTCGGCTATAAATCCGTAATGCAAATTCCTGCAATTAAAAAGATTGTAGTAAGCATGGGTGTGGGCGAAGCTCTCGCTAATAAGAAACTCCTTGATGCCGCAGTTACTGATATAACGGCTATTACCGGTCAGAAAGCTGTAAAAACAAAGGCAAGAAAAAGTATAGCGAACTTCAAACTTCGTCAGGGCAATGAGGTCGGTGTAATGGTAACGTTGCGCGGTGCCCGGATGTATGAATTCCTGGATCGTCTTATAAATGTTGCATTGCCCCGTGTTAAGGATTTCCGCGGAATCAAAGCTACAGGCTTTGATGGCCACGGCAATTATTCTTTTGGTATTACAGAACAGATTATCTTTCCGGAAATTGACTTTGATAAGATCGAAAAAATCGCCGGTTTGAACGTCAACATTGTAACAAGTGCTGAAAATGACAATGATGCGCGTGTTCTTCTTACCAAATTCGGCATGCCCTTCAGAAAGTAGGTGGGGAGTTCATGGCTAAGAAATGTTTAATAAATAAAGCGAACGCAACTCCGAAATACAGCACAAGAAGATATAATCGCTGTAGAGTATGTGGTCGTCCTCGTGGATATTTGCGCAAGTACGCGATGTGTCGTGTATGTTTCCGTAAATTGGCAAGTGAAGGTCTGATTCCAGGCGTCACAAAGTCCAGCTGGTAGAGTTAGGAGATAAGAAATGAGCGTTTCAGATCCAATAGCAGATATTCTGACAAAGGTAAGAAATGCGGCAATGGCCCGTCATGAAAAGGTAGACATTTCTACTTCTAAACTTAAGTTAGAAATCGTAAAAATCCTGAAAACTGAAGGTTATATCAAAAACTTCAAAAAAGTTACTCAGGATGGAATGAATTTTATTCGTGTTTTCCTTAAATATGATGAGAACAATGAACCTGTAATTCATGGTTTGAAAAAGATTTCTACTCCTGGTCGCCGTGTTTATTCTGGTTATAAAGAGTTGCCCCGTATCTATAACGGATATGGTACTGTCATCGTTTCAACTTCTCTGGGTGTTACCACTGGTAAAAAAGCTGCAGAGAAACTGGTCGGTGGCGAATTGATTTGCACTGTCTGGTAATAGGAGGAAGTATGTCTAGAATTGGTAAACTTCCCGTTGCTGTTCCAGCGGGTGTAAAAGTAAATATTGATGCTAACGTTATTACTGTTGAAGGTCCAAAAGGTAAACTTTCACAGTCTTTTGGAGATTTGGTAACAGTAAAGCTTAACGGTTCTTCTTTGGAATTAGATAGAAAAGATGATTCCAAAAATGCAAGGGCTGCACATGGTTTGTATCGTAACCTTATCAATAATATGATTACAGGTGTTACAAACGGCTTTACTAAATCTTTGATAGTAACAGGTGTTGGTTATCGTGCTGAAGTACAGGGAAAGTTCCTTGTTATGAACCTTGGCTATTCAACAGACTTTGTAGCAGCAATTCCTGATGGATTGACAGTTACAGCTGATGCACAGGGTAAGATTTCAATTTCAGGTATTGATAAACAGCAGGTTGGCGAATTTGCGGCTGAAATTCGTAAGCTTAGAGAACCCGAACCATACAAAGGTAAAGGTATTCGCTACGAAACTGAAACAATTAGAAGGAAAGTCGGTAAATCCGGCGCTAAATAAGGGTAAGTGATATGTTTAAGAAACTTAATGATAAAGAAAGAAAACGCCTTAAGAGAAAGATTCATATCCGTAAGCACCTTCGTGGTACAGCTGCACGTCCCCGTATGACTGTAACTCGTAGTAACTGTAACTTTTATGCACAAGTTATAGATGACGATGCTGGCAGAACCCTTGCTTCAATTTCCACAATGGAAAAAGAGTTTTCTTCTCTCAAACCAAATATTGAGGGAGCAACAAAACTTGGTGAAGCAATGGGTGCACGCTTAAAAGAAAAAAAGATTACTACAATTGTTTTTGATAGAAATGGATATTTGTATCATGGTGTAGTAAAAGCTTTTGCTGACAGTACTCGTAAAGCTGGAATTGAATTTTAGGAGCAGGCAATGGAACACCAGAAAAATTTTGATAAAAATAAGTCTGATGAAAAAGAATTTGTTGAAAAACTCGTAAAATTGAATCGTACTGCAAAAGTTGTTAAAGGTGGACGAAGATTTTCTTTTTCTGCTTTGACTGTTGTAGGTGATCAGAAAGGTCGGGTTGGATTCGGTTTCGGAAAGGCTAATGATGTTACAGAAGCTATCAGAAAGAGTATTGATAAGGCAAAAAGAAACTTGGTATCTGTTCCTCTTAAGAACGGAACAATTCCACATGAAGTGAGTGCTGATTATAAAAGTTCTTCAGTTCTGCTGAAACCGGCTTGTTCCGGTACCGGTATTATTGCCGGTGGTCCGGTTCGTGCTGTGATGGAAGCTGCCGGGGCAACAGATGTTCTTTCTAAATCACTCGGTTCAAATTCTTCTGTAAATGTTGTACGTGCAACTTTTGAGGCTATTAAATCTCTTATGGATGCAAAGGTTGTAGCAAAAAATAGAGGCAAAACTCTTAAGGATCTGTGGGGGTAGTCATGGCAAAGGCAAAAGCAAAAAAGCTTAAGATTACATTAGTTAGAAGTACTATCTCTCAGAAGCCGCCGGTAGTTGCTACTGTAAAGAGTCTTGGTCTTCGAAAAATTAATTCAAGTGTTGAAATTGCCGCAAATCCAGCAGTGCTTGGAAAAATTGCTGCTGTTTCGCATCTTGTAACAGTTGAGGAGATGAAATAATGTCTGATTTCAGTCTGAAACCACCTTGCGGTGCTCATAAGAAAAAGCGGATTGTAGGACGCGGTTCATCTTCTGGACGCGGTTCAACAGCAGGTCGTGGAAACAAGGGACAGCAGTCCCGTTCCGGTGGTAAAGTATATGTTGGTTTTGAAGGTGGTCAGATGCCTTTGTACAGACGTATTGCGCGCCGTGGTTTTTCAAATTACCTGTTTAAAAAAGAATACACATGTTTTAATCTTGATTTGATTGAAGCACACTATTCTGATGGTGAAACTGTTGATAGAGAATCATTGATTCGCAAGGGCTTGTTAAAGAAAGCAACTGGGCTTGTAAAAATTCTTGGTAATGGTGATTTAACAAAGAAGCTTACTGTTTCAGTGGATAAAGTTTCAGCTTCTGCAAAAGAGAAGATTGAAAAAGCTGGCGGCAAAGTAGCTGTTACTGAAGAAAAATAATGGGGCTGGTTGAAAATGGCAAACAATCCAATAGTTAATATGTTTAAAGTAAAAGAACTTCGTGAAAGGATCTTCTTTACTTTTATTATGCTTGCAATATTTCGGCTGGGAAGTATTTTGACTGTACCGGGTATTAACCCTCAGGCATTGACAGCATACTTTGATTCACTGTCACGCGGAAATGCCTTTGTTGATTATATGGACTTTTTCGCTGGTGGTGCATTCTCAAATTTCTCTGTCTTTATGCTTGGTGTTATGCCTTATATTTCTACGCAGATTATTCTGCAGCTTGCGCTGATTATTTTTCCAAGTTTGAAAAAGATTGCGGAAGAAGAAGGCGGTACTAAGAAAGTAAATGCCTGGACAAGAATAGGTACAGTTTTTGTATGTTTGTTCCAGTCTTTGGCTGTAACGGTTTATGCAGCAAGTATTCCTAATGCAATTGTAATTTCCAATCCTGTGTTTTTCAAATTCATTGTAATGATAACAGTTACAACAGGAACTATGATAACAGTTTGGATGGGTGAACAGATAACTGCCAGGGGTATTGGAAACGGTATTTCAATGCTTATTTTTGCAGGTATTGTAGCCAGACTTCCTTCTGCTGTCTGGGAATTGGGACGAATGGTACACAACGGTGATATTAATATTGTATTCGTTATTGTAGTATTCATTATGTTCGTTGCAATTATTGGACTTGTAGTTCTTGAACAGCAGGGACAGAGAAAAATTCCGATTCACTATGCAAAGCGTGTTGTCGGAAGAAGAATGTACGGTGGTCAGAGCACATATTTACCATTCAAAATCAATCCATCTGGGGTTATTCCGGTAATTTTTGCTTCATCGTTCCTTACATTCCCGTTACAGATTGCAACCGGTTTGGCATCAAATTCACGCTGGCTGAACAAGTTGGCGGCATTTTTAACACCTACCGGTGTATGGTATAATGTTTTACTGGTACTTTTGATTGTGTTCTTTGCATATTTCTATACACAGGTTACTATGAATCCTACAGAAATTGCAAAACAGATCCGTGAAAACGGCGGTTCTATTCCTGGAATCAGAACTGACAAAACTGAGGAACACCTGCAGAAAGTATTGAATAGACTTATTTTCCCGGGATCTTTGTATCTCGCAGGAATTGCTGTATTGCCGACAGTAATCCAGAATATATTTGGTTTCCCGCAGTCAATTTCAATGTTGATGGGCGGTACATCATTATTGATTCTGGTTGGTGTTGATTTGGATACAATGAGTCAGGTTGAGGCCCTTTTGAAAATGCATCATCATGATGGACTAGTAAAAAAAGGCAAGTTAAGGTCAAGAAATCTTTAGTTTTTTGACAAAACCTGTAGATTAAGTTTGGAAAATAGTGTTAAATACATGATACCAGTGCTGTCATTGCGACGTGTAAAACTGGTATCATTTGACGCAAATTCCAAGGGGGATTTTATGAAAGTACGAACCAGCGTAAAGCCCATATGCGACAAATGCAAGGTTATCAAGAGAAACGGTATTGTCCGTATTATTTGTACTAACCCAAAGCATAAGCAGCGTCAGGGCTGAGGAGTAAAGTAAATGGCTCGAATTGCGGGAGTTGACCTCCCTAA
>JAEEQG010000003.1 GCA_016285185.1 Spirochaetota bacterium
GGCCTCAATTCCAGAATACGATTAAAAATCTTCATCGCAATAGAGCGGTTATAGGCAACAATCATTGCTTTTCCAGTGTACAAATACTGGCGTTCATTTTCGTAGTGATTAAGAATATCATCAACAAGAGAATTGATTGTTTTTTCGTGGCCAAGGATTTCTTCCATCTTGCCAAGCTCGTGTTTACTCTTTTCTATAACTTCTTCATCAGCATTATTTGCAAGAGCTGAGTATTCTGCATCAATCTGGGCAAGAACTTTATCATCAAGTTTGAGTTTGATAACACGGCTTTCGTAATAAACAGGGCGGGTTGCTCCATCTTCAACAGCCTGAGTCATATCATAAACATCGATATAGTCGCCGAATACTTCGATAGTGCTGCGGTCCTCTCGGGAAATTGGAGTGCCTGTAAAGCCGATATAACTTGCATTAGGAAGACTGTCACGGATTATTCTGGCGGTACCGATTGTGCGGTGTGCAATAAGATTGCCCTGCTCGTCGCGGCTTGTTTTGATTTTTTCTGTAAGTCCGTACTGGCCGCGGTGAGCTTCATCTGCCATTACGATAATATTTTTTCTGTCACTTAATGGTTCATCACTTTCCTCAAATTTTTGCATTGTTGAAAAGATGATTCCGTTTGCCTTACGTCCTTCAAGAAGCTGCTTCAGATGTTCGCGGCTTTCTGCCTGAACAGGTTCCTGACGTAAGAAATTTTTACAATTACAGAACTGACCATAAAGCTGATTATCCAGATCATTACGGTCAGTAATAACAACGATTGTCGGAGAATCAATTGCCTGCTGCAAAAGATGCGCATAGAAAACCATGGAAAGCGATTTACCCGACCCTTGAGTATGCCAGAATACACCGATTTTTCCGTCGCCGCTAACTGCCAGCTTTGTGCGCTCTACAGCCTTACAAACTGCAAAATATTGATGATAACCCGCAAGAATCTTATAGGAATTAATTCCGTCATTATTAAAACAAATAAAGTTTTTGATAATGTCCAGCAGGCGGCCTTTTTGGAAAATACCTTCAAAGAAAGTAGTAAAATCTGCAAAGGCTTTGGATTCCATATTGCCGTCTTTACTCTTCCATTCCATAAAACGGTCTTCACCACTTGTGATGGTTCCCGCCTTACTCGTAAGCTGGTCGCTCATTACACAGATACAGTTGTAAATAAACATGGAAGGAATTTCCTGCATGTAGTTACGGATCTGAGTATAAGCCTCGCTTGCATCGGTCTGCTCACGGCTTGGAGACTTTAATTCAAAAAGACAGACAGGAAGTCCGTTCAAGAAAAGAAGAATGTCAGGCCGCTTATTTGAGTTTTCTATAAATGTCCACTGATTTGCAATAATGTAAGAGTTTTTGTCGCCAGGTTTTCCGGCATTTTCAAAGTCGGCAATGTAGATTATGTCAGATTTTGTTTCACCGTTTTGATGGTAGCTTACCTCAATGCCGTTCTGCAGATAGTCCATAAAAAGGGCATTTTTCTTTTTAAGTTCAGCATTTTCAAAATGTCGGAGTTTAAGGAGCGCCTCGTCAATTGCAGCTGGAGCGGCGTCTGGGTTAAGGCAACGAATCGAATCTTCAAGAACAGAATCATAAAGCGGAGAATGCCAGTCGCGGTCAATGTCAGGGCCGTAAACATGCGTATAACCGAGCGTGTTTGTAAAGAGGTCGATTAAAGCGTTTTCATAGGCGGCTTCGTCATAGACGGGCATAAACGACTCCTAGCATATAATTATACCTATTTTACCACAATTTATGAGATTTTGCAAAACATGATTTGTAAGAAATAATTAAACCCCACACTCACTCAAAATCTTCTTGATTACATTATGCACCGACAAAGCAGGATTTTTATCAAACCATTCGTATCCACAGGTTTTAATTGGCACACCTTCTGACTTTCTCTGGCTTGTAATTTTTTCTGCTCTTCCAATGGCATCTTTTACATCATCCAATGTGATTTTAGATAAAATCTGCTTAAAGTTGCGTTCTTCTTTATATTCCCGTAAAGCCTCAAACTTTGTTCCAAAAACTTGATTTATGTTTTTAAGATATTGTGCCTTGTTTTCCACCGTTCCGAAAAGATCCTTTTTATGAAGAATAATCCAAAGTTCAAAATCTATGTTGGAATAGCCTAAATCAAACTTTATTGCTTTACCAAGTTTTTCTGCCTCACTCATTTCTTTAAGAGTATTTTCAAAACGTTTGCGATGGTCTGCGTCTGCATCTTCTACATCAAACACTACAGTTATGGAACACGGCAAAATCATCGGTATCTTTTTGGCTACCTTTGCAGGAGAATCTTTATGAATAACAAAAACTGGATTTGCAATTCTACCTTCTTCTGCAAGAATCAGGTTTTTGAGATGCTTAAAATATAATTCTTCTGTTTCTCCTTCTACGGAGAAGAAGTATTTATTATTTTGTAATCGGCGCATCTCCATTCTCCACAAATTTTTTGAAGATATCGGACAAATCAATATCTCTTATGGCTCCATATTTGCTCATAAAATAATTGTTCATGTAATCTTTTCCTTTTCTAGCGTTTGCTCCCTTTGTGCCAAAATCAGAAAGCGAATATAATTCACTGCAATTTGTTTCATCAGATCGTTCAACAAATTTTATTTCATCGCGGCGGAAAAGATTGTTATTCAGGAAAATTGGATTCTGCGTATTAAAAATAAGCTGGGCATGATTCTTGTTAATCTCATCATTATGGAAAATATTAATGATATCCATAACAACCATAGGATGCAGCGAAGTGTCAAACTCATCCATCACAATTGTTCCGCCCTTTTTCAAAACCTGAGCAAACATAGGGAGCGTGTTTATAAAACGGTAAGTTCCATAAGATTCAAAATTGACAGCAGGAATGAGCCTTCCATTTTCCATAACAGAACATAAGATAGGCTGCTGGTCATAAGCGTTTTCCTGGCGAACAAATACCAGTTTATTTGAATTAATTCCAAAACTCTTTGCCGCTTCATTCAAAAGAGTATCTACATAAAATTTATTCATATAACTCGGATACATAGTTACAACAAAAGTCTGATAATAAGTTTTTAATTTGGACATAAAAAAATCATAGAAAATAAGTGTGACATCAGAACTAACCATAGTCTTAAAACCGTTAATGATATACAAATCAGTATCTTTCAAACTCTTTTCAGAATAAGACAAAATCAGTTTGAAGTTTTTCTTAAAATCCGGCAGAAGATACTGCTCTATAGACTTCAAACTCTTTTCAAAAATCTCAAGCTTATTATCAGTTCTGGCAAAAATATCTTTTTCATTTATCTTTAAGATTTCAGATTTAATAGACCTCTTATATTCAGAATCAAGAAATGACCCCAAATCAATTGCCAGAGAATAATCAAATAACAAATCAGAATCAATAAACTTAATAGAAAAACAAACCGGCTCAGGTTTATCGGCAGGTAAAGAATTATTAGGAATAAGCTCAAGCGTATTTTCTGCTGCATTTGGAAAGTTTCCAGGCACATTGTTTATGTTTCCATGCAGAACAATACTCTTAAAAGTCTGAATAGCACTTACAATGTTAGATTTTCCCGCAGCATTTGCACCATATACAACAGAAGAACAAAGAGCCGTATAATCCTTTTTACCGGCA
>JAEEQG010000060.1 GCA_016285185.1 Spirochaetota bacterium
GGTTTGGAACAGGCAGGCTTCAAAACTTTTCTTGGCGGAAATATAACTGTAAGCCCGCTTACGTTTTTGGAAGAAACAACAGAAAACACACCTGTTGTTCTGGAACTTTCAAGCTGGCAGCTCGCGGATTTGCGCGGCAGAGGCATATTAAAACCAAAAGTTTCAGTTTTAACGACTATCGTTCCAGACCACCAGAACTGGTACGGAAATATGGAAAGTTATGTTGCCGATAAAAAACTGATATATGCTGACCAGGCTGCCGATGATTTTACAATCTGTAAATATGACGACTGGGGAAAAGTATTTGCCTCTGAAACTAAGGGAAGAGTAATCTGGTATTCGGCAGAAAATCTATATTCACCGGAAATGACAAATATTGCATGGCTCAATGAGAAAGGTGAAGGGTTCTTTAAGACTCCTGACAAAAAAACAAACCGCATATTGGGTGACAAGTTGTCTGTCCCGGGTATCCATATGAAAGAAAACCTGCTGAAAGCGGCACTGGTTATGGATTTGTTTGGAGTTTTGCCTGAACGTACAGTTGAAATTCTAAGACAGTATACGGGAATACCGCACAGACTTGAGCAGTTTTATACATGGAACAGTTTTGTTTTTTACAACGATTCCGCCGCTACAGTTCCGGAAGCGACCATCGCCGCTTTAAGGGCTTTTGATGAAAAGCTTATACTGATAGCGGGTGGAACGGACAAGAACTGTTCCTTTGACGGCTTAGCAGGTGTTCTCAAAGAAGAAATCAAAAAAAAGCATTTATTGAATATGTATTTGCTTGCCGGAACCGGCACTGATAAGCTGTTGTCCTTTATGGATAATGAGACAGTTTATGTCTTTGATTCGCTTGAAAAACTGCTTGCAGAATTAAAAGATAATCTTCTTACAAAATATAAAGGCAAAAACTGCAAAATTGTATTTTCACCAGGTGCTACATCGTTCGGAATGTTTAAGAATGAGTTTGATCGTGGAAATACTTATAAAGACATGGTAAAAAAGGTTTTTGCCTAGTATCCGAAAACGCCTTCAAGCGATTCATCCTCATTAATCCAGTCAGAAACCGTTATTTTTCTGTAATGGTCTTTATCGTCTCGTACAAAAACGTATTTAATTCCCGCATTAATCACAAGACGCTTGCACATGGAGCAACAAACAGCATTTTTAATGTATTCGCCGGTTTTTGCTTCTTTGCCGGTAAGATAAAGCGATGATTCTAACATTTTATCGCGGCTTGCACTGATGATGGCATTAGCTTCTGCATGAACGGAACGGCAGAGTTCATAACGTTCTCCGCGAGGTATCTGGAGTTTTTCGCGGATGCAAACCCCAATATCGGAACAGTTTTTTCTGCCGCGGGGAGCACCTACATATCCGGTGGAAATAACCTCATCATTCTTTACTATGACAGCGCCATAATGCCGGCGCAGACAGGTACACCGTTGTGAGACTATTTCTGCCAAATCAAGATAGTAGTTTGTCTTGTCCCTTCGTTCCAATTACATGATCTCCTTGCCTACAAAGCAGAATGTAGGGTGGGGACCTTTTTCGTCGATTTTTCCGTCTGTTCCGTCTGAGAATACAGAGAATCCTCCCAATACAACAGAATCCTCAGGAAAGTCTGTCTGGGGCTTGCGTTGGATCAGCAGTTCTGCTGATGAGAGTTTTGTATCCCATTTCAAAGAATTGAAAGAATCCATTAATTCCTGGTCAGAAAACGGACATTCATATCCCAGTTCAACACTTACATAGGCAATTGGAGGCAAGGTCTCATCAGAATATGATTCCATTACATCAAAAATCTTTTTAGAAACTTTTTCAGCTATACTCATGCTTTAATTGTACCCTCACCACCGTTTAAAAGCAAGTTATTTAATCATGAGATTTTTATTGTCACTCAACTATTTTCCATTGGCCGTTGATATTTCTCATTCTGGAAACAGGCATTTCCAAAAAACGACCGTCTTCGCCGACCATTTTTACCATTGTAGTCAGCGGATTTACTTCAGAAACCTTGAAGGTAGTACCGTCATAAAAGAATTTTATTCCTTCCGGCGGCAGATTTCTGCGTGCTTCAACATACCAGTCATGTTCATATGAAAGGCAGCATAACAAACGTCCGCATTGTCCTGATATCTTCATTGAGTTTAAAGAAAGTGACTGGTCTTTTGCCATTCTTATGGAAACCGGTCTGAGTTTGTCAGAAACAGCATGACAGCAGTACGGTCTTCCACATACCCCCAATCCGCCTGTAATTCTTGATTCGTCGCGTACACCAATCTGACGCAGTTCAATGCGCATTTTGAATACAGAGACCAAATCCTTTACCAGTTCGCGAAAGTCAACACGGTTTTCGGCACTGAAAAAGAACAGGACCTTCTGTTCTTCGAGCAGATAATGTGTTGCAATAAGCTTCATATCGAGCTTGTGGGCAGCGACTTTTTCCTGAAATATTTTGAAAGCTTCAGCTTCTTTTTTAGTCAAATCCTTGGCTTTTTCAAGGTCGGCTTCTGTAGCCTTACGTTCAATCATAACAACATCGTCGGGGCGGATACCTACAGGTTGTTCGGCTCTTCCGAGAACACGAGCCAAATCTTTTCCATATCTTGTCTGGATTATGACAAAGTCTGTATCTTTAAGAACTGTTCCATTAGGAACTGTAACATATACGCCTTCGCTGGAGTATTCCAGCTTTGTCTTGTACAAAACATCAGGGAATACGAATTTTTCGGAGGATATATCCTGTAATTCTTCATTTTCGGGATCTTCGAGAAAGGATAAATCTTCGTTGTTTTTTTCATCTATGTCTTGTTCAAAAACTTCACTCATCTATATGTCCTTATGTAATTAAATCTATCAGAATACCGTTTATTTCGTCAACTTTAGCAAGCAGATCCATTTGATTTTTCTGATTAAACAATAAACCCATGGCAAGATTATCCAGTTTTTCGTCGATGACTTTTATCGTGGTGAATTCATGTCTTTTTTTAATATGTAAACCAGACTGTTGCTTTTTTATGACTTTGTAGTTTGTTTTTTCTACAAAGCCCAAAAAGTTTTTTACCGCTTTTCTATATTGTTCTATTGTTTCCTTGCTCGGATTCTTTTTTAACAAATCACCTGTCATGTAAACCGAATCCAGCATTTTTTCAACAGCTTTTTCTACCGGCAGATTGGCATATTCAGGAGGAATGCCGTTTGTTGTTTCAACTTCGTTATCTGTAGCGTCGTGTAGAATATCAAGAAACGGGCGTTTTTTTGCTGCTGCTTTTTTTGCAGAAATTTCTTTTTGGCGTTCCTGTGCTGCGGCGGTAAAATACAGAGATGTGTTTAATGGATCGATAGAATTCATTTGAAGTTCCCCTCCCCAAATGTTTACTGCTATTTACGTCTGGAATTGACAGTAATGGTTTTGCCGCCGATGGCTTTTATATCGAGCCATCGTTTTTTTGCACTTTGGAAGTTTTCTTTGTCGTTTATTGCAATACAGCGACCTTGAAAAAATACGTTGTCATCGATTTGGATTTTTTGTGTAACAATGTCACCGAGAACGAAAGAGGATGGAAAAAGATGTACACCACCAGGAGCTACAATATCACCCATAACGGCACCACAAACAATGACGGACTGGGCAATGATATCTGCTTTTATTCTGGCATTTGCTCCGATTATTACTTTGCCGCTTGCTTCCAGCTTTCCGTCAAGATCACCATCCAGACGGATAAAACCGGCGGAAGTCAATTCTCCTACTACAGAAGAACCCGGACCTATCAAAGTATTGATTGAAATGTCATCGTTCTGAAAATTCATATGGACCTATTTTGACAAAACAACATTTATGTATTTGGCAGGGTCTACAACGTCTGAACCGATATGTACTTCATAATGTAGATGCGGTCCTGTGGAAATACCCGTATTACCGATACGTCCGATAACATCGCCCTGTGATACAAATTGTCCTATAGTTACAAGAGACTGGCTCATGTGCGCATATCGTGTGTAAAAACCGTGTTTGTGCTTTACAATAACATAATTTCCAAGACCGCTGTCATAAGAAATCGTTACAACCTGTCCGTTTGCCGTAGAAATAATAGGATCACCGGAGCGGTATGTTGAAAAGTCCATACCTTTGTGAATATACCACTGACCGTTAATAGGATGTATATTCTGACCGAAAGCCATGGAAATATGTCCGATTCCGCCTTTAAGCGGCCAAACACTCGGGATGTCCGAAAAAATAGTTCCCTGTGCTTCAAGGACTTTTCTTATTTCGTCTATTGGTTGAACTGCTCCTTCAAGGTAAGAAGTGAGCATTTTTATTTCGTTCGTTTCCTGCAAAGAACCGGATGCATTTTCCTGAAAATCAAACATTGAAGCCAAATCGCTGTTGTTTGAATTTTGGTTTGTTTTCTGATTTTTCTGTGTGATTCCCAAAACAGAGAGGGTCTGTGTCAGTGAGCCTTCGAACTTTTTTGCTGCCTGTAAAAGATTGCTGTTTTCATCCCTGAGTTCATCAAGTCCGGCTCTTGCTTCTTTGTTTTCTTCCTTAAGCCGTGCGATTTCGGCATTGGCTGAAAAGCTGTTTTTGTTGTAACCCAAAAAAGCAAAAATCAAACCGCAGCAAACAAGTCCTGCAAATATCAGGGCAAAAACATTAGTCTGAAAATTTATAACCTTTTGCTGGGAATGAGGAACAATCATTATTGTGAGTTTACGATTTGCTATATGAAAAATCTTTGAAAAAAACTTTGCGATTGCAGAACCTATTTTCTTAAAACAATTTAAAATCTGCTGTACAACATTTTTTTCTACACGTTTATATTTTCTTGTTTGAGGCACAAGACTACTCCAAATATATATTTAGTCTATAATAACATCAATAAGTATCGGTGTCAAATGGAAGATGGATTAGATACAGAGATAAAAAAAGCAAAAATCCGTAAAATAAGGACTTTTGCTTTTTTTGTTGTAAGAATTCTGATAAAAGAATTTATTGTTTCAAAAGAACAAATGAATAAAAATACGTTTTGTGGGTCGCATAATCAGTTTTGGTAATTGTAGGACGCAGGTAAGAATACGAAAAATATCCTTTTTCTTTTGTAAAGTTTATGAGCCTTTCGCGAACAATCTTGATTGCGTCTCTTTCATCAAAAAGCTTGCTGTCACAAGAATATATAAAACGTGCCTCACTTAACATTTCTGTATATTCAATTGCGATTGAATAATTGTCTGACGGTTCTGTAATAAGTACAGTAAAGGGTACTTCAGATTCTTCCGCAACTATAGAAAAAACTGCAAGAATTACAATTACAAAAAATAATAAGAATTTTTTCATAACCAATACTCCTAATAGGAAAACTCCAAATTCTCAAGTACGTTACAAAAAACATATAATGATTTTTGGAAAAAGTCAATTTTAAAAAGCAGAATACGAAACAATTTCTTCTGTTCTTAAAATTAATTTTAATTGGACAGCATATTTCCCGTTGTAAAGGTTTACCAGAGGTTCTTCTTCAAGCAGAACTCTGCCCCGGATTTCTTTTGGTTTGTTTTTGATAAAAGTACGATAGTATTCACGGACTGCATCTTTTATCGCTTCGTTGAAGGCTTCCTGGAGGCCTTCGAAATTATTCATTACGGATCCGTAACCTTTTCCCTTTATGTGCGGAAATGCGGCGCTGTTCCAATGCTGCCGCAATGCGAACATATCGTCGGTTCTTTTGTATGTGACCCAGCAAAAGAGTTTTCCGTCTTCGACCTTCATCTCGGAGTACGAGATATTAGGTGCAGGGTAATTGATTTTTTCAACAGGAGAAAAATCGAAAAACTCAGCTACGCCACGCAGCTTGTCATAAGGCACATATTCAAAATCCCAACCGTATATCATTCCTGATATGATAAAAGGAATCTGTTCCTTTAGCTTTTTAACCGGAAGAGATATGAAGTCATCTTTTGCCGTAAGTTTGTCAACGGATGGAATTTCTTCAGCTAAAACCCATGTTTGAAATTTTATATCCTGCTGGGTTGCGGTAACCTGGGCAAAGGCCGGTGACGTGATGATAATAAGAATAAAAAAAGCGAAAAAGATTTTCAGCGGTAATGATCTTTCCAAACTTTCCATGGATTAATCCTCATTCTGATAACAAAATATAACCAGCCAAAAAGCAGACCGGTTAAATGCGTAAAATGCGCTATACCACTTTGAGAATTAGTGACTTGATTAAAAACTTCCTGGACGACAAACAGTAGAATAAGTAACGGTGCCGGTATCGGTATAATGCCAAAAAGGTAAATAACACTCCTCGGAAAAATAACCGCATAAGCAAGCATCACGGAATAAATCGCACCGGAAGCTCCTAAAAGCCTGATGTAGTATGCGATTGTATAACCACTTTTTGCAGCCATAAGATACACAAAAAAAGAAATTATGCCGCAGAAAATGCCTGAGAGAAAATAAAATAATAGGAATTCTCTTGTACCGATTGAGCGTTCAACAGCAATTCCAAAAAGAAAAAGAGACAGCATGTTGAAAAAAATATGCGTCAGAGAGCCATGAACGAACATATAAGTTGCAAACTGCCAAAATGAATGTACCTTTGTGACATAAACCACATTAAGCGCGAGAAGGGACATTAATTGGGGCATAAGCATTGTAAGAAAATAAACAGCTATGTTTATTACGACAAGAATAAGTGTGGCATTGCTGAAAGTATATTTGAAGGGTTTATGGATAATATTCAAAGCCATCGTTATTTTCCCGAAAAGCAGGTTGTTTTGTTGCGGCCTGTCTGTTTTGATTCATAAAGGGCTGTGTCGGCTTCAATAACAAGCTGTTTTGCCGTGATAGGGTTTTTTGAGTCAAAAGTTGAAAGACCAATAGAAATGGTAAGCGATACCTTGTTTCCGTTGTATTTGAGTTTAAGACCTGCGATTTTTTTGCGAATCCTTTCGGCGATTTTAAACGCAGCGTCTTTGTCCGTATCGTACAGCATAACGGTAAATTCTTCGCCGCCGTAACGTGATGCCAGATCCTGTGAACGGATTCCGTTTTTGATTGTGTCCGCGACCGTTGTAAGAACGTAGTCTCCGCAGTCATGTCCGTATGTGTCATTGAATTTTTTGAAAAAGTCTATATCGAACATAAGAACAGAAAGAGGGATTTCCTGTTTTGCAGAAATTTCGATTTTATCAGTAAGAATGGTGAAAAAGTAATGCTTTGTCTTTAACTTTGTCATCATATCCGTAGTTGCCATGTCCATTAACTGTGCGTTATTGATTGCAATGGCGGCCAGGGATGCGATGTTCAGAATCTGTTCTTTTTCGTAACTGCTGTATATGTTACCCTCTCCAAGATCTATCCGTTCGCCCAGAACAAGTATTCCGTTGAGATGACGTTTTGCTATGAGCGGTACTATAAGAGAAGGGTTTAGTGTTTCAAAGACTTCGAGCCCTGTTGAACTTTCCTTCAGAATTCCGACAAGGTCCTCATAGGAATAGGTCATGTTTGTTCTTTCAAGCAGATTTATGAGAGGGTGCGTGACTGGTATCGAGTAATCGATACTCTCGTCTATTTCCATTCCGTTGTAGTTTGATGCAAGCGTAAAAGCGGAATCGTCAAAGTCTTTTTGGATGAACAAACCGGCGCTTAATGTGCGCATCTGGCACATACAGATATACAAAATGGAATCGATAATTGTATTTATGTTCAGTTCGGTGGATAAACTCTTTGAAATTTCCAAAAGTTGCTTAAGATCATAGATTTGTTTTTCGTAAGAGGCTGTATTTATATCGTTTGTCTTTTTCCGTAAATAATCTATATCCATATAATCTGACTAAAATTAGTTGTATATATCTCCGCTTATTCTTTATCGGTAAAAAGTACATAATTCTTCATCAGGTTTATGAAGTTTTCCCATTTAGGGAGTTGTACTTCAAGAGTTGCAGCGTTCTCCCTGTTACGGATGGAATACAGGATGAGTTTTACGTTAGTAATGACTTTTGGCGTGCCGCTTTTTGTATCGGCGTACATATCGATGAGGTCTTGGGTCAGCTTTTTGACATCTTTCATCGAATTGTACAATAATACCCTTGCACTTGCATTGATTGAAGCAACTCTTGATATCAGCTGCTTTGAAAGGTCTTCGCTGCCTTTACTGTTTGCTGCAAGACGTGACAGGGATGAAAAATCGTTTTCACCGCCTGCCTTAAAAGATTCTTCAAAAGCGGCGAGTGTATTTTTAAATTCTGTAACTGTATAAACGGCCGTGGCAAAGGTATTCTGCTCGGAAGGATCGACAAAAAACCCTTCTACAACAATATCGTTTAGTAGTGTTACTATCGGTTCGGTTATGTAGAGCTCCGAGAATGTTTTTAGAATTTGCAGCGGGGTTGTGTAGTTGAACATTTGTGTTGAAGTTCTTTGGAGAATCTCATTTGATTCGTTGTTATAACCTTCCACTATCGAGAGTTCTCTGTCGGCAAAGATGTCCTCAAGTTCGGATTTTAGCTCTTCATCCTTAATTTCGTTTGTAATGCGCTGCTGGTCGGCTTCGAATGTTTCTTTGAGCCTGCGTGCGTATTCATCGATATAGTTGTGTTCGTATTTGTTTGTTTCGGGAGTAAACTGCGTGTCCTTTTTGAGAAGACAAATTATCTTAAGCAGCGACTCAGGTTTTATTATCTTGAGGAAAACGTAAGAAATCTTTTTGAGACACTCGGTAAGTTCGTTTTTTTGTTCGGTAGAAAGCGGTTTTGCGTTTTTTTGTTCGGCAAGTGCTATTATGGCTTTTAACAGTGAATTTGATACTGAAAATTCATTAATTACGTAATAAAAGTCTAAAAGTCGTACTTCATGTTCTATGATTGGAATCGGTGAAAAGCGGATTTCGTCTGCGGGTTTGTCAGCGGTATAATCCGGATAAAAAAAGCGTAGAAAACTTGTGTAGTCAAAGGAACAAATATCGTTCAACTGGAACAGCTTGGAGAGAACCTGTTCGATTTTTTTAAGCTCTACCGAGACCCTTATATCCTTGAGAACCTTATCCAAGTTTGCTTTTTGCTGTTCAAATGTCCTTTTTTGGTTTTCGCTTTCTTTGAGCAGCTTCTTTCGTCGTTCATAATTAAAAGAAGCTATGATTGTGCAGTCTTCGTCTGAAAGTCCGGAAGCAATTAAAAGATCAGTATAGTTTGTAGCTGTGGTTTTTGATTCATTGAGTATTGTATTTTGGAGTATGGTGTAGATTTGCTGTGTGTTCTTGCTGAGAATGTACAAACCGTTCGCAAAATCGGGTGTAAGTAAATTTGTTTTGAATATACAAGGAGAATCAATCCGAAGCTCATTCTCAAATTTACGCAATTCCCGTTTTTTCATTTTTTCAGGATTTGAACTGAAAAAAATTAAATCAAACAAATCTGCAAGCTTTTCTGCGAGTGACATAATAACAGTCTACTATTGTAGAATGAAATTTGCAAGAAATAAATTACTTTGACTAAATGTGTTAAGCATCTACCTGACTATGATTTGTCCTAAAACCTCACCAATTTTTTCGTTTATGGCACAATCGGCTTTGGAGTCGTATTGTGTAGTGGACTTGTTAATAAGAACAAGGTGTTTTCCCCTAAAGTAGTGGATGAGTGAGGCTGCAGGATAAACGGCGAGGGATGTTCCCCCGATAATCAGGCAGTCCGCATTCGATATAGCCGAAACGGATTTGTCGATTGTTGTGTTGTCCAAACCTTCTTCGTAAAGAACTACATCGGGCTTTATGATACCGCCGCATTCCGGACAGCGCGGAATGGGATCCGTATTGTTTTTGATAAACTCAGCAGAAAAAAACTTGCTGCACCTCATGCAATAATTCCTGTGGATACTTCCGTGCAATTCGTAAACTGTCTTACTGCCGGCCGCCTGATGCAGCCCGTCGATATTCTGTGTGACAATGGCTTTCAGTTTTCCGGCCTTTTCAAGTTCTGCAAGTTTGAGATGTGCGGCATTTGGCTTTACGTCCAGAACCAGCATTTTTGCCTTGTAAAAACGGTAGAATTCAGCAGTCTGGACTTCAAAAAAAGAATGAGAGAGTATCGTTTCCGGAGGATACTTCCATTCCTGGTGATAAAGTCCACCCGTGCTTCTAAAGTCAGGAATACCGCTTTCGGTGGAAACGCCTGCTCCGCCGAAAAATACGATGTTCTTGCTTTCGTCGATGATTTTTTGCAGTGTTTTTATTTTTTCTTCTTTGCTTTCCATAACTAATCAAGGTCCTTTATATCAGTGAGTAACAGATACATATCATTGTTATAGCTGAAAACCGCATAGGAAATAAGTGCGGTTTTGTTCTTTTTGACTGAATGGAGCAGTATTTCCGGTACAAATGCAATAAAGGTCTGTTTGTTGTATTCAACTTCGATTTTTTTTACGAAGATGCCTGCCTGTGACTGCTCATAATAGGTGTCCATGTATTTTTCTATGGCTTCTTTTTCTTTGCCCGATATGTTTTTTGTGCCGGATGAAAATGTTACAAAGCTCCTGCCGCGGCTGAAAGTCGCGCTGAATTTGTAAACGTTCTTGTTCTGTCTTATTTCGTCCGTATCGTCTTCTTTAAGGTATTTGTCAAGAACATCAAGCGCGTAGAACGGGAACATGTCAGTATATGCTCCCGGCTCTTCGGTTACGCTGTATTTGCCTTTTACAAACTGTTTGCGGACAATATCATCTTTTGCGCCAATATACTCAATTATGTAGTCAAAGCCTTGCTCCGTGCGCTGTTTTGTGTTTAAAACCAATTTGTAACTGAGAACAGAGCCGTTATCCAGGCGTTCTTCCTGAGAAGCGAATCCGGACAGCTGCGATTGAGCTTGGTTAAAATTGTGTATTACACGCTGAGGCTTTCCTTCTGAATCAAAGTAATAAACCGAAGAAACAAGTTGGCTGGAATAGCGGTCACCTTTTTCGTAATCATATTGAACGGTTTTGCCGCCGTATTCGTTCTTGTTTGCAAGGATTGTTTCTGTTTCGGAAAAGAGGATATGTGAGCACAGGGATACAAAAAGCAGCACAACAAATAATATTTTGAAGCATCCGGGCTTTTGGTGAGAACAATGAGTTGTGATGTAATCAGCCTCAGGGCTGAATTCCATTATCAATTAAAAAACTCCTTTCCACGATAAAGTATAGTGCATAATCTCTATTTTATCAATTTCTACAACAATTTAATCGGCAAAAAGAAACAAATCTGACGACTTCTTGCTTATGAGCAAAATATAGGTTATTCTATTTATATGTCTTATGAAGTAACGGCGACCCGCAGACGGCCACAGCGTTTTGAAGATTTGGCCGGTCAGGAATTTGTTGTCGCAACCTTAAAAAACTCAATCGAATCAGGCAAAATTGCGCATGCGTATCTTTTTTCGGGACCTCGTGGTTGTGGAAAAACTTCATCGGCAAGAATTCTGGCAAAAGCATTGAACTGTGAGACAGGAACAACCTCCGAGCCATGCGGCAAATGTACAGCTTGTCAGGAAATAACAAAAGGCGCTTGTCTTGATGTAATTGAAATAGACGGTGCCTCCAATACAAGTGTAAACGATATACGGCAGATAAAAGACGAAATACTCTTTCCGCCCAATTCTTTGCGCTACAAAATCTACATAATCGACGAAGTCCACATGCTTTCTACAAGCGCGTTCAATGCGCTGTTAAAAACCATAGAAGAACCACCGCCTTATGTTATCTTCATATTTGCAACTACAGAGCTGCATAAAGTTCCTGCAACGATAAAAAGCCGCTGTCAGCAATTTAATTTCAGACTTGTTTCGCCCGAAAAGGTCAAGGATTTATTAAAGGCCGCCGCTACCGAAACGGGAATAGAAGCCGATGACGAAGCCCTTTATTGGATTGCACGCGAAACAACAGGAAGTGTCCGTGATGCCTATACTCTGTTTGATCAGGTGGCGGCTTTTTCCGGTAATCATATAACGTATGAGAAAATCCGGGATAAGATGGGCATTACCGGTGTAGATCAGCTTAACGAGATTTGCGAATGCTGTATCAGTAGTGAAAACGGTGATTTTTCCAAAGTTTTTGAACTGTTGGATGCCATTTTACAAAAAGGTGTTTCAGTAGATCAGCTTGTAGTCAATTTTACGGACTATTTACGAAATTTGCTGCTCATTAAGAACGGAATAACAAAAGAATCACTGCTTGGGCAGTCTGTTTCACGCTTTTCGGAAAAAGTAAGGCAGACATGGGATTCAGTTATGCTTGAAAGGGCGTTGTCATGTTTTACACAGCTTTATCGGGATATCCGTTACTCAATTTCACCGCGCTATGAATTGGAACTTGCTGTTTCACGATTGTGCTGGCTTTCTTCATACATTTCTCCCCGCGATGTAAAAGCCGCGGTAGACTCTGTACGACACCTGTTGTCGGGCACACCAAAACCCCAGCCGGAACAGGGCGCAGCCACAAATCCCGACCCTTTTTACACTAGCAGTCGTGTTCAGGCTGGAGGGGCGGCTGCTGAATCAGAAACCGGCGATAACTTTTTCACACAGTTAAAAAAGGATTTGGAGTTAAAAAAAGAATCGGAACCTGAACCAAAACAAGACGACCCAGAACCGGCTGCGCCTGTCGAGCCTGTTGTTGCCGCAGAACCGGTACGTATCTATACCGGCAAAGAACTGTGGGAAAAAGCCATAGCAGAAATTCAGCGTGAAAACGCTATGGTTGCTTCGTTGTTGATGCAAATCGCAAATTACCAAATTACGGATAATTCCGTTATTTTGCACACGACAAATGCATTTTCAAAAAACAAATTATTGGAAGAAAAAACATACATAAATTCTGTTTTTAAAAAACTTGGTGGCGAAAAGATCGACTGTTCGATAGTATACGAGGAAGAAGCCCCCGCAGAACAGGAAGGCTTGCCGAGACAGATTGAAATATTATGCGAAACATTTAAGGGAGAAGTAGTTTCATGAATATAAATCCTTTTGAATTGCTGAAAAATGCAAAAGAAATTCAAGGTCAGCTTAATAATATGAAGGAAGAACTGAAAAACTACAGAGCTACTGGTTCTTCCGGCGGTGGAATAGTAACCGTAACGGTCAGCGGTGATATGCAGATTCAGGCAATAAAGCTTGACCCTATCGCAGTTGATCCCAGAGATATACCCATGTTGCAGGATTTAATAATTGCGGCGCATAAAAATGCCATGGAAAACATAAAAGAGATGATGCAGGAAAAATTCGGTCCGCTGCTGAATGGACTTGATATTCCGGGTTTGGGTCTTTAATAATGAATGCACTGGAAGAATTGGCGGAAACATTATCCCGTCTGCCCGGAATCGGAAAAAAGTCTGCGACGCGTCTTGCGTATTATGTGTTGAATACGGAATCCACGTATGCCAAAACATTGGCGAACGAACTCTCAACTTTACATTCAAAAATAATCAAATGTTCGGAATGCGGGGCATATACCGAAACGGATCCCTGCCACATCTGCTCAAATAATTTGCGGGAGCGCAATGTTATCTGCGTTGTGGAACAACCTCAGGACGTAGAAACAATAGAAGCATCACACGAATATCACGGACTTTTTCATGTTCTGGGCGGAGTTATTTCGCCCTTGGACGGAATTGGACCGGATCAGTTGTCTTTTTCAAAACTGCTTGAGCGGGTAAAAAACGGCGGAATTACCGAAGTAATCATTGCAACAAACCCGACTGTTGAAGGCGATACAACCGCTTTGTACCTGCAAAAAATACTGGCCGAGACAGGTGTTGAAGTTTCGCGGCTGGCGTCCGGACTGCCGGTAGGCGGCGATTTGGAGTATGCAGACCGTCTTACGCTTGCACGAAGTTTCCGCGGTAGAATCCGTCTCTAACCGGAGTAAAAAATGAAAGTTGTCCTTCAAAAAGTAAAAAACGCAAAGGTAACAGTTGATGGAAAAGTAACCGGAGAAATCCAGAACGGATATCTTGTTTTGTTAGGAATAACACATACGGATACAGAGCAGATTGCTGACAAAATGCTGGATAAAATCTCAAAACTCCGCATTTTTGAAGATGAAAACGGCAAAATCAACAGATCAATCAGCGATGTTGGCGGAAGTCTGCTTGTTGTTTCGCAGTTCACGCTTTACGCCGACTGCCGCAAAGGTAATCGTCCCGGTTTTGAATTTGCAGCAAAGCCTGATTTTGCAAACGGGCTTTATGAATACTTTTTGGCTCAGGCAAAAAAGAATCCTGTTTTTAAAACGGTTGGGGCCGGCATTTTCGGCGCATATATGCAGGTGGAGCTGCTGAACGACGGCCCCTTTACCCTTGTTCTGGAAATGTAAAATTATCGGTACACATGTTTCCCCCTTTCCCGCAAGAAAAAGCTTTAGAATACTGTTACAAACTCATAGATCAGCTGGATACCCACAAAAGAATCGATTTTGAAACAGATATACCGAATCCTGCCCTGAATACAGATATGCTGTTTTCCGGCAAAACCGGACAAATGTTCGGAATCTGCGTTTGCAAGGACGCTGACGGGAACGAAGTTGTGCTCAAAGCTTTTTCGGGGCAGTACAACAGCATTTGGAATGTTAAAAGCTGGGTACCGCCCCTTTTGGACGAAGCTGAATTTTACAAACAGTCGGCAGAAAGCGACAAACTAATCCATGAACTGACAGATTTGATAGAATGCCGTACCCTGCCGGAAGCAGAACAAAAGGAACTTAAAAAAAAGCGCAAACAGCTTTCTGCAGAATCAATGAAGCAGATTTTTGATTTGTATCGTATATTCTGTTTTACCGGAGAAGAAAAACGTTTTTCCGATATTATGCCCGATAATCAGATGCCGCCGACAGGCTGCGGAGAATGCTGTGCGCCAAAACTTTTGGCTTATGCGGCAAAAAACGGATTAAAACCGGTCAGCCTTGCGGAGTTTTATTACGGCAAAGAAAACTCAAGCGGTAAAAAGCACAAACAGTTTTATCCGCCGTGTGACGAAAAATGTTCTTTTATTTTGCCACATATACTGGGTTTGGAAATCCTTTACAGAGATGAGTCAATAATCGTAATCAACAAGCCGTCCGGTCTGCTTTCAATTCCAGGCAGGGGCGAAGAAAAGCTGGACAGTGCCACAACCAGATTAAAGAACCTGTTTCCCGAATGCATAGAACAGCCCTCAGTTCACCGCCTTGATATGGATACATCCGGTCTGCTTGTTATGGCTTTTAATGCTGATGCACACAGGAACCTGTCACTGCAGTTCATGAACGGAACCGTTGAAAAACGCTATTATGCCGTTTTGGAAAAACCTGTTTGCCCGGGAGACGGTTGCCAGGTTACGGAATTGAATGGTGGCGGAAAGCCGATTGCAGGAAGAATTGAACTGCCGTTCCGGCTTGATGTGGAACACAGACCATACCAAATTTACGATGAAGTTAACGGCAAAATCGGAATTACCAACTGGCGCATTCTCAGTCTTGAAGACGCAAAAAAAGCGGTAAAGTGTTATCGTCTGGCAAAAATGTATGAGCGGGATTTGTTCAAAAAGCACAAAACGTTTGTGGAATTTGTGCCGGAAACAGGACGAACGCATCAATTGCGTTTGCATGCTTCGCATGAAAAAGGTCTCGGCAGTCCGATTATAGGCGACAATCTGTACGGAACACAGAAAGAAGGCGAAAGGCTGTTATTGCATGCGCACTATTTGTGTTTTACACATCCTGTTACCGGTGAGAAAATGGAATTTTACAGCGAAAATTAGTTGGTTAAACCTTAGGTGTTACCCTAGAATTCTTCAAAGTCCTCGTCGGAGATTTGAGACATCGAGCTTGGAATATAGTCTCCGTTTTTTGCCGTAGAGAAAGTCTTTGTATATTCCTGCTGAGGTTCAGCTGGTTTTTCGGTTTTAGGCTCTGCCGAACTGGAAGCTGGTGGGAGCATCTTTTTGGGGAGCTCCTGCTTTTCTTTTTCGCTAATCTTAAAAAAGCTTATACTTTCCTGCAAAAGCTGTGCCTGCGAAGCAAGCTCTTTCGCCATGGAAGCAAGTTCTTCGGCAGCTGACGCGTTCTGCTGGGTAACGGTATCCATCTGCAGTATTGCTTTGTTAATCTGCTGCGCACCAATATCCTGTTCGCGGCTTGCGGACGAAATTTCTTCAACAAGTTCCGCTGTGCGCTGAATGTCCGGTATCACGGAAGCAATCAGGCTGCCGCTTTCTTCAGCAATTCCCACGCTGCTCTTGGAAAGCTCGCTTATTTCGGCAGCGGCAATCTGACTGCGCTCAGCAAGCTTGCGCACTTCACTCGCAACAACGGCAAAGCCTTTTCCTGCCTCGCCTGCACGAGCTGCTTCAATCGCCGCGTTAAGGGCAAGCAGGTTAGTGTTTCCGGCAATGTCTTCGACAATTGAGATTTTTGCAGCAATGTCTTTCATTGCTGTAACAGTCTGGCTAACGGCTTCGCCACCTTTTGTACTGCTCTGGACGGTCTTTTCGGCAATACCGGATGTAGCCGCGGCGTTATCTGCATTCTGTTTTATGTTGGAAGCCATCTGCTCAATGGTTGCAGAAATTTCTTCGGTAGAGGCAGCCTGCTCAGATGCACCTGTTGAAACAGCCTGGCTGGTTGCGCTTATCTGGCTGCTGCCGGCGGCAACTTGTCCGCCAGCTTCCCTGATTGTGGAAATAACCTTTGACAATGATGAAATGATTGTTTGCATTGATTTGCCTAAATCACCGATTTCATCGTTGCGGGTGATTATCTTGTCTTTTTCTTCTTCAGTAATTTCGTCCAGTACAAGGTCGCCCTCAGAAATGGAGTTGGAAATTCTTACCAAACCGTTTATCGGGGTAACTATGGAAGTTGAAATAATCAGCCCGATTATTATGGAAATTACGACAATTACTACCCCAAAAATGATAAGATTAAGAGAGATACTGTGGATTGAATTGTCTACGGTTTTTACATTCCTGTCCAAAGAAGAAAGAAAAGCTTCGTCAAGCTGCGAAAGAACCGCATTAAGCTGTGTACCTGTCTGAATAACCTGATTGTACATGTCCGTAATCAGTTCAACATTCTGGTTTTGCAGGATTCCTGCTGTCCAGTTGTCACTCTGCTGGCGCAATTGTCCAAGGAGTGTGATGCCATCGTCTATCTTCTTTTGAATGGCAGGATCTGTTACGCTTTTTTGAAGCTGACCTACAGACAAAGTAGCATCAGAGCGTGTTTTTTTAAGTTTTGATTCATATTTTGAAAAATCAAGCTTGTTGTCTATGTAATCGGACTGAACATCGTTGATTGTGAGGAACAGGTCTTTGAGCAAAAGCTGAAGATTTTTTGTATACTCAATGCTTGTTCTTGTGCTGTCAATTGCCGTCGAAAGATGCTTTGATATGATATTTGTAGAATAAACACTGTATACTGCAAGACATCCTGTAAGAATAACAGTCAATAGGAAAGCTCCGGTCAGTTTAACCCTAATTTTAAGATGCTTCAGTAACATAAAGGACTCCTCAAACAAGTATGTTTAAACTGTACGGCAGTTTTTTTTGACTGTCAAGAAAATACTTATTTGTATTTACAAACAAAAAAAGCTGCCCATTTGACGGACAGCTTTTAACGGTTTTATCAGAGTTTATTTTTTATAAACTCTCTTTACTTTTTTAGTTGTGGTCATTTCAAGCGGTTTGTCCAGAAGGGTTACTTTTGAAATGCGGGCATAGGGCTGCAAATCCTTGTTAACCTTATTTACCTGATCCTGAATTGCGCTGAGAACCTTGTCCTGTGAGATGGTATCGCCGCGCATAATGTTAAGACGTTTGAAAAGGTCATCGGAAGGATAGATAAGAGCTTCAATACCTTCTGACTTTGTAGTTTCATCCATTATGTAGCCCTGAACGGTAATCTGGTCGATATCCGTATAAAGCTGGAAAGCGTTTTCTATTTCTTCGGGGAAGACGTTCTTGCCGCCTTCGGTAACAATCATGTTCTTTGCACGACCTGCAAGATACAGGTAGCCTTCTGAGTCGAGCTTGCCAAGGTCGCCTGTCTTGAACCATCCGTCTTGTGTAAATACGGCGGCTGTTTCTTCGGGCATATTGTAGTAACCCTGCATAACCATCGGACCTTTTACCTGAACTTCGCCTATGCCGTTTTCGTCAGGATTGTCGATGCGCATTCCCATCCACGGCTCAAAGTGCTTACCAACACTTTCAATCTTAAAGTGTTCTTTCGGGTTAAGAGCGATAATAGGAGAAGTTTCTGTAAGTCCGTAGCCCTGGATAAAGTCGATACCCATTTCGTTGTATACTTTGAATACGCTTGCAGCAAGCGGACCGCCACCGCAGATTGCGATACGCAGCGAGTTGATGCTGGCTTTTTCGAGAACAGGCTTGAAAAGTTTTTTACCCGGATTAACACGGAACACTTTTTTGATAATGTATGAAAGACCCATTAGGAAGCGCATAATGCCGTATACAACAGGACCTTTTTCTTTTATACCTTTGAGGATACCTGCAAGCAGTTTGTTGAACAAAAGCGGAACACCGAGAAGCATTGTGATTTTGCCTTCGCGCAGTTCTTTGAGCATTTTGGAAACAGCCATTGATTTGCCGAATACGATTTCGGCACCGACTGATACGGCTTCGATGAATACTGCAAGCATTGTATATGAGTGGTGAATAGGAAGCAATGCGTAGAAAACATCAGTTTCAAAGATGTTAAGGTTTGTCTGTGCAATGTAACAGTCGGCAACAAGGTTCTGATGCGTAAGCATAACGCCTTTTGGAGTGCCGGTTGTTCCCGATGTAAAAAGGATTGCCGCAAGGTCTTTTTCTTCCGGCATGTCGGGAGTGCAGGGTGCGGACGGTTTTAAGTTGTAAACGTACAGATCGGGGTATTTGCGGCTCAGAGAATAAATTTCAATTTTGCCGGAAAAATACTCGTATTTTTCTTCATCAACAAAAAACATTTTTGGTTTTGCAGTGTTCAGAAGGTTTTCTACTTCTTTTTCGTGCAGGGCGTAGTCAATCGGAACGATTGTTGCTCCGGCAAAACCGGCTGCAAGGTATACGGTAGCCCATTCCGGTGAGTTTTTGCCGCTTACGGCAATCTTATCGCCTTTTCTTATGCCGTGTTCGTACAGCCACTGTGCAAGCTTTTCAACGTTGTCCAATACCTGACTGTATGTGAGTGTATTTTTATCAGGTTCAAAAACAGTAAAACAAGGACGGTTTCCAAAACGTTCTACAGATATGCGGAACATTTCCGGCAGTGTAGGCCATTCACCCTTGAATGCTTTGCCTCTCCATGCATCCAGAAAAGCCCATGGTAAAGTTTTTTCCTTTTTCATAAAAACCTGCTTTAGTAGAATAGTGTATATGTCAAAATTTGTAATTTTGTCATTTATAAAATATCAGCTTTTTTCCGTATGGTAAAGAGTTTTTACAGCAGTTTTTAAAAATTCCTGCAACTATTTTATGCCAAATCCGCGAATGCGCCTTCTAGGTAAAGCGACAAAAAGGCTTTTACAACTTTTGGGTCAAACTGGCTGCTGGCGCAATTTTCAATTTCTGCCGCGATGAATTCAAGGGGAAGTTTTTGGCGGTAGGGTCTTGTGGAACTCATTGCGTCAAAGGTGTCGGCAACGGAAATAATGCGCGCAACCCACGGAATGTTTGTGCCCGAAAGACCTTCCGGATAACCTTTGCCGTCAAAACGCTCGTGGTGATAATGTGCACCTGCGGCAATATCTTCCTGGATTTTTACGTCTTTCAAAATCTCATACCCTCGTGAGGCGTGGCTTTTAATAACATCAAATTCTTCGGTGGTAAGTTTTCCGGGTTTTGTAAGGATAGCTTCCGGTATTCCAATCTTTCCGATATCGTGCAAAAGTGCAATGTTGTAGAATTTTTCAATAGTTTCGTCGGATTCACCAAGCCGCTGTGCAAGCATTCGTGTGTATTTGGCGACGCGGCGCGAATGACCGTTTGTATACGGATCTTTGCCGTCAATACATTTTGAAAAAGCACCCATTATTTCCTTGGTAAACTCTTCAAGCTCTTTGCGATGCTTTGCCTGGGCTTTCTGGCGTTTTTCATACTGCAAATATATAAGAAGGACAGAAACTATGGCAGAAAAAGTCAGGAAGATGGCAGGAAGCATTGATGTACTATAATGACTGTGTACCAGGGTTCTAAAGAGACGTATTGTACGGACGGTAAGAATACTCATGGCGGTATAAAAGCCGAATGTGCGGTAAAAAACAACCCAACTGATAAGGATAATGGTCATTATTGCGGAATATACACCCGCAAAGGATGAATACGTAAATTGATGCGAACCGATTGTTATTATTTCTTTTGATTTGGAGGCAGCTCTTGAAGCCATTTCTGACTGATAGTAACATACGCACAACAGAATAAAGGCAATTATGGCAATGATATTTTTGAGCGTGATGTATTTTTTTATATTGATTTTTTTGAAGAGACTTTTTTTACTGTCGGTTTTTATATTAATATCCATTGTTTACTCCTCAAAAAATAAATATGTAAAGATAATTATATAACAAAAGCTGTAGAATTAAAAGATATTACATTTAGAATCAAAGAGACTGTGAATTGAACAGGTGAAATCAAAAAAACTTACGATACTGTTTGTTTATAATCAGCACAAAAAAAGCTCTGTAGATTTCTCTACAGAGCTTTTGTGATTAAATCACTGTGTTACGCTTTTGTGAACGTAGCATTTTCAACGTCGCGCTTTAATGCAGCATTAGGTGTAAAAAGAATACGGACATTTGTGATACTTGAAGCATCAACGTCTTCTTCTTTTTCAAATCCCTTTGAAGAGAATGAAAGTTTTACCCGACCAAAACTGCCGAGCTGAATTCTCAATCCATTCTTCAAATGAATAGGAAGCTTACGCAATAATGCGATTAATACAGCTTCTACGTCTATGACGTTTAATGTACATGCATCGGATATTTCCATTGCAAGATCCAAGATAGTAAGCTCATCACCGTATTTTGGTGCTGCATAGAATTTACTTTCAGTTTTATTAAGAGGATTTACCCTCTTTACTATATGATATTTCACAATCAATTTCTCCTTTAAATGTGCAATTTTCATAATATGTGATCATAATAGTTTCTCATATTTTAGATTTATTTGCTTGCAGATAAATGTAATCTGCAAACAACCATTAATTCTCTTCAATAAAAAAATATTGAAGAATCGGTGAAAATCATTTATGATATTTTTTGGGTTTATATCAGTGATTTTCTCATTGATTTGTTTAGAGACTTTTTAACTGAAAATAGTTAAAAGGTCTTTTTTTATACTTTCAATTTGTTTGCCTCCTTCTGCGCTTTTTAAGCGCATTTTAATATTTTGAATGACACATTTGTCATTTGCTTTAAACTATATAATATTCAGAACTTTTTAAGTTTTTTTGATGTATTTTTTGATGTATATGATAAATATTAACCCAAAGTTTTTTTTTGAACGAAAATTTTCGTTTTTTTTCAAAAAATTTTTCATTTTTTTTGCAAAATTCGCGGTTGGTTTTAAAAAAAACACGCCGAGAATTTCAAAATTCTCGCCGAGTTTTTTAAAATTCACGCCGAGAATTTTTTAAAACTAACCGAGAATTTTCATCTTTTTGTCCCTACTATCATAAAATGATAGCCCTCTGTGTTATTAATAATGTACAGGGGGAAGGTATGAAATATTCTTATTCTGAAACTGAGCTTAAACGTTACCGCAAAGTTGAGGAACGTTATTCCAAATGGATGGAAGACCATTGGTATTCAGGAGCAAAAGCAAAATTTGAATGGAACGAAGAAACCGTCCGCCGCATTCTTGCGCTCAATGATGCAATAATCGAAAAAGAAAATAACCTCTACCGGCTGCTTTCAAATGTAAAAGCTGATATTGAGAATCTGCTTGCTTCTGGAAAAACCTATTATAAGTACTATGACATCGACGCATATCTGAGTTATGAAGCGGAAGACTACGCAACACCAACCGGAGATGAGGATATGATGTTTGACGTTTATTTAGCTACGAATTACGAATTCTGCACTGGTTTACATACATCAGCGGATAAATCGTTACGACCAGTTGAAGAAGAGTTTGACCGCAGCACAAATTACAATTGGGATGTAATGCTTAGGGATTTTACCGATAAAAATCATTTTATAACCCGAAGTCTCCACCGGCTTATGCAAGAAGAAACCTACACTTTAGAAGATTTGCTTTGGCTGAACCCAGATAATTTTCTGGAATGTATTGAGATTAGGAATTAGTCTGGCTCAAAAATGTGGGTAATACTTCATATTCATACGAAAGCTTCCATCCATTCATAATAATTGAGTAAAAAACGTAAAATTTTTCTTTATGTGGAGTTATTGTCGTTGTATACTTTGTGTAATGGAGTAAATTGATTATTTACTCAAGTTTATTAAGTGATAAAAGTTGAAAAATTTTTTCATACTATCGTGAAATGATAGTGCAATGTAGTAATACTGTGTTAATTAATTATGCCAATAAGGAGGAAAATTTATGGCTAATTTTTATTGTAAGTGGTGTGGACAAAAGTATACAAATGTTCAATCCTTGACCGCAGGGTCGTGTTACAACAGTCCCTCAAAAAAACATGAACTCTATGAAGGACCAGAACAAAGAAATTATTATTGTGAATACTGTGGCAACAAATATTCAAATCTACCAAACCTGACAGCCGCATCTTGTATTCGAAGTCCAACAGGAAAACATATCCCTTACGAAGGTGAAGAAAAAAGTCAATATACTTGTAAATACTGTGGCAACAAATACTCAAATCTACCAAATTTGACAGCCGCATCTTGTAGTAGGAGTCCAACAGGAAAACATTTACCAGCAAAATGATTTCCCCCCTTTATACTCCCTCAATCTTTCTGGTTAAGGGAGTTCACTTCCTCTTTCCTCATAGGTGCTAAAAATGGACAATCAAGAGAAAACAAAAAGAAAACTGACAGAATATGTTGACGGCAAAGTCGATACAGCCTACGAACTTTTTATGCTTTTTGTCATCATTGTAAATACGGTTTCACTTGGAATTGAAACATCAAAGAATATTACAACAGAGTTAAGAAATATCCTTTTTACAATTGATCAAATATGTCTTTGGATTTTTGTCGTAGAACTCATTTTTAAAATAATTGCTTATAATAAGAAATTCTTTGGAGAAATGCGCCGTGACGAAGATCATCTGGATAAAAATGGAAATATGGAGGAGTATTTTCACTGGAACAAGTGGAATATATCAGATTTGATTATTGTGGTTGTTTCGTTTGTTTCTTCTTTGCCATACTTCACTGTTTTCAGGGTTTTCCGAGTGTTCCGCTCATTCAAAGTTATAAAAGCGATCCGTTCTTTCAGAGCTGTAAAATCATTTAAAATCGTAAACGAGTTTGAAGACCTACGTTCTACATTCAAAGGTCTTGTAAGGGCTATTCCCGGGATTTTATGGACATTTGCTTTTCTGGCTGTTTTTGCATATGTGTATGCTATAATCGGAACAAATATGTTCAGCGAAGAATGTCCTGAGCATTTCGGAACTTTGGGAACATCTCTTTTGACATTATGCCAGATTACAACTTTTGATGCGTGGTTTTCGGGTGTGGCGCGCCCCATTATACAAATTTATCCCTTGGCATGGATTTACTTTATTTCTTATGTATTTATAGCGGCTTCTGTAATTATGAACGTAATAGTCGGCATTATCGTTGATTCAATGGGAGAGGAACGTGACCGTAAAAAAGAGAAAGAGAAATTGAAAAAAGTAAATGCTAAAAACGAAGTTACACTTGAAAAACTTTCAGAACAAATCGCTGAACTGCAAAAGCAAATAGAAAGGCTTTCTTGAAAGCGTAATATATAATGAATAATAAGGAATTATATGAATATATATGAAAATTTAGCCACACAGGCAATAACAAGTTTCTTTTATAATGAACCGCTATGGAAAAAAGAAATTTTATTTGATTTTTTACTGGAACCGTTTAGTTTGCAATTGTCTGATATTTTAGAAATAAAAACGCAAGACAATTTGAAAGAAACAATTCCTGATTTTACGATAATTACAAAAACAAGATCATTACGCTACGAAGTAAAGATTAATAATTCTGCATTAACAGCTTCGGAATTAGCAGAGGACACTCGCGATGCCTATTTAATTCGGAAGAACTATTATTACTCTTCTAATATTCCAACTACCAATAAAAAGTTATATTGGGAAGATTTATTTGAAAAAATAGATAGATTGGGAGCAACAAAGGATTTTGCCCGCTTGGATTTAATTCGCGAATATATGCGCGAAGAAATTCATACATTATTATTAACACCATACGAGGTAGCTATGTTATATTCACCGGAAACAGTTTCTGCAGTTTATACAATGACAAGGAAAATTCTATCATTGTGTAAAACATTTTTAGATTTGCATTATGAAGAATATGAATATACAGAAAGTAATAGTAAAGATAGTAAAAACCCTGAACAAGATGAATGGGGGATAGGTTATTGGTTTAATAGGAAAGGTCATGATGAAACTTTATTTATGGGTTTGTCTCTGGGGGAAAAAGATAAATGTTTTTCCATAGCTAAACGTATAGATGATTCAAATGATACTTGGGATTTTTTTGAATTAGACAAAGAAATTTTGGCAAAATGCAGTACAGATGGTACAGACGAAAAATTGCAAGAAGAATTCAATAAAAATGTTGACGAAAAAATGAAAGAAATCAAATGATTTACATTTTATTTTAAAACTATATTGCCCTGTGTTATAGCTTGTAACACAGGGCTTTTTTTCTTAAAATTGCAGAAAAAACAAAAATATTTCTTCACTATCACGATTTGATAGTCCGCTCTGTTATCCTGGTTACACACAGGAGGATTCAAAATATGAAAACTAATTCTTACTCAAACATAAAGCCAGAAGATTTGGATATGGAACACCTTGAAAAATACGATGTTCTGACATTGATAAGAGCAAGACGCTCTGTATTGCTCAATGATAGCCTTAGAAAACAAATAGATAATAATCTTAAAGAAAGAAATTGCATAAAAGATTTATTAGAATTGGAACAAGCAGAACATGATGCTGAAATTCAGAATATTATTGGCTTGTGTTATTCTAATGGTTTTTGTGGAGTTCAAGAAGACAAAAAGATTGCTTTTGACTGGTTTAAAAAATCTGCTGATCAGGAATATGCTATAGCTCAATATAACTTAGGTAACTCTTATAGCAATGGCATTGACTGTGAAAAAGATGAAAGAAAAGCTTTCGAATGGTATAAGATGTCCGCAGAACAAGGATATAGCTATGCTCAAGCTACTTTAGGCGATTATTATTATCATGGTATAGGCTGTAAAAAAGACGAGAACAAGGCTTTTGTATGGTATAAGAAAGCCGCTGAACAGGGCTATGCTTCAGCTCAAAACAATTTAGGTAAGTGCTATAAAAATGGTTATGGCTGTGAAAAAGATGAGAACAAAGCTTTCGACTGGTTTAAAAAGTCTGCAGAACAGGGGAACTCAGAGGCTCAATTTAATTTAGCTGGATGTTATTTTTTTGGCAGAGGATGTAAGAGCGACGGCTATGAAGAATTTAAATGGTGCAAAAAATCTGCTGAACAAGGCTTCGCTTCAGCTCAATTTCTTTTAGGTAATTGCTACTCAGAAGGTAGGGGGTGTGAGAAAGACGAAAAGAAAGCTTTCGAGTGGTATAAAAAATCAGCAGAACAGGGCTATGCTTCAGCTCAAAACAATTTAGGTACTTTTTATTATAACGGCTACGGTTGTGAGGTAGATAAAAAACAAGCTTTTGAGTGGTTCAAAAAGTCTGCAGAACAGGGAGATGCGGAAGCCCAATTTAATTTAGGTGTCTGTTATAACGAGGGTGATGGTTGTGATAAAGACGAAAAAGAGGCATTCGAGTGGTTCAAAAAGTCCGCAGAACAGGGAAAAGCGGAAGCTCAATTCAATTTAGGTACTTTTTATTATAAAGGCTACGGTTGTGAGGTAGATAAAAAACAAGCTTTTGAGTGGTTAAGAAAATCTGCAGAACAGGGAAATAGAGACGCTCAGCATATTTTGGCACTATGTTATTTACAAGGCAATGGTTGCGAGAAAGATGAAAAACAAGCTTTGAAGTGGGGTAAAAAAGCTGCCGAGCAAGGAGATACAGATTGCCAGACTCTTTTAAGTTCTTTGTACAGTCTTGGTATTGGCTGTAAAGAAGATAAGACAAATGCTTTCAAATGGTGCAAAAAGTCTGCCGAACAAGGAGACACAATGGCTCAATATTTATTAGGCACTTTTTATCAAAATGGCACAGGCTGTGAAAAAGACAAAAAGAAAGCTTTCGAATGGTTTATGAAGTCTGCTAAGCAGGGAAATGCAGAAGCTCAATTAAACATGTGTCTCAGATATATGAATGGTGATGATTGTGAAAAAGACGATAAAAAAGCTTTTGAGTGTTGTAGAAAGGCAGCCGAGCAAGGAAAGCCAAAAGCTCAGTATATTTTAGGCCTTTACTGTATGACTGGTAGAGGATGCGAGCAAGATGAGAGACAAGGTTTTGTGTGGTTAAGAAAAGCTGCTGGGCAGGAATATGAAAATGCTCAATTAGCTTTGGGTATCTGCTATGAAAACGGTAACGGCTGTGAAAAAGACGAAAAGAAAGCTTTCGAATGGTTAATGAAGTCAGCAGAACATGGAAATACGGAAGCTCAGTTTAAATTGGCACTACATTATTTAAGTGGTGACGGTTGCAAAAAAGACGAAAAGAAAGCTTTTGAGTGGATTAAAAAGGCGGCCGAGCAAGGAAAGCCAAATGCTCAGACTGTTTTAGCTTGTTGCTACGCGCTTGGCATTGGTTGTGAGCAAGATGCACAGAAAACTTTTGTGTGGTTAAGAAAATCTGCCGTACAGGGATATGAAACAGCTCAATATTCTTTGGCTCTTTGTTATGAAACCGGCGACGGCTGTGAAAAAGACGAAAAGAAAGCTTTTGAGTGGTACAAAAAGGCTTCTGAAAATGGAAATGAAGAAGCGACCCAATGGTTGAAAAATAGAGTTATGCAGCAAAAATAGTACTGCTTAATCTAGATAATTTCTGGAATGCATTGAAATACGAGATTAGTCTAATATAAAAAGGAGAACAAAATATGATTAACAATAGCGAAAAAAATCAAAATGTAGCTCTTATTCAAGAAGAACAAGCTATGAACACACTTTCTGATGAAGAACTTTTTGCGGTTTCTGATTCGCTTATTGAGCAGAATCTTGAAGCATATAAGGAGCTGGCATCATGATATTTTTAACACCGTCTCAGGCACTCAAAATACACGAATCGCTTGTTAAAAAAACTGGTGGAATGAACGGAGTCCGTGACGAAAAACTGTTTGATTCCGCTTTGTGCACGCCGTTTCAACAATTCAGCGGCAGTGCGCTCTATCCCGATCTTTTCGACAAGGCTTCTCAATTGTGCTACGGCTTGATTGAAAATCATCCGTTTTTAGACGCAAACAAAAGAACCGGCGTGCATCTGGCTTTGCTCTTTTTAAAGCTCAACGGAGAAGAACTCGCATATACACAGAAAGACTTAGCCGAATTTGGCTGGGCAATTGCAGCTGGCAAAAAAACAAAAGATCAGATCAAAGCCTGGCTGTTACAGCACCGTATTTCTGGTGAATAAGAGATAGGGCAAATGCAGATGCTCAAGTAGCTTTAGTTAATTGCTACTATGCAGGAAGCGTCTGTAAGAA
>JAEEQG010000061.1 GCA_016285185.1 Spirochaetota bacterium
ATCAAGAACCTTTCAATCGGTTTCGGAAGCGGGCAGAGCACTGCTGAAAGCGGCAAAGTCTATATCCATTCGGGCGGCAAAAAAACTAAAGGCTCAATCTGGGGCAACCAGATTCCGTTTCTTGAAGCAATGGCAGAAGCCGCAAAAGGCGTGTGCCTTTATATGAACGGCGGCAAAAATATCGCATTCATCAATGTGCTTAACAGACTTTCTGTTGATTGCGACTGCGACGGCAACCCGGCAGAGCCTGATATGCATGATATAGGAATACTCGCTTCGCTTGACCCGCTTGCGATTGACCAGGCAAGCATTGATTTGGTGTATAGCGCACCAGATTCCGGTTCGCTCATCAGCCGGATTGAAAGCAAGCAGGGCTTGCACACGCTGGACTATGCTGAGGAAATCAAGCTCGGAAACAGATATTATCGCCTGGTGGAAATCAAATAAATGGACCAAATTCTAAGCCGCGAAGCTGTATATCTTTGGTATTACTTTGATTTGCAGTTCAGGCAGATTTTTGGCTACTGGGCAGCCGGAATTATAATCGGCTCATGCGTAAGCGTGTTTGCCAAAGGCTGGATTCACGATGCGGCTGAAAAAATTGCAAACCGGATTCCGGGCATAATCGCTTTGTTTTTTGCAAGCGCTCTTGGCATTGCTTCGCCGCTTTGTATGTACGGAACAATCCCGATTTGCGCGGCTTTTTCGCGCAAGGGGCTGAAAGATGATTTTCTTGCAGCGTTCATGATGAGTTCCATTCTGTTGAACCCGCAGCTCATTGTCTACAGCACGGCGTTAGGAATGCCCCTTTTGGTTGTGCGGATTCTTTCAAGTTTTGTCTGCGGCGTTGTGGCAGGGCTTTTAGTACGTCTGTTTTTCAGCAAAAAAAACGGCGGATCATATTTTGATTTTTCTTCATTTGATGAACCGCCGAATCATGATACAGAAAAAAATGTTCTGCTAAGGCTTTTGAAAAATATTTTCCGCAACATAAAGGCAACCGGCTTATGGTTTTTGCTCGGCATTGCTCTTTCCGCTTTGTTTCAGCGTTATGTTCCGGCTGAGTCAATGTCAAAGCTTTTCGGAAAAGAGCATGAGGGTTTTGCACTTCTTATGGCGGCAACAATCGGCGTTCCGCTTTATGTTTGCGGTGGAGGCACAATTCCGCTGATTATTCAATGGCTTGCTGCCGGAATGAGCGCCGGAAGTGCCGCTGCTTTTATGATTACCGGCCCCGCTACAAAAATAACGAACTTAGGCGCGCTCAAAATTGCTCTGGGCGTAAAGCATTTTGCTCTTTATATTGCGTTCGTTATCGTTTTTGCGCTTGCAACCGGTCTGGTTGTCAACCTTGTTATGTAAGTGTTACAAAGGTTAGGAGAAACTCCGCCCTCCCCTTTTTTACGAAAAATTAAACATGAAACTTTTAACGCCGATAATCTGTTTGTGCAAATTAACTCAATTTAGTCTAAAATCTCTTTTTACTTGATTTTTATCGAGTTTAATGTATAATGAAAGCAATTAAGCTAAAAATGTATACAGGTATCTAAAGTTGCGGCGTTCAGGATACTACCGGCTTCCGTGGACACAAAAAAAACAGGTGTAAGTCCTGTTGCTGATCAGTACAATTAAGGAAGGTATACGACATGGCAGACATCGCTAACAACCAGCATTTTAAGTTTGAACACAAGTTCAGAATTTATCTGTTCAACTGGCTCATCTATTTTTCACCGGTCTGTTTTTATATTCTGCAGCTTTACATTACACAGTATCTTTCTACCTGGGAAACAACAAAACTTCTGCTCAAACCGGAAATTTTCATTGCTTTTCTTGTTTCTATAATTATTCCGTTCGGTATTTCAAAGTTTTTTCTTTCAAAAATTGAAAAATATGACGGAACTCCAGAAAACACAAAAATATGCGACTGGGCTCACGAGCTTTATCCTACAATATCCGTAGGCACACCGATTGTAATGGACATTGTAATTGTTGTTGTAATGCTTAAAGAATCCAACTGGGCTGCATCGTTCAATATATCAATGGCTCTGATTATATTAATGTTCGGAACCATCAGTCTTGTCAGCCTTTTGTTTTACATTCTGTTCCACGGTGATTTTGAAGACCAGATGGCAGCCATTCCTCTTAACAAAAAGAACCTTGGTATGTCATTCAGAATGCGCTTTATTCTTACAGGCTTTTTTGGAATGACAGGAACAACTTTTGTTTGCGGAGCTCCACTTATAAATGCTATTGAAAAATACATCCAGCTTAAATCAATACTGCTTCCGCAAATTGTACCAACACTGATTATATGTCTTGTTATAGGTGTTATTGATTATTATGCACTGACAAGGGACTCTTTGATTACAATCAGACGTATTGAGAATCTTTCAGAAAAACTTGCCCAGGGAGATTACACCAATATTGACGTAAAGCTCCGCAGCCGTGATGAGCTTGGTATTCTTGCCAACCACATCAATGCTTTTTCGGGGACTACAAAAAAACTCATCGCAAACATTTTGGATTCGGTAGAAACTACCTCCGATACAGCCGCTGCACTTTCAAAGGATTCTGAGGATACAAAAAACCAAACTTCGCTTATTTCAAACAGTTTGAGCACGGTGAACGCTGAGATTGAAAATCAGACGGCCGGTATTACCGAAACACAGGCTGCCAATGTTACACAGGCTTCTGCCGCTGTTGAACAGATGGTTGCAAACATTCATTCCGTAACAAACATTCTTGACAAAAACAGCGAAGCTGTTAAGCAGCTTGACGCGGCGGCTAACGAGGGTCAGAAAAAGGTTGACGATGCGGTTACTACAGCTAAGGCCATTTATGCGGAATCCGAGGGTTTGCTCGAAGCAAGTACCATCATTCAGCATATTGCCGAACAGACAAACCTGCTCGCCATGAACGCAGCTATTGAGGCTGCTCACGCCGGTGAAGCCGGTAAGGGATTTTCTGTTGTTGCGGACGAAATCCGTAAGCTTGCCGAAGACAGTAATGAGCAGAGTAAACGCATTTCAACCCACTTGCAGGAACTCGGGTCTTCAATCAGCAATGTTGCGGCAAACACTCAACAGGTACAATCTCACTTTGAAACTATCTTTGGTCTGACAAATACCGTTAAAATGCAGGAACATCAGATTATGACCGCCATGCAGGAACAGGACGAAGGCAGTTCCCAGGTTCTTGAGGCAATGAAAGAAATCAACAACATTACCTATGCTGTAAAGGAAAATTCAGAAGAGATTCTTACCGGTTCAAAGGAAATCAATATAGAAGTTTCAAAACTTGCGGACGGAACAAACAGCATTACCGATGCTGTCAACGACATGACCAATAAGACCGAATCAATAATCTCGAACATTGAAGATATAAAGCAGGCTGCAATACTTAATACTGAAGCCACAACAAAACTGCAGACAGAAGCCGCCAAGTTCAGGATTTACAGCTGATTTTCGGCAATGAAAATTATAAATGTTGCCGCCGCCGTCATATTCCGCACGGCGGCCGACGGAACAAAGCAGGTTTTTGCCACACAGCGCGGTTACGGTGACTGGAAGGGCTGGTGGGAGTTTCCCGGCGGCAAGATTGAACAAGGCGAAACACCCGAACAAGCGTTGGTGCGCGAAATCCGCGAGGAACTTGCTGCGCAAATCAGTGTAGGGGATCTTTTGGACACAATTGAATACGACTACCCGGCTTTTCATCTTTCGCTGAAGTGCTTTGTGTGCCAAATTGATGGCGGAGAACCGGAGCTTTTGGAACACTCAAACGCAGTCTGGCTCACCGGCAAAACGCTGCGTTCGGTAAAATGGCTCCCTGCCGACGAACTTATCCTCGATAAAATCGCACAAAAGTTGGATTAAACTATGGAACTGAGAGAATACAAACCTGAAGACTCTAAAATCATTTGCGGCTGGATAAAGGATGAAAAATCCTTGTACCAGTGGTCGGCTAACAGAATAGGAAAGTTTCCGCTTGAAGGCAACGAACTGAACGAGAATTACAAAGATGCAATCGTATCCGGCAACCTGATTCCGCTTACCGCGGTTGAAGGCGATAAAATTTCCGGCCATTTGTTTATCCGCTTTCCTGATGAAAAAAACAGAACAGAAGTAAGGTTCGGTTTTGTAATTGTTTCGCCGGAACTGCGCGGAAAGGGCAACGGCAAAAAAATGCTGAACCTTGCCATAGAATACGCACACAGCAAATTAAACGCAAAGCGCATCACGCTCGGCGTTTTTGAGAACAACCCAAAAGCCCGCCGCTGCTACGAATCAGTCGGATTCAAACCGTTTTCAAGACGCACCGTGAACCTCCTGAACGAAGAATGGAGCTGCGTCGACATGGAGATGAACACCAATTCCTGCGGGAATGTGCAAAGGCTGTATCATTACACTGATTTTAACGCGATGCGCGGAATTATTACGAACGGAGAAATTTGGCTCTGGAACCTGAGGCGCATGAACGACAGTCAGGAAATGATGTACTTTATAAACGAGCTGAAAATTGCCGTTAAAAAACAGCTTTCTGCGCAGTATGAGGACAAGGTGGAAGAACTGTTCGCCGAGAACCTCAAGGATTTTGACAAACTTTCGAGCTACGCTTCCTGCTTCAGCGAGTATGCGGACGATGCTTCGCAGTGGGCGCGGTACGCAAAGAACGGCATGGGCGTATGCATCGCTTTTAACGGCGAACTGCTTTCGCTCATCGGAGAAGCGGCTCATACTCCCCTTTACAAGGTAAACTATTCCAAAAACTGCGATGACCTTGAAATTGTAAAAGAACTTGCAGAACTTATAACAAACCGCCCCGCACCCGAAAAAATCCGTGCAACGTTCAGCCGCCTTGTTTCAAGTTCACCGCTTTTTAAGCATCCTTCGTTTATAAGCGAAAAAGAATACCGGCTTGTTTCGCTGCCGGGCGAGAGCGGTAACTATCTGGGCGAACCTCATTTTTTTGTTGAAGAAACGAACATCAAAAAATACTACATATTAAAACTCAAAAACGAGTGCGAAAAACTCGGCAAAAACTACCCAGATCTGTTTGAAGAAATCTGCATAGGACCGCAGGCGCGCGTTACAAAGGAAGTATTAGCCGATTATTTTGAAACGACCGGTACGCCTTCTCTCTGCGACAAAATCAAGCTTTCGGAATGTCCGCTAAGAAGATTCTAACAGTTTTATGATTTTATATATCTCAAAAAAAAAGATATTTTTTATTTCAAGATACCTTGACAGATGATGTATATCATGCTATAAAAACTCATGCTTAATTATTCTGATATTTTAAGAGGACTGACCGACACAATTATTCTGTCGCAGTTGAACAAAGCAGACAGCTACGGATATCAGATCAACAAAGCCATAAGTGAACTGAGCGAAAAGCAGCTGGAATTTAAGGAAGCCACGCTTTATACCTCGTTCCGCAGGCTTGAAGAAAACGGTCTGATTACTTCCTACTGGGGAGATGAAAATTCCGGAGCAAGACGGCGCTACTACTCCATTACGGATCAGGGCAAGGCTGCTTTTTTGGAAAACATGGATGATTGGGAAAAAATACAATCTATGATGTCAAAACTTATAACGGCATAATGCAGGAGGAGAAAATGAATTCAAAAATCAAAAACTATGTCGACGTATTATTCAAAGGGATTCCTAACACAAAAAAAGCTCGTGAACTTAAAGAAGAAATTCTTTCCAACCTCAACGACCATTTTGAAGCCCACATTGCCGAAGGCAAATCCGAAAATCAGGCTTACACTGATTCTCTTGCAGATTTGGGCGACATTGACGAACTTTTAAAAACACTTGAACCGGAACTTGAACTAAAGGAAAAAATTGACACATACCGCAGATTCAGGGCAAAAAACACTTCGCTTAGTATCTGCCTTTTCTTTTGCGGTATTGTCTGTGTAATTGGATTCGGCGGAATCAGCGCTTTTCTTGCCCCCGAAAAGGTTGCACTGTTCGGTGCTATGGGTGTTATTGCTATGTTTATCTGCATTGCGGCAGGAGTCGGGCTGCTTGTTTACACACATATGAGCATGCCGCAGGACGTTTCGCAGTATATTATGACCAAAAACAGATTCATGCCTGCCGAATACACAGGTTCCAACAAAAACTTAAAAAAGCTTACCGCATTTATGCAGCTTTACTGGTCAATCATTCTCATAATTTATCTGGGTTTGAGTTTTTACACGGGCAGATGGGGAATCACCTGGATTATCTGGCTGATTGCTGTTGCCGTAAAAAATGCTCTCTACGTCTTATTTGATACCACTGATGAAGAAATGGACAAAATTAACAACGATTAAGGAAAAGACATGAAAGGAAATATACTAATGGCGGTAATTTGGGTTATCATCGCACTTGTTCTTACGTGCATGCTTATTTTTGGAATCAGGGATTCTGCAGGCAGTTCATTCAAAATGTTCTCATTCGGCACAAAGGATTTTGCGGAACCTGATGAGGTAAAAACCTTTTCTGCAAACGGAATTGATACTATCAACATTGAACTTTCGTCCAGCGATGCAGTCGTAAAGAGAGGAAGTGACCGCGAAGTTAAGGTTGAACTTTTCGGCTCCAAAAGAAGCACTCCTATTGCGGAACTTGAATCAGGAACCCTTACAATCTATGAAGAAAGTAATTTTGGAATGGGTCTTGACTTTGCCAAACACGGAGTTGTTGTATACGTGCCGCATAACTTTGACTGCAACAGACTGCGGATAAGCCTGCACAGCGGAACGATTAACGCAGAAGACGTAAGTTGTAAGTCAGCTGATTTCAGCACCACAAGCGGCACTATAAAGGTATCGGACGGCAGTTTTAACGATGTGTCGGCGGAATCTTCCAGCGGCACGATTGCGTTTGACGACTGCAACTCAAAGAATCTTGACTGCAGGGTTTCAAGCGGAACGGTTCGTGTTTCAGGCTCTTACGGTAGACTCAACCTCAAGACAAGCTCCGGTACAATCAAGGCGGAACTCAACACGCCGCTCACAAGCGACAGTTCCATACATTCAAGCTCCGGCACTATTAAGGTTGAGATGCCTAAAGACGCTGACTGCGACATAATTTACTCCTGCGGTTCAGGAAACTACAGCAACACCATCACAGGAATACACGGCAAAAGCGGCAGAGACAAGATGGGCAAAGGCGGTCCCAAACTTGAGCTGCACGCCTCCAGCGGCCTGATAAAGGTAGTTGGCTCTGATTCGGTAAAACGCAAAACAACTGAAGACACCTATTACATTCCGCCTGTATCACAGGAAGATTTAGCACGTGCTGAGGCATATTTCCAGAACACTACAATTTACTATACACAGGGTGGAAAAGTTTACCACTCCCATGAAGATTGCGGTTATCTTAAGAATGAAAAGGAAGTGATTGAAGGCAAAGTTGCTCAGGCTTTTGAGGCTGGCAAAACATGTTTATGTGCAACATGCGCAAAAAAAGATGGCGTAACTAGCGAAGATCTGCCTGTTGTTATTGCTACAGTAGAAGATGAAAAACCATTGCAAAAAAACAAAAATTCTTCTAGCCAAGTAGTAATTCCTACTTCTGCTGATGTTCGTGTTCGGGAGATAAATGAAAAAGGTCTCGCACTTGCCGAAACATATTTCCAGAACACTACAATTTACTATACACAGGGAGCAAAAGTGTACCACTCACACGAAGACTGCGGTTATCTTAAGAATTCAAAAGAAATAATTGAAGGTAAAGTTGCACAGGCTTTTTATGCAGATAAGCAATTTCTTTGTAAAACATGCGCAAAGAAAGACGGTGTAACAAACGAAGACCTTCCTATTCAAGAATAAACAGTTTATTGTTTGCTTCACTACATTTGCAAAAAAGACTCCGAATTTGATTCGGGGTCTTTTTTTGTCATCTCTTTTAAAATCATTGTTCCTCATATGTTTGAATTTTTATGTATGCAAATTCCTGAAAACCGTGGTATATTATAAAAGTTCAATAAACTTTTTGGGCTGACGGCATGCCGGCCCTTTTTGGAGGAAAAAAGATGAAGAAGTTTTTTATTTTGTGCGTGATGATTATTTTGACTGCTGCTGTATTTGCACAAAACGCCAAATCTGTCGGACTGACCGACAGTGATGTTAAAAACTGGGCAAAAAACTGCGTAACAATTCAGAAAGAATTTAAAAAAATTGGAGTAGATGAAAACACCACATTCTCTTCTTCAATGAAAGCAAAAGACAAGGTTGAAAGCATACTTCAGAAAAACGGTATTTCCGGCTCAAACTGCATCGAAAAATACGAGATGATTGTTCAGAGCGCGGCTGTGCTTAAGGCGGAAAGTGAGCTTGATGAAGAGTCAAAAGCACTTATGAAGTTTATGAAAATTGACCCTCTCGGCGACTTAAAGAAAAATCTCAATCAAAAAGACTACAACGTTGTATCCGCTAACTCAAAGGCTGTGCTCAAGGCAATGGATGAACTTGAAAACTATGATTCATCTTTTTCTGTTGATTCCGGCAGCAATGATTATTCATACGGTGATGATGATTTAGCAGAGCTTTACAGCAGACTTGGAGCTTCTGCCGAGAATATTGCTTCCGAGACAAGCGATTTAACCATGGACGAAATAAACGAAAGAGGTAAGGAAGTAAAAAAGCTTTATGAGCAGGTTAATAAAGCCAAGGGTGATTCTGGAATCATTTATAAATCGGAAAGAAATGCTTCTAAATACAATAAGACCAATTCTTCAAACGGCAGCCAAATAATTACCGTTGACACTGATGATGGTGATATAGGCGCCAGCTATGTACACTGGGTATTTAACCTTGACGCGAAAAAAGCAGAACTTACCTTTGAATGGAAAGACGCGGTAGTTGATTATAAAAATATGGCAAG
>JAEEQG010000062.1 GCA_016285185.1 Spirochaetota bacterium
AAAAGCGATTCAGATTACTCCGAATCGCTTTTCGCTTCGAGCGGGAAACGGGAATCGGACCCGCGACATCCACCTTGGCAAGGTGGCGCTCTACCCCTGAGCTATTCCCGCAAAAAATACGATACGAATGATGATTCGTATTCTTTTGCGCATTAACAACAAATGCGAGAGAAGGGACTTGAACCCTTACGCCTAGGGCACTAGATCCTAAGTCTAGCGTGTCTGCCAATTTCACCACTCTCGCCCATTTCTTCGCAAGTGTTAGCCCACTCAATTATGTTAAGTATACTATCGGTTTGTAAAAAAACTGTCAAGTACTTTTGGCTTGTGTTTTCAATTTTTCATCATTTGAATGTCACTACAATAGAAAATTATCTGTTATCGAGTTCTGCCAACTGGTTCATCAAAGCATTCGGATCGTTGAATCTCTTTTCTCTTCGTTTGTTCAAAATTGTATAAAGAACTGGTGATAGAAAAAGTGTCATGAATGCTCCTGACATAAGACCACCGACCATTGTTATACATATAGGTTGCATGGATTCAGCACCCTCACCTGGAAAAAACGCCATTGGTACCATACCGAGCACTGTGGTCAGCGTTGACATAAGAATAGGGCGGAGTCTGTTACGGCCTGCTTCGAGACAGGCTTCGAAAACAGGTATTTTTTGTTCGACAAGCTGGTTTGTATAGTCGACAAGAACGATTCCGTTGTTTACGACAACACCTACAAGTGCAATAACACCAACAACCGAATACAGCGTGAACTGCTGTTTTGTTATGACGTAAATACCAACTACACCGATTGCCAAAAGCGGAATACTAAAGAATATGATGAATGGATCTATAAGGGATTCAAACTGTGCCGCCATTACAGCAAATACAAGAAAGATTGCCAATATGATGACTATGATGAAAGTACCTCCGAATCGTTGGATATCCCTTGCGTCTCCTGTGTATTCGATATCCACCGAATCAGGAAGAACAAGGTTGTCTTTCAGAACTTGTTCAACCATTGCCTGTGCTTCGGTAACAGTTGCTCCATCAGCAAGTGCTGCAGTTACGTGATTTACACGCTCGCCGTTTTCGCGCTGTATTCGCTGTGGTGATTTGCTTTCTGCAAATGTAACAAAGTTATCAAGAGTCATTCTTCCTTTTCCTGTCGCAACAGAGAGAGAGCTTAAGTCTGTCGTGTTTTGCAGGTCAAGTTCCGGTAGTGCGACAATTATAGAGTATTCATTTCCGTCCTTGTAATATGTTGTTGCAGTAATACCGTTTATTGCTGTTCGTATTTCGGTTGCAATAGAATTTACACTGACGCCTGCCGCAGAAGCCGCCTCTGTATTGATTTGAAGCTGATAACGCGGGCTTCCGTTTTCAAAGTCAGTGGAAATATCTTTTACTAGAGGAACCCTTTCTTTAAGAATGTCAACAATTGTGTCTGCGGTTTTTTGTGAAGCCTCCGCGTCATTTGACACCAATTTGATGTTTATTGCGCTGTTACCGCCGCCGGGACCTCGTCCCGAAGAGAAGGAAACTGTTACATCCGACCAGTTTTTAAGATACGGAGTAAGCTTTGCCTTTATGTCAGTAGGGCTCATGGTTTGTTCCGTAAGTTCTGGGAGATTAATCTGAATTGAGCCGCTGTTACTGTTTCCTGAGTTAATAATGATATTTTTGTATGCACCCTCACATTCTTTTATGACAATGTCCTGAAACTGGAATAGATAATCAAGAACTACGGAATTATTTGTTCCAATCGGCAGAGTTACAGTTACGTTGACCTGATCATCCGCATTGGATGATGGAGCAAGGTTCATACCGAATGATGAAAACTTCTGAAAACTTAGTAAGAGCATGGAAATAACAAGTACTATGATTAAAAAGCGGTTGTGGATACAAAAATCCAGTACTTTTACATAGCCGTTTTCAAGGCTTGTAATACCTTTTTCTATAGTGTTGTCCAAAAATTTAAGCAGAGGAAATTTTAGAGGTTTTTGTACTCTTGTGTTTATCTGCAGGATGCTTCCGCAAAGAGCCGGAACAAGAGTAATAGCTACGAACAAAGATGCTACCAGTGATATTACAACTGTTATAACGGCTTCATTGAACATTTGGCCGATCATTTCGAGATCAGCTTTGTAAATAATAAGAGGAACGAAAACACAGATGGTCGTAAGTGTTGAAGCAACGATTGCATTTATCATGTTGCGGCTTCCGAGAATTGCCGCAACTGCCGGTTTTTCGCCTTTTCCCCTGTGGATATAAATGTTCTCGAGAATAACTATTGACGAGTCAACAACCATACCCATACCGAGGATAAGACCTGACATGGTCATAAGGTTTACGGTAAGTTCCATTAAAGACATACACATAAGTGTTATAAGGATACTTATAGGAATTGAAAGTCCGATGATAAAGGAACTTTTAATACTCCGGAGAAACAGCAGGATGATGAGCATTGCAAGTATTGCTCCCTGAACGGCTGAGCCGTAAACCTGTTTCATTGTTGAATCAATCATAGAGGTATCATCGCTTATAACACTTACGCTGATTCCTTTGGGAAGGACAGAGTTTACAGTCTTGAGCTGTTGTCTGATTCCTTTTGAGATTGTCGAAGCGTTTGTTCCTGATTCATTTGATACGCTTATGTATAGTCCTGGAACACCATTTATGTATACAACACGTCCTGATTTGCTGTATGCTTCGTAAACTTCTGCAACGTCATCAACACGGATAGGAACGCCGTTTTTGCTGGTGACTATTGTTTCCCTTATATCGTCAAGTGAAGTAAAATATTCACTTGTTACGATTTCATAATTGATATTATTCTGGGTAATTTCGCCTGAAGAAAGCTGAATGTTTCTTGCGGCCAACGCCTGTGATATTGTACTGCATGAGATTCCGTAAGCATCAAGCCTGTTTTGGTGAACGTCTACGCGGATTTGTTTTGCTGCACCACCTTGTACATCTACAGAAGATACTCCATCAACACGTTCCAATAGCGGTGCGATAGTATCTTCTGCAAGAGTTTTTAATTCGTTAAGCGGCAGATCACCTTCAACCGCAAGTCTCATGATTGGCATGGAAGACGAATTGAATTTGAAAATGGACGGGGTACTGCAGTTATCCGGCAGTCGTCCCTGTACTCTTGTAATTGCCGATTGGATATCATCAGTTGCTTCGTCAAGATCCTTATCATATCCAAATTCAATACCTATCCAACTGCTTCCGTTGGAAGAAGTGGAGTTTATCGATTTTATACCCGGAATACGGGTGAGCTGGTTTGTTAGAACCTGTGTAACACTTTTGTCAATTTCTTCCGGTCCTACATTGCTGTATGTGGTCATAACCGAAATCATCGGAAAAGTTGTTTCCGGGTACATGGCGATTCCGAGTTTAGGAAGAAAAACGCAGCATAGTACTATGATAAGAATATATACCATTACAATGGTAACAGGTCGGCGTACGGAAAGTTCTGCTATAGTCACGTTATTCTCCTGTTGAGGTTGCCGCGATTTTTACAGGGCTGCCTTCTGTTACGGATCCTGCAGTTATGACTGTATCACCGATGTTTACGCCTGATGTAAGCTGTATGTCTGAGTCATTGCTGATTCCTGTAGTTACAAAAACACGTTTTGCCATATTGTCTTCGATAATGAATACACAGTCTTTGTCATTGTAGGTTTTTAAAGCTTTTTTGGGAATTACGAATGTATCGTCTTCCTGTTTTATTACAAGACGGATACTTGCGAACATTCCGGGTTTTATTCTTGTATCGTCTCCGTCGAGTTTAAGACCGATACGGATTGTTCTTGTCTGATTATCTACAACAGGACTTAGTGTTTCGACTGTCGCAGGAAAAAACTCATCCGGAGCGGAAACAAGTGAAACAAACGCTGGAAGACCTTTTTGAAGATATGCGGAGTATTTTTCCGAAACATAGGTAACTATTTCAAGGTCTGTAAGAGAACCTACTGTAGCTATCGCAGTTCCTGAGTTTACTGTGTCGCCGGTATTTACATTAAGCGCAATTATAGTTCCGCTTACCGGTGCACTGACAGGGCTTGCTGCGTATGCGGCTCCTGGTTTTGAAGGGTCTATGTATGCTATTACTTCACCTTTTTTTACGGAATCACCAAGGACTTTTTTCAGCTGAACAACTTTACCCGATGTAATAGGAAATGCGGTTACTTCTGTTTTTGATGCAACATCACCATTCAGTTTTACGGTTGAAAGGATGGTTTCTTTTTGCATTTGTTTTGCAGAGACAGTTATTGTATTCAATGCCTGTCCGTTGCCGCCTGGTCCGCCGGGCATTTTACCCATACCGCCCGGGGCTCCTCCTTGCATACCGCCTGGAGCTCCGCCAGGCATGCCTCCGGGGGCTCCTCCAGATCCTTTTTTTGAAAATGAGCTTAATACGGTAAGTCCCAGAAAGATAGCAATCAGAATAACAACTATTATTTTAACGATACCATCGGATATATTAGTTTTCATTTTTTACCCCATATTTGGAAATAAGTTCGTTTACCGGAATATTTAATGCAGAAGCCAGATTGTAAATGCTTACGATATAGTTGCTTTCTGCTTCGGAAAGTGTTTGTTTTGCGGTAATCAGTTCCTGTCTTTGTGTTGCCAGCTCGGTCTGTGACAAAAGACCTGCGTTGTAGCTTTGGGATGAAAGTGTATATGCTTTTTCCGCAATGCTTATGTTCATGCTGTTCATTGACAAGGATTCATAAAGTCTGTTAAGTTCAGCCGCTTTGTTATTAATGTCCTGTTTTGCGTTTTTAATTGTGTTTTCAAGATTAATGGATGCGGTAGAGACAGCATCTTTTGCGTTTTTTATGTTAAGGTTGTCGTTTGAACCTGGAATATATCCGTTTACTGGAATTGATACGGAAACTGAAAAAGAACCATTTAAACCCGGCTTTTTTGCATCTTTCTTGATTTCTGTACCGGATCTGAGATTTTCCGAAAGATTTATAGAAGGCGAGTAAGAAGAATGTTTTGAAAGACTTGCAGAAAGCTGAGCTTTTGTAAGCGATTCTCTTGCTTGAATTACATCGTAGCGGTTTTCGACAAAAGAATTTGCAAGTTGCTCTGCAGGTGGCAATTTAAGTTCTTTTATCGAAGTATTGTCAATGAATTTGATTTGTGTTCCGGAATCAAGCCCTAGCAGCATTAAAAAGGACGAAAGTGCATTCTGATAGGAGGTCTGTGCTTGTGTTATTTTTGGCTGGATTGCCTGATAGGAATAACGCGCTTTTAGCAGTTCCAACTCCGAAGCAAGACCGTTTTTGTAGTTTGCATTGACCTGATCATACTGTTTTTTTGCAAGATTGAGGCTTTCCTCAAGAATTGCTATATTTTTCTGCTGCGAAAGCAGATTATAGAATGAGGTTGTCGCCTGCAGCCTGATAGTGTTTAAAAGTTTTGAATATGATGTTTTTGCCATCGCATAGGTAAGTGATGTTATTTTTGCCTTTACAGGAATTGCCGTATTTAGTCCTATGCTGATTCCTGCGGAACCTGACCAGGACCAGCTGCTGCTGTCTTTAGGGAAAAAAGTATTTCCGTCTGTGATTGTATGTGAATTTGATATTCCTCCGTTTAATGATATGGACGGTATCAACGAATTCCATGCATTTTTATCGGCTCTCTGTGCCGAAGCAAGATCTATAGCCTGTTTTTGGATGTCAGAATTACGACTTGTTGCCAGTTCCTGCGCTTTTTCCAGAGTCAATTCCATTTCTTGTGACTGCAAAGCGGAAAAGGCAGAAATAAAACAGAAAAAGATGATAGCTTTTGTAATACTTTTCATACTGCACCTGTTGGTAAAACTATACAAAAATTGTAACTTACAATTTTCCTTGTTGCAATACTAGAACATTTCAAAACTACAGTCATTAAAAGAAAATGAAAAGAATTTGAAAAAATTGTTATTCCGTGTTTCATTAATTTATTTATTTTCAAAACTATGCGATTATAAAACCGATATGAAAGCAAAAATTCTGATTGTGGAAGATGTTAAGGAAATGTCGGCTCTTGTTGCCATGTATCTTGAAAAGGAAGGAATGGAAACTTTTCAGGCAGAAACGGCAGAAATTGCTGTAGAAAAACTTGCTGACTGGTCACCGGATCTGGTTATTCTGGATTTGAACCTGCCTGGAATGGATGGTTTTGAATTTCTCAATCATTTCCGAAAGACAAGTTCTGTACCGGTTATTATTGTGTCTGCCCGTGATGCTGATGAGGACATTATTGCAGGGTTAGGTTACGGTGCTGACGAATTTGTAACAAAACCTTTTTCTCCAAAAGTTCTTGTCGCGAGGGTCAGGGCAATAATCCGCCGTATTCACGAAAATTCTTCACAAACACAGGATGATAAAACCATCTCATTCGGAAACTTTGTTCTTGATATGAACAGTTTTGTACTTAAGACAAAACATGATGATAAAATGGAAAGAGTTCCTCTTTCTGCAAAGGAATATG